>CAZHLE010000091.1:0-9937 GCA_964533065.1 uncultured Woeseiaceae bacterium | reverse complement strand
TGTGGTCGCGGCAGGCCCCGGGCTAGGGCGCTCGGACTGGGCGGCCGAACTCCTCGAGCTGTTGCAGGCCGACCAGCGCCCCGCGGTTTGGGACGCAGATGCGTTGAACTGGCTGGCATCTTCGCCAAAAATGACGCCATCACGCGTTATCACGCCACATCCCGGCGAGGCAGCAAGCTTGCTCGGCAGCGGCACAGCCGCGGTCCAGGCCGATCGGCGCGCGGCGCTCAATGCGCTACAGGCCCAATACGGCGGCATTGCCGTCCTGAAAGGGGCGGGAACGCTCGTGTCAGGCGCCGATGGGGTGCCCTGGCTCTGCACCGCCGGCAATCCCGGCATGGCGGCGCCCGGAATGGGGGACGTACTGACCGGCATGATCGCGGGACTGCTGGCACAGGGACTGTCGTTGCAGGACGCAGCCATCGCGGGCGTTGATCTGCATGCGCGCGCGGGCGACCGGGCCGCCGCCGGCGGTGAGCGTGGGCTGATCGCCTCGGACCTGCTGGCTGAAATCCGCCCGCTGGTCAATGCATGAAACTTTTTCTCAAGGATGAGGCGGCGACGCAAGCGCTGGCGCGACGACTCAAAGCCGCGCTGCCGCCGGACTTTCGGGGCTTTACCATCCTGCTCGAGGGCGAACTGGGCGCCGGCAAGTCGACGTTGGCGCGCGCCCTGATTCAGGCTATGGGCCATAAAGGCCCGGTACCGAGCCCGACGTATACCCTGGTGGAGCCGTATTCGTTGCCGCAAGGATCAATTTATCACATTGATTTATATAGAGTTTCATCCGAGGAAGAGCTGGATTTCCTGGGCTGGGACGAGCTCGATGAGGGCTTGAGACTGGTGGAATGGCCGGATCGGGCGCCGGGCCTTGGCGACTCTGCGGATCTGCGTATTGCGCTGGCCTATGAGCGCGACGGGCGGGCCGCCGAGCTGCTCGCCCTGAGCGACAAGGGCCGCGAAATGCTCGCCCGCATGGTGCCCCTCGTTCTAGCCCGGACATTAAATAAGTGACTTATCTCTATAATATCGCAAGAAAAATATTGGATTTCTGAAGCAAGGTCGTATACTCACCCGACATAATGCTGTCTGCCGGGACCAACGTCGTCGATGTACCTTTGCCGCCTGAAACTCTTACCCCTGTTGCTGCTGTTATTTGGCGTCGCGGCCAAGGCTGGGACGACGGTCGAAAACATACGGGTCTGGGCCGAGGGCGGCAAAACGCGGGTGGTGCTGGATCTCAGCGCCCCGGTGACGCACAGCATATTCACCCTGCGCAGTCCCGATCGGCTCGTCATCGATCTTGAGGACGGCCGGCTTGCCGACAGCCTGCGCTCGATGCCAGGCGGTGTTGGCGCGGTGAAAAGTATCCGCAGCGGTGCTCGTGCCGATGGCAAGTTGCGAGTCGTGCTCGATTTAAACGAAAACGTACGTACGCGCAGTTTCGCCGCGGGACCCAATCCGCAATTCGGTGATCGCCTCGTAATCGATCTCGAGCGAAGCGGCAATCTGCAAACTGTGCGACGCGCCTCCGAGGCCTACAAGCCCGGTCGCGATATAGTTATTGCGGTTGACGCCGGGCATGGTGGTCATGACCCGGGCGCGATCGGGCGCGGCAAGACGCGCGAAAAAGATGTTGCCCTCGCCTTGTCGCGCGAGCTGGCTCTGCGCATCAACGCGGAGTCGGGCATGAAGGCGGTGCTGGTGCGTAACGGCGACTATTATGTCGATCATCGCAAGCGCATGGACATTGCGCACCAGGCCGGCGCGGATCTGTTTGTTTCCGTGCACGCGGACGCGGTCACGGACCGACGCGCCAGCGGCGCCACCGTGTATGCCCTGTCGTTGAAGGGAGCGAGTGATGAAGAAGCGCGCCTGCTCGCTGAACGCGAAAACAAGTCGGTACAGATTGGCGGCGTTTCACTCAATGACAAGGACAAGGTACTGGCGTCGGTACTGCTCGACCTGTCGCAGAATGCGGCGTTGGGCGCTAGCCTCGACGTCGGCTCAAAAGTCATCGCTGAGTTATCACGCGTTGTAAACGTGCGTCGCAGGAGCGTGCAACAAGCTGGATTTCTCGTGCTGAAGTCGCCCGAAATGCCCTCGATCCTGATTGAGACCGCTTACATCTCCAATCCGACCGAGGAACTTTTGCTCAAGGACAAGCGTTACCAGGCCAAGCTCGCCGATGCCATTCTTGGTGGTGTGCGCAACTATTTCTACACCAACCCGCCACCCGATACGCAAATCGCCATGGAGATGCGCCGCCGGCCTGCGGGCCAGGTGCAGCACAAGATTGCGCGTGGTGACACGATCTCGGAACTCGCGGACCGCTACAACGTTAGCGCTGGCGCGATTCGCAGTGCCAACAAGCTCAGTAACGACAATATTCGTGTTGGCCAGGTGCTGGCGATCCCGGTTTTCTCCGGCAGCTAGAAACGGCGACAAGACTTTTGCCTGCCGTTTTGAAAAAATGGCAGGCCAAGCTCTCATCCCGCGGTCTCCGGCGTGCCGATCCAGCAATTACCCAATCACCTGATCAACCAGATCGCGGCCGGAGAGGTTGTCGAGCGGCCAGCCTCCGTGGTCAAGGAGCTGGTCGAGAACAGCCTCGACGCGGGAGCGACGAGCGTGCACGTCGACATCCTTGCGGGCGGGCAAAAACTGATTCGCATCCGTGACTCCGGCAGTGGTATCGCGCAGCACGAGCTGGCGTTGGCCATATCGCGGCATGCGACCAGCAAGATCAGCAGCCTCGAAGATCTCGAGTCGGTGGTGTCATTGGGTTTTCGCGGTGAGGCGCTGCCCAGCATCGCTTCGGTCGCAAGGCTGACGCTTTGTTCACGTGTGCCCGGCACGGACAGCGCCTGGCAGATCGAAGTCGATGGCGGCACCGTCAGCGCCGCCCGGCCGGCGGCCCATCCGGTCGGCACCACAGTCGAAGTGCATGATCTTTTCTATAACACGCCGGCGCGACGGCGCTTCTTGAAAACCGAACGCACGGAATTTGAACACATTGAAAAATGGCTCAGACGACTGGCGCTGTCACGACCGGATGTGGCGTTTCAGGTAACACACAATCGGCGCACGGTACTCCAGCTGGCCGCCGCGCTGACCGGGCCGGAACGGCTGGCGCGGCTTGGCAGGATCCTGGGCACGCCGTTCGCCGACAACGCGGTGCATATTGCGAGCGATACGGATGGCATCGCCCTGACCGGCTGGTTGGGATTGCCAACGTTTAATCGCAGCCAGCCAGACATGCAGTTCTGGTTCGTCAATGGCCGCAGCATCAGTGACAAGACGCTCTCGCATGCAGTGCGCCATAGCTATCGTGATGTGTTGTTCCAGGGCCGATATCCGGCGTACGTCCTCAGCCTGACGCTGGATCCGGCGACGGTGGATGCGAATGCGCATCCGGCGAAACACGAGGTTCGATTTCGCGACGCACGTCGCGTGCACGGTGTTGTGTCGCAGGCAGTGGAGTTTGCTTTGCGCGAGACCCGCCCGGGTGCGCACGCGCAGCCGCCAGTATCTCTGCCACGACATACGGCGCATAGGGGTGGCACGTTCGCGCAGGGCGGTTTGGGCCTTACCGAGGTGCGCGAGACGCTGTCGGCTTACCAGGCTATGGCAGCGTCGATGCCGGCCAGCACGCCGACGTCCAGGTCGACGACGATGCCTGCGCTGGGTTTCGCGATTGCACAAATCGCGGGCACATACGTGCTGGCCGAGAACAGCGACGGACTTATTGTTGTCGACATGCATGCGGCGCACGAGCGCATTTTGTATGAAAAGCTGAAAGCCGATTTTGACGATGGCTCAATTGTCCGCCAGCCGCTGTTGGTACCCGTGACCGTAGCGGTCTCGGCCAGCGAGGCGGAGCTGGTTGCGAACTCCGCCAGCGTATTCGAAAAAGTCGGCTTGGTGGTAGATCGCGCTGGGCCAACCAGCCTTGTGGTACGCGAAGTGCCTGCACTGTTGCGCGACTCCGATGTCGAAGCATTGTTGCGCGATGTATTATCCGATCTTGCCGAAGCCGGGCAAAGCCATCGCGTCAAAGACAAGATGGACGAATTCCTGGCGACGATGGCCTGTCATCACTCGGTGCGCGCGAATCGCCGGTTGTCAGTCGATGAAATGAACGCGCTGCTGCGCGAGATGGAAGTCACCAAGCGCGCTGATCAATGCAATCACGGGCGGCCAACCTGGACCGCGATCAGCATGGCCGACCTCGATCGGCTGTTCATGCGTGGCCGCTAGATCATCCCCATGAACGGATTCGCGGTTTGCCTGATGGGCCCGACGGCGGCCGGCAAGACAGACGTCGCTATCGAACTTTGCCGGCGTTTTCCATTCGACATCATTAGCGTCGATTCGGCGCTGGTCTACCGTGGCATGGATATTGGTACGGCGAAACCTGACGCGGCGACATTGCGTGGAACGCCGCACCGATTGATTGATATTCGAGATCCCGAGGAGCGCTATTCCGCCGGTGACTTCGTCCGCGATGCGCACCGGGAAATGTGCGCAATTATCGCGGTAGGACGATGGCCACTCCTGGTTGGCGGCACCATGATGTATTTTCGTGCGCTGACGCGCGGCCTCGCCAAACTGCCGCAGGGCAATGCCGAGGTGCGCGCCGCGATCGATGCGGATGCGCTCGCACACGGCTGGCCAGCAGTGCACGCCCGCCTGACAAAGGCGGATCCGGCGGCGGCGAACCGGATCAATCCGAATGACGGTCAGCGCATCCAGCGGGCACTGGAGGTCTTCGAAATCAGCGGTCGGTCATTGACCAACTGGCAAAATGACGCAGCGCCTAAGGGGAGCGATGGCGGAATCGAATTCGTCAAGGTCGCACTGCAAATCGCGGAACGGAAGCTGCTGCACGAACGCATCGAGCAGCGACTCAATAAAATGTTCCAGGTTGGGTTCGTGGATGAAGTGGCCGGACTCATGCGACGGCCGGGACTGACTCCCGATCTGCCCTCTATGCGCGCAGTCGGTTACCGCCAGGTCTGGGCGCACCTGGCGGGACAATATTCATTGCAGGAAACCCGATACCGGGCGCTGGTCGCGACCAGACAGCTGGCCAAGCGCCAGATTACGTGGCTTCGAAGTGAAACCGAGTTATATTCGTGCAGCCCCCTTGAAGCTGGCTGCGTTGACGCAATATCGACGTTTCTGGACTCATTGCGGTCGATTAGTGACGGTAATAGTTGATGGCTGTGGTAACATTTTTGCACGCTTAGGCACGACTCACGAATGGGCACCGGCGCCACCGGTCGCGAGCCGTAAGAACCTCAAAACAATAAGGAGACCCAAACATGGCTAAAGGGCAGACACTGCAGGATCCGTTCCTGAATATCCTGCGCAAGGAAAAGGTTCCGGTTTCGATCTATCTCGTCAACGGCATCAAGTTGCAGGGCCAGGTGGATTCGTTCGACCAATTCGTCGTATTGCTGAAGAACAGCGTTAACCAGATGGTCTACAAACACGCGATTTCAACGGTCGTGCCATCGCGCAATGTGCGATTGCCCTTACCGGACGACGAGGTAGAGGTAGAGGAAGAGTAAGTTCTTGTTTGAGAGACCGCAAAGCGGCGAACGTGTAATTCTCGTCCATGCCGGCCTGACCGGCGCACCCGATGAAGCAGAACGCGAAGAGTTTGCGGAACTGGCACGCTCGGCGGGCGCCGTTGTTGTTACTGAAATCATCAGCGGCCGACAACGTCCCGACCCGCGTACATTCATCGGTAAAGGCAAACTGGATGAATTGCGCCAGGCGGTCGTCGCGCACAACGCCGAGCTGGTCATTTCGGCGGCAAGCCTCAAGCCCAGCCAGGAGCGCAATCTCGAACATGAACTGAAGTGCCGGGTGATTGACCGTGCCGGCCTGATCCTGGATATCTTTGCCTTGCGTGCCCGCAGCTCTGAAGGGCAGCTGCAGGTCGAGCTTGCGCAACTGAAACACATGTCGACGCGACTGGTGCGCGGTTGGACCCACCTGGAACGCCAGAAGGGCGGTATCGGCTTGCGCGGCCCGGGCGAAACGCAGCTCGAATCCGACCGTCGCATCATCAATAACCGCATCCGGCAGCTGATGACGCGGCTCGAAGAAGTTGAATCGCGCCGAACCATGAATCGCCAGAACCGGGTACGCGCCGAAGTTCCGACCGTCGCCCTGGTCGGTTATACGAACGCCGGCAAGTCGACGTTGTTCAATGCGTTGACCGATGCCGGTGTCTTCGTGAAGGACCAGTTATTCGCAACGCTGGACCCGACCGTGCGACAACTCGAATTACCGGATGGACGCGGCATCGTGCTCGCAGACACGGTCGGATTTATCCGCGATCTTCCACACGAGCTGATTGCTGCCTTCCGTTCGACCTTACAGGAAACGCGCGAGGCGGACCTGGTCCTGCACGTGATCGATGCCAGTGATCCGCACCGCTGGCAACGCATTCGCCAGGTTAACTCGGTGCTGAAACAGCTCGATGCGGACAAAGTGCCGCAGATACGTGTCTACAATAAAATTGACAGGCTGGTTCACGGGCATCGACCATTTGCAAATCGCTCCAGAGAAGGTCGTTCGGTGAAGATTTCGGCAGTGACAGGCGAGGGATTGCCAGCTTTGCTGGAGGCAATAGTCAGGCGCCTGCCACGCAAGGTTCAGCATGGGGTGATGCATTTGCGGCCGACCCAGGGCAGGCAAAGAGCGAAACTTTTTGCCATGGGTGCTGTTCTCAGGGAGCAGGCATGCGAAGATGGCGGCTGGAATATTGAATTGCGTCTGGGCGAGCGGGACCTGCAGCGCTTCTTGCAGCAGGAAAACCTCGTCAATTGTTTTTTGCAGCCGATGCCTGAGCCGGTAACGGCTATTAACCCTTAAGAAGCGAACGAATATGGCTTGGAATGACTCTGGAAATGGCAAGAATCCCTGGCGACGGGACGGCGACAAGCCAACCGACCTGGATCAGATCGTGCAAGACTGGCAACGGCGGCTCGGCAAGATCCTGGGTGGTGGGGGCGGCGCTGCACGCAGCAATAGTGGTGGCGGTGGTTGGGTGCTCGCAGTTCTGCTGTTTTTCGCGTGGCTCTTCACCGGCCTGTATCGGGTCGATCAGGCGGAACGCGGCGTGGTGCAGCGCTTTGGCGCCTACACGGATACGTCCTTGCCGGGCCTTCGCTGGCACCTGCCGTTTCCGATCGAGACTGTCGATATTGTCAATATCGAGGAAGTGCGAGATTCCAAGTTTCGCACCGAAATGCTGACTTCGGACGAAGCGTACGTTTATATCGACATGACCGTGCAATACCGGCGCTCTGACCCGGTTAAATTCCTGTTTAACGTCGAGGATCCGGAGGTAATTATCGGCGACGTAACCGAGAGCGCGCTGCGCGGCGTCGTCGGCACGAGCACCCTGGAACTGCTGATCGGTGAACGCCGTGAGCAGATCCCGTCGCGAACCATGGGCGAATTGCAGCTGACACTCGACGGTTACGGTGCCGGGATAACCGTGACCTCGATAAACCTGGAAAAAGTCGATTACCCGCCATCGGTTCAAGACGCAGTCGATGACACGCAAAGAGCGCTCAACGACTCGCGCCGCTATGAGCTGGAAGCGGAGACCTTTGCGAACGATATCGTGCCGCGGGCTCGCGGTACGAGAGAGCGCATCCTGCAGGATGCGGAAGCTTATCGCGACAAGGTCATCGCCGACGCGGAAGGCCAGTCGCAGCGTTTCCTGGCGCTGCTCACCGAGTACCAACGCGCGCCGCGGGTTACGCGTGATCGTCTCTATCTTGAGGCGATTGAGGAGGTCTACGGCAACTCGAACAAAATCCTGATCGATTCAGAGGGCAGCGGAAATCTGTTGTATCTGCCCATCGACCAGTTAATTAACCAGTCGTCAGGCCGGACCAGCAGCGCTGAAACCGGCCGCTCGGCGACTGCGCCGGTCACATCGGATTCGCAATCGGATGCGGATACCAGTCGCGAACGGAGGGAACGTCAATGAACGGCAGTCGCTTTGTAGTTGTCATTGTCCTGGGCCTGGGTTTGCTCGTGCTCGGCCTGACAGCGTTTACGGTGAATGAGCGTGAACTGGCCATCAAGTTACAGGTTGGTGAAGTGGTGCGAGCGAATTACGAGCCGGGCATCCACTTCAAGATTCCGGTATACCAGACGGTGCGAAAATTCCCAGCCCGCATCCTGAAGATCGATGATGAACCGCAACGCGTATTCACGCTCGAACGGACCGGCATGCAGGTCGATTTCTTCGTGCAGTGGCGCATTGTCGACGAGGTGGCCTTCTATACATCGACCGGCGGCTCATTGTCCATGGCCGTGGACCGGTTGCGGGAAATCGTACGCAACTCGGTTGTTACGGAGTTCGGCAAGCGTACGGTGCAGCAGGCGATTTCAGTCGAGCGTGAAGCGCTGATGCGAGACATGCTGATGACTTCGGCCGCGACCGCTAAGGGCCTCGGCATCGAGCTCGTCGATTTTCGCGTCAGGCAGGTCGAGTTTGTGGCGGAGGCGCGCAACTCTGTCTACAACCGGATGAGCGAAGAACGTGCTCGCGTGGCCACCGAAACCCGTGCACAGGGCCGCGAACGCGAGTCGCTGATTCGCTCTACCGCTGAGAAGGATCGCACCATCATTCTCGCCGATGCGAACAAGCAGGGGCAGATCATTCGTGGTGAGGGCGATGCCAAAGCGGCGCAAGTTTATGCCGACGCCTACAACAAGGATCCCGAGTTCTATGCATTTTATCGCAGCATCGATGCGTATCGGAATTCGATGGGCAAAAGCGGCGATATCCTGGTACTCAATCCGAACAGCGAATTCTTCCGCTATCTCAACGATGCGGATGGCAATCGATAATAACGGCGGTCTGAACCACGGTGTTTTGGACGGAAGTCTTGACGGCCGTGGCGCTGCTGCTGGTGATTGAAGGCATGTTGCCGTTCGTCCGTCCGGATCGATACAAGCAACTGGTGGCGCAAATTGTGCAGCTCAGTGACAATCAGCTGCGGAATTTCGGATTGGCCGCGATGATTGCCGGGCTGTTGATGCTGTTTATCGTCCGTAGTTGACGAGCGGGAAAATCATGGGGAAAAACGTTGTTGTCATCGGTACCCAGTGGGGTGACGAAGGCAAGGGCAAAATCGTTGACTTGCTGACGGACCGGGCTGCGGCCGTGGTGCGCTTTCAGGGCGGCCACAACGCTGGCCATACGCTGGTGATCGACGGCAAGAAAACCGTGCTGCACCTGATTCCGTCCGGGATTCTTCGCGAAGGCGTCAACTGTCTCATCGGCAACGGCGTCGTGCTGTCGCTCGAGGCATTGATAAAGGAGTGCAACGCGCTGGTGGCGAGCGGTGTGCCCGTGTACGAACGGCTCCGGATCAGCCCGGGGTGCCCGTTGATACTGCCATCGCATGCGGCCCTGGACCTGGCGCGAGAAAAGGCGCGCGGCTCAGATGCAATCGGTACGACCGGCCGCGGTATCGGGCCTGCCTATGAAGACAAGGTGGCACGCCGTGCGCTCCGGGTGTCGGATTTGTTTGTGCGCGAGAAATTCGCCGCCAAGCTTGGCGAGGTACTCGATTACCACAATTTCCTGCTGAAACATTATTTCCGCGCGGAGACGATCGATTTCGCCAAGTCGCTGGAAGATGCCCTGCAGGCAGCGGATATCGTCGCGCCGATTACGGTGGACGTAACGCAGGTGCTCAAAGAACACATGGATGCGGGTGAAAGCGTTTTGTTTGAAGGCGCCCAGGGCACCTTTCTCGATATTGACCACGGAACCTATCCGTTTGTTACGTCCTCGAACACGGTTGCCGCCGCCGCAAGTACCGGCACCGGAATCGGTCCGCGAAACCTCGACTACATCCTCGGTATCGTCAAGGCCTACACGACAAGAGTC
>CAZHLE010000090.1:0-10185 GCA_964533065.1 uncultured Woeseiaceae bacterium | reverse complement strand
GCCAGTGTGCCATAAATTTACTGCGTGCTGCGTCGCCGTCACCAACAGTCTTGCATCCGCACTCAAGCCGATAAACTGTTCCTGCTCCGCGACGGCGACTGCCCGCAACGGTTTTGCCAGCGCAAGGTCCCAGATGCGCGCAATGTCGTTTTGTGTCGCGCGCGCGATAGCAAATCTGCCGTCGACACTCAACCAGATCTGGTTGGTCTCCCGTTCGACCGGGTCCGATATATTCAAGCCACGCTGGAAGTCCTCGATCAGGCCCTGCGAATTAAGCTGCAGGTTCCATCCAACCAGTTGGCCCGCAACACTGAGTTCTTCGTCCCGTATGCTGAGACTCCACGTGCCGGTGATCGATTCGCCGAGCAGGTCTTTCAACTGCTCTGGATCGATGCGGATGTCCTGGTTCGATGACGCACGATCGACCCGGGGTTTAACCTCTATCGCGCGCCCGGATGGGGCGATTAGTCTGATGCGCAGATCACTGACACGTTGGTGGCTCAGGTTGATTGTCAGGCCGATCCGACGCACCGTACCTGCTGTATCAACCATGATTCGGCGCACCAGCGGGGCAACTTCAAGTGCCGTTATGGACCAGTTGTCGCGGCGCTGAAACTCCTGGTTGCCAAGCGTCCACTGCGAGATTTGTGAATCCGTAGCAGCAGTCAGCAGCAAGTTCTGTGGGTTGAGCACGATTTTTTCCTGGTCGCCGGGCGACAGGCTCGAGACCAGTAGCGGCAAGTCGCTTGAAACCAGCATCGCCGCGCGGTTGCGGCGCTCTGGCGTGACAAGTGCCAGCGCCTCGATCGAGGCGAGCAGTGCTGCTTCGCGTCGCTCGGCGCGCATTGCACCGCTGGCCTTACGGTCCCAGAATCCAGCGACCATCTGGGCGGGCAGGCCGGCAGCCCAGGGCAGATTCTCCACCATGTTGACCAGTGTCTCGATTTGCGAAATGCCGTCAGCCGCTTCTGCCCGCCTCTCGAGAAATCCACGATATAAATCAATCGCCGCGTCCTCGTGCCCAGGGAACGATTGCAGACTCTCAAAGGCGTTTTTCGCGCCCTCCAGTTCGGTGCCATCCGAGGTCAACAGCTCGACATAGCCACGCGGCAGGAGTTGTGTGTACCAGAAAGGGATAAAAATGATAGCCAGTATCGCCGCCACGGCAACCGCCGGCGGGCGCCAGTTAACAGGCAGATTCTCGTTGGCCCAGCGCGTTGTGAATACTGATTCGTAAAGCCGATTGCGGACTTTGAGCCGCCCCTCGTCGTCAATCACGACCAGACCAATCGCAATCAGGCGCCGCTGTAGTGGCGATCCAAGGTCGGTCGCGACACGTGCATTCTTGCAAATTCGCCCGTAGAGATTCAGCAGCGCCTCGCGGCGCCGCTCGTCGTTGACGATTTGCCGGTGAATGTGGCTCATGTGCGGCTCATTGTGCAGCGCCGCACGACCCGCCAACTGCTGCAGCGCAATTCGATCCACCTCGGCCGCCATTTCGGCCGGATGCTCCACGGTGATTTCTTCGCGCGCGATCCTACGTGCCAACTTCTGGCTCAGATATGGCTGGCCTGCGGTCCAGTAATAGACGCGGTCAAGTGCGGCGGCGGCTAATTTTGGCTCAAGACCTAACTCGGTCGCAAAAAGGTTTAGCTCGTCACGCGAAAAATCGGCGAGTGACACGGCCTGCGTTACATTGAACGGAGACAATTCCGGTTCATCGATCAAACTGACAGGGTCGCACTCGCCGAGCAGCACAAACGAAATTCGGGAAAACTCCGGATCGATCGTGCGCGCATTGTGTGCAGCGCGAATACTGGAGAGCAATTGATCAGCAAACTCTAGCTCCGCGATGCACTGAATCTCATCAACGAAGATAACCACACGACTGGAAACATGTTGCAGGATGATCTCGGAGTAGAACTCCAACAGTCGCTGCCGGTTGCTGAGCATCGATTTGTCCTGCCACCAGGAGTGCAAATCGATGCGAATACGAAGCTGGCGCAGCAGCCGGTAAGCGATGCTGTAGTACCAGCGCCCTTGATCACTACCCGCCTCGCGTCCACCAATCTGTTCGAGGTCTAGAATTGCGACTTTCTGGCCGCTCATTTCCAACTGGGCGGCCGTTGCTGCAATCAGGCTGGACTTGCCCATTCGGTCCGGCGCAATGACGTGTGCATAACGACCGGCGCTGATTGACTCGTACAGTACCGTATCGGCGACACGTCGTACGTAGCCAGCACGAACCGCGTGCAAAGGCGAACCGACGCTGAAGAATTCGCCGGTTGAGTCGAGCATTGATCGCTGGCCAAGCGCCTTTTCGTCCGAATTTTCCGTCATTGCTTATCCCGCGACCCGACGCTGGTGTATTCTCGGTGATTTACGCGGCTACTGCCAGAGGCGCGGAAGCGGAAACGGCGAAAATGACCCGTTCGCATCTACTGAAGAGGGACGTGCTCGGCACGGTGTGCCAGACCACCGACAACGGCACCTCTGTCATCAAACGCGACTGTGTCACGGCAGCCGCCGGATTGCGATGGCTGGCGCGCCGGCTAATGCGGCGGGAGGCGCGCGCTTGCACTGTTTGAGCATTTCGACGGCGTCCCGCGACTGGTTCGCGAGGATGGCAGACCGGCCATCATCGATTTCCAGCTGGCCTACAGCGCGCGTTGGTGTCGACCCCTAGGCTTTCGTTATACTCGCGGCCCTCGATCGGAAAAAGCAAATGAATTATTGCCACCCGCATAATCTCGTCGACCCGGAATCCGCCGGCACTGATCGGCGTTTCGGCATTCGCGTCACATTACCGCCTGGCGATACGATGCGCAGGATACTCGGCGGTAATTGGGAACGACTGCATTGGTATCGCAGCGAAGCCGAGCGGGATCGCGCCTTCTCCGCCATGGCCACGCGCCACGGCTACTACCGCACTACCGACGTACCGACCCAGGTCCTCGAGAAACTGGTCCGGTAGCGTCTAGCGCCGCGGTGAGCCGATCAGCAGGTAGAAAGTCTGTTCGCCACCCTCAGCGAATCCTGCGGCAAGGTAAATGGCGCCGAAATAGGCATCAAACGCCAGGAACAGGCTGCCGTTCGCAATAGACGAATCAAGACCCATGTCGCCGCGCGACTGCCAGACGCCACCGGTTTCGACGGACCCGCCAACGTAGACGGGAACCTCAAACAGGCCACCCGTGTAGTCGCTGACCAGCCGGTAATAAATCAGGCGACCTATCGCCGCGTGCGGGCCACTGATTCGACCACGCTCGAGCCCGGACAGGTTCAGGAACCCGCCCAGGGGAAAATACTCCTGCGGCAGGTCGCCTGCGCCGTAGGTCGTGGCAAAACCAAGTCCCAGTTGCAACGTGCTCTTGCCGCGGCTCCAGGTGGACAAGTAGTCCGCTTCGAGTGTTTCGAAATTCTGATCCGCCCCCAGCGATTGCCGCGACATATCCCAACGCAGTGTCGCGCGTTGGCCACTGCGCGGAAAACGCGAGTCATCCACCGTATCGAGTTGCAACTGCGCGAATAGCCCCCCGGTATCGAATTCGTTATCCGGAATTGACGGGTCGCCCAGCTTGATGCGTGACTCGCCGCGGCCGCCGTAGACTCCTGAGCGAAATTCACCTGTCGACCCGAGCTCTCTTCCAAAATCGACGCCGATTTCCCCGCTGGCCACACGCATTTGTGCCGTCGCCTGACTGTCAATAAACACATTCTGGTCGCGCTGCTGCAAGTCGATGTACGGCGCGAGAAAGTATTTCAGGCCCGCACCGTGTGGCTGGTAATACTCGGAGAATAGCAACAGGTCCGAACCCAGCCGAAAATCGGTGCGCCATTCGGCACCCCGGCTGTTAAGGCCGGTCCTGGTCACTCGGCCATATACATTGAACGCGGTCGAGCGGTCGAAATCGTCCTCTACTGAGACGCCGAAGTTCAGGAAGTCCGGCCCCCAGCTCTTGGCAACAGCCGTATACACGACCCCGGTCTGGCCATTTTCCTCCACCAGTTGATAACCGACCCGCTGATACAGGTCCAACGCATAAATCCGACCCGCGCCGGCCGCCAGTGCCTGATCATCAATGGCGTCTCCGGAGAAAACACCCAGTCGCGCCGCCAATAATGATGTTGCGATCCGATCATCGTGATTGATGCGCACGAATGCGAGCGTGCTCGCATGTGGGGCTGGAATCTGTCGGCCCGCCTTGTGCGCGGCGAAAGCCTGCTCGTCGATGGCCAGCTCCGACAAACGCGCCGCGGCCTGTTCTGCTGCGGCAATACCTTTGGCGATCGCGTCAGGTGACGCTTTGAAATCGCTGGAGGAGAAGGTGCCGAGCTGTGGTCGTATCAGGACATCACCGGATTCCAGGGTCGCAATCTGCCGGAGCGTTTCCTTGCGTGTCAGTATGGTCAGCATCTGCTCGGTAATGGCGGGCGCCGACTGCAGTTCCTCGGGCGAGTACAACGGGAACTCGACATCTACTGCGATAATAATATCGACGTCCATGGCACGCATGACGTCGATCGGCAGATTGGCAACGATGCCGCCATCAACCAGCAGTGTCCCATGCAGTTTGGCCGGCGCGATCAGCCCGGGCACTGACATGCTGGCGCGAATCGAAGCCGCAAGGTCCCCACTGGCCATGACATACACATCACCGGTTTCGATGTTCGCGGCAATCGCCCTGAACGGGATTGGCAGGTTGTCATAGTCTTTGATGTGGGCGACATCCGCGGTCAGTTTGCTTAGCAGCAGGCCCAGGTTCTGTCCCTGTACGACGCCCATCGGCAGGACCAGCGCGCCATCCCGCAACCCCAATTCCAGCTCGATCGGGTATTGCACGTCGTCCTGCTTGCGCCGGTAGCTTAGATCGCTGCGCTGCGGCGTATCCGACAATACCTTGGCCCATTCGAGCGAATTAACGAGCTGCTCAAGTTCATCGGCGCTCATTCCCGAGGCGTACAGTCCGCCGACAATGGCGCCCATACTCGTTCCTGCGATCGCGTCGATCGGCACGCGCAGTCGCTCCAGTTCCTGGAGTACACCAATGTGTGCCGCCCCACGTGCACCACCACCGCCGAGCACGAGACCGATACGCGGGCGATCGATCTGCCCAGCGCGGCTTGCGAGTTCGGTTTCGGTTGCGGCGCTTGGAGGCAAGGCAAGCAATGCGAGCAGCGCTGTCAGTAAGCGCTCTTTGATACATTTCGACATCGTCGACTCTTTGAATTCGGCTATCGGGAAGGGTGGAATTATAATGACCCGAAGCGACTACAGGCGTAAAGAATCGCTGTAGCCGATCAGCGCTGCGAGTTCTGCCGTTTGCCGGGAATCGTCCCAACCGGCCGCTCTGGCGGCGATTGCTGCGAGGGCGACGTAGGTTGGCCGCCCCTGATCGGCACGCAGTCCGAGCATCAGCCGGCGATAGACGATATCGATCAAGGTCCGGGCCATTTCCACGCGCAGCGCAAAGACGCTCTCCACTGCCAACACCGCATTCTCCGCGTCGATGCAGCGCAGCAGTTCCGGGTCGGCGTCGGCAAAATCGATGAGTTCAATGACCCGGCCACCGTAAATACCGAGCAGCCGCTCAATGCCGGCCGGCGACAAGGAACCAGCCAAAGATAACGACTCCAGCGTTTCGCGTGCCGCCTCGATCCGATAGGCGCCGGGCAGCAACGTCTCGCGAGTCCGGCATTCGGGGAGTTTGCGACCGAGTAATTTTGCCAGCCGGTCGACCGTCTGCTCGGCCAGGCTTCTATAAGTGGTCAATTTACCGCCGATGATCGACAGCAATCCACGCGCAAATTTTCTATGCTTTTGAATAATGTGTCGCCGCGTAATGGACGACTCCGGCCCGCGATCCCGGCGCGGCAGCGGCCGCACACCGGCGTAGCTGTAATGCACATCATTGATTCCCAACCTGGCTTCCGGAAACACGCGGTTCGTCTCCGCCAGCAGATAGTCGACCTCGTCGCGCGTGGCTCGCACTGCGGCGGGATCGCCGTCAAAACGGCTATCGGTTGTGCCAATAAGGTATTGCTTGTTCCATGGAATGATGAAAAATGGCCGGCCGTCCGCGGCCGCCTCGACGTAAAATGCATCACCGGGCGCACCGGCAAACCGGCCTACGACGACATGACTGCCCTTGGTGCCGCCGATCAGCCGTCGCGCATTGTCACGAGCGAGATCCAGGACGGAATCGACCCAGGGTCCCGCAGCGTTGACGACGCTGCGCGCCGCAATTCGTCGCGGCTGTTGCGTCAGCAAATCGATGCAGTCCAGTGAACGAACCTGTCGGCCATCGATATTGATCCGTGTAACACGATGATAGGTCAGGATTTCGGCGCCGGCCGCCTGGGCGGCTAACAGGTTCTCAAGCACCAGCCGCTCGGCAAACTCGACTTGCGCGTCGAAGTAGCGGGCGGCGCCAACCAGTCCGTCCTTCGCCAGGCCCGGTTCGATCGCAAGTATTTCCTCGCGGCCCGGCATATCGTGATTCGCGACGGACTTGCCCAGGGACAGCAGATCGTAAGCGATCATGCCGAGGCGAATCAGCCACTTGCCGCGTCGTGCCGAGGCATAGATCGGAATAGTAATGCGCAGCGGCCTGACCAGGTGCGGAGCGATTCTGCACAGCGCGATGCGTTCGCGCAAAGATTCAAACACCAGTGGAAACTCGCCGAACTCCAGGTAACGCAAGCCGCCGTGGATCAGCCTACTCGATGCCGCCGATGTGCCACTGCAGAGATCGCCCTGCTCGATTACCGCGACGCGAAGACCGCGCAACGCAGCATCTCGTGCGATACCCGCGCCGTTGACGCCGGCACCAATAATGGCGACATCGAACGGTTCTGCTGCCATCAGGCCCGCACTTGCCCGGCACCGCGCACTACATACTTGTAGCTCGTCAGCTGCTCGGCGCCGACCGGCCCTCGCGCATGCACACGCCCTGTCGCGATACCGATTTCAGCACCCATGCCGAATTCGCCGCCATCGGCAAATTGTGTCGAGGCGTTGTGCAATACGATGGCACTGTCGACCTCGCGGCAGAAACGCTCCGCGGCAGCCGTGTCATCGGTAACAATGCATTCGGTATGTGCCGAACCATATTGCCGGATGTGCTGCATCGCTTCATCGATATCCTCGACAACGCGAATCGAGATGATCGCGTCCAGGTATTCGGTCGACCAGTCCGCCTCACTCGCCGGCGTCGCCGCCGAAATCATCGCGCAAACTTCTGCGTCGCCACGCAGTTCACAGCCCGCCGCGAGCAATGCCTTGGCGACCGCCGGCAACAGGCTTGCCGCGGCGCTCCGGTCAACCAGCAAGGTTTCGGCCGCACCACAAATACCTGTGCGCCGCATTTTCGCATTCACCGTAATGTCGCGTGCCATGTCGGCTGAGGCGGCAGCATGCAGGTAGACGTGGCAGATGCCATCGAGATGGCCGATGACCGGCACGCGGGCATCCTCTTGTACGCGCTGGATCAGTGCTTTGCCGCCGCGCGGCACGACGACGTCGAGCCAGCGACTCATCGATGACAGTAAATAGCCGACCGCGTCACGATCGGTGGTTGGCACAAATTGCACTGCGGCGGCATTGACGCCAGCATTGCTGAGGCCGGCCCTTACGCACTCGTGCAAAGCCGTATTCGAACGAAAACTCTCGGAACCACCACGCAGGATCGAGGCGTTGGCGGATTTCAGGCACAACGCGGCGGCATCCACGGTCACATTCGGACGGCTCTCATAAATGATGCCAATCACACCGAGCGGCACCGAAACCCGTTGTATCAACAGGCCGTTGGGTCGCCGCCATTGGTCAACCACCCGGCCAATCGGGTCCGGCAATGCGGCAATTGCCTCGACGCCGGCCGCAATGGCTTCCAGTCGCTTCGCATCCAGTGCCAACCGATCGAGCATCGCCGGGCTCAGACCATGTTGTCGCGCTGCTTCCAGGTCGGCCCGGTTGGCGGCCAGAATCTCCGCGGACCCTATGCGAATGGTCGCCGCAATACACTGCAGCGCGCGATCGCGATCTTTCGCTGAGCTCAAGGCCAGTGTCGTTGCGGCATGGCGTGCGGCACGACCGAGGCCATTCATCAACTCGACGAGGCTTTCCGGCGGCTGCAATTCAGCGGTCATTTGAGAACACCACCAGTTCATCGTGATGCAACATGACGGCACGTCCGCGATAGCCAAGCCGCTTCTCGATCTGCTCCGACTGGCAGCCGGCGATCAATGCCGCTTCCTCGCTCGAATACTCTGCCAGGCCGCGGCCAAATTCCGCGCCGTTCGCGTCCAGCACCGAAACGACATCGCCACGCCGGAAATCACCGCTCACCGAAACGACCCCGACCGGCAACAGGCTGCGTCCGGCGCGCAACGCCCGCGTCGCGCCGGCATCCAGGCGTAACGCACCGCGCACGTCCAGCGCCCCGGCCAACCATTGCTTGCGTGCGGACAAGGGAGTGCCTTCGGCGCGGAATATGGTGCAGCGGCCGCCTGCGGCGAGAGCCGACAGCGGCCGCTCGATCGCACCACTGGTAACAATGGTCGAACAACCCGCATGCGTGGCAATTCGCGCCGCCTGCACCTTGGTCGCCATACCGCCGCTGCCGATTGCCGATTGGGTTTCTCCAGCAACCGCCAGGATTTCATCGGTAATCTGCTGCACTTCGGCGATGTGCTTCGCGTCTTTGCGTTGGCTTGGGTCTGCGCTGTACAGGCCATCCACATCCGACAACAGAATCAGCACATCCGCCATCACAAGTTGCGCGACCCGGGCGGCCAAGCGGTCGTTATCGCCATAGCGAATTTCTTCTGTTGCGACCGTGTCGTTTTCGTTGATGACCGGCACCACGGATCGATCCAGCAGGCGCGATAATGTACTGCGTGCATTCAGGAAGCGACGGCGGTTCTCTGTGTCGCCCGGCGTCAACAGCACCTGTGCCGCAATAATACCGTGCGCGTCGAGCACTTCCTGGTAGGCATGGACCAGCTGTACCTGCCCCGCCGCCGCCGCCGCCTGCAAATCCTCCAGCCTGGCGCGCCGCCTGTTGATTCCCAGTATCGTGCTGCCAATTGCGATCGCGCCAGACGACACGATAAGTATTTCTTGGCCCTGGCCGTGCAGCATGGCAACGTCACTGGCCAGGCCTTCAAGCCAGCGGCGATGCACGTGACCATCGTCGCCGGTCAACAGCGAGGAGCCGACCTTGATGACCAGGCGGTGGTAATCTTCGAAACGGAACTGCGACATTATTCAGGCAGAGAGTCTGTGGTTGGCGTCGAAAGACGACAAAATCACCTCGCCCTTGGAGACCGCAACGCTGCCGCTACGGGCAACAGCCGACAATGTACCGATGGCTCCCGCCGCAGTGACAAACTCGTCAATTTCGTTCACCCGCCCGGTTAGCTGCATGGTACAGCTGACGGCCGCCTCGTCGAGAATCTGTGCGCCAAATTTTTTCGCCAGCAACAGCACTTTGGCCAGGCCACCAATTCCTAGTTTGAGTTTGACGATTACGAGTTCCTGCTCGAAGTGTTCGCCGAGCGTCATGTCATGAATGTTCACGACATCAACGAGCTTTGCGAGTTGCCGGTTCAGTTGCGCGATCGCCGCATCCGACACCGTGGTTACCAGCGTGACTCGGGACACGGTCGGGTCGTCCGTCGGGGCGACGTTCAAAGTGTCGATATTGTAGCCGCGTGACGAGAACATGCCCGTCATACGAGTCAGTGCGCCGACTTCGTTTTGCAGAAGAACTGATATCACGTGTCGCATGAAAATGGTTCCTGACCGGTTCGATAGATGCAATTGAAACTAAATACTCGTTACTACAGGCTTGCGCGGCACCGCAGAGCGAGTATTGCAATGCCTGCCCGATTAGTAAACACTCGCCGAAAATTAGGCACTTACGCGACATTACGGTTATCCAGTGAGCGATCAGGCAAAACCCGCAAGCAGTAGTAGCCATCCACTTGCGGGTGCGAACATGAGTGGTGCGGATATCGTCGTACAGGTGCTCGCTGATGAGGGCGTCGACACGATTTTCGGTTACAGCGGTGGCGCCATCCTGCCTACCTACGATGCTGTGTTTCGCTATAACTCAACGCACCGGCGCGACGATGGCAGTGCCGCCATGCCGTTGCGTGCAGGATTATCGCTGGTCCCGTGCC
>CAZHLE010000089.1:0-10344 GCA_964533065.1 uncultured Woeseiaceae bacterium | reverse complement strand
GCCGGCACCAGGAGTCGAACCCGGGACCTACTGATTACAAATCAGTTGCTCTACCGACTGAGCTATACCGGCGCAGTGTTGTGTCGCGAACGCGGGCGAATTATTCGTTAATCGGGCCTGCCTGACAAGGGCAGGATTCGCGCCTCCAGCCTATTGCGGGCAGGTCGCGGCTTCCCGGAGGTGCACATTGCTTTCCCCGTATTTTTCGATCATCGCGCCGGCACCTTTACCCGGTGGCAGGCCAATGTCGACGAAGAACATGGTGCCTTCCCGGGTTTTCGGCGCAATCGTGGCGGGCAGGTCCAGGGATTTGGCCTGCAGTTCGACCTTTTCGGCCCGTTCCAGATCTCCGAACAGCCCAAGCGAAATGTACATACCCTCATCTTCGCTGGTTACTAGATACGCATCGGAAAGACCACCCGAATGCAATTTGGTCAGCATCTCGTTGGCCGTCAGGTTGTCCGCAATACCTTTGATCTGCACCCAGTGCCCGACGAAGATCAGCCCCTGACTTGAACGTAACGCAGTGTGCATGCCCTCGCCCGCATATTCGGTGAGCGCAGTGTCTGCATCGGTGTTCGCGCGAAAAGGACCGATGGTTATGCAGGACCGGCCGACCACAGCCTCAAGATCGGAGGGTTCACCCGATCCCAGCACTGCTCCCACGCTGGCCGCCAGCTCCGCATCTCTATCTGTTGACACCTCAAGTGGCGGGCCAAGCTCGGATTCGTCAACGACCGCTATGCCGGCTTCTTCGGGTTCCTTAACGAACGTGCTCCACACAAAGTAGAGAATATTCGCAAGTAACAGCAACAGTAGGAGATTTCGCATGGTTCGCCCTTCGCAATGCGCATCAAGAATGCGTTAGGCACTCGCAGCGGTCAAGCTGGAAGCCAGACCTTAGCCATCCCGCCGTGAGGCAGCCATGACGATTGAACCCGAAATGACACGCGTCATTTCCTTGCCGGTGTCGATCAACAAGGCTCCGTCCGCATCGACGCCAGTCGCGATGCCACTAAGTTGTCGATCGGGCAGATCGACCGTAACTTCTCGGTTGCGCAACCAGTCGTGTTTGACCCAGTCCGCCGCAAAGCCAGGAAACCCGTACTTTTCAAACTTCCGCATGGCATCAAACAGGCCATCAATGGTTGCAGCAACGATGACCTCCAACACCGGTAACGTGTGCATGACGCTCTTTAAGTCCACGGGCCGCCGCGCCCAGTCCGACTCGATTGAACCCTCCGACCCCGGGGGCAGATCCAGGTTCAGGCCGACGCCCGTAACGACTGTGACCACGCGCTCAGCGCGACCATGGACTTCGGTAAGAATGCCGCCCATTTTGCCGTCGCGAGCAACAATGTCATTGGGCCATTTCAGGCCTATGCCGATGGCGCCGAGACCCTGCAACATGCTGGTGACTGCAACGCCAATGGCTAGTGTCAGGCTCGGCATCCGAGGCGGCGTTTCGCCGAACGTGTAGGCGAATGACAAACACAGTCCAGAGCCTGGCGGCGATACCCAGCGCCGAAAATGCCTGCCCCGCCCGGCTGTTTGATGATCGGCGATCACGACTCTGCAATGACCGGCTCCTGGCGCCGGCTGGCCAAGCAGGTAGGTATTCGTCGACGCAAGACTCTCGAACGTCTCAATCTGGCCCAGCCCTGCCCTCGTCCCATCGGAGAGCAAGCTGCGAACCAGCGCCGC
Source organism: uncultured Woeseiaceae bacterium (assembly GCA_964533065.1). Classification (GTDB taxonomy): domain Bacteria; phylum Pseudomonadota; class Gammaproteobacteria; order Steroidobacterales; family Woeseiaceae; genus UBA1847. Next base: position 8,640 of record CAZHLE010000089.1, on the reverse strand, counting down.
ATCCACCTGGCTCATCTTTTGGAGCTCAGTGCTTGCGTTTGAATAGCATGAGGCCGGTGTTTCGCTGCTCGGTGCCGGCACGCATGCGGCCGATATTCGAGCGATGCCAGTAGACAATTAACCCGGCCATGACCGCGCAGTAGATCAGCAACGGCTGCTCGGCGGGAAACTCTTGCACGCCGACCCAGATTGGCAGCACGACGGCTGCCGCCATCGTGGCCAGGCCGACATAACCGCTGAAGATCAGAACTGCAGCCCACACTACGAGCATTGGAATGATCAATGGCGCATTGATCACGAGCAAGGTGCCTATGAATGTCGCAGCGCCTTTGCCACCGCGAAAGTGATGGTAAACAGGCCAGACATGACCAAAGACCGCCGCCGCGCCGCAACACAGTACCAACCAGGTGCGCGATACCTCGGTTTCCATCGGCACAAACGGAATCTCCAGTCCGGGAATGACGCCGGCCGCAACCACTCCCTTGCCGATATCGATGAGGACGACGCCGAGTGCGAAACTTGTCCCCTGCGTCCGCAGCGCATTTGTGCCACCCGCGTTGCCGCTACCCATGGTTCGAATGTCCACACCGCCCCGAAGTCGGCCGATGATAATCGCGCCCATCATCGAACCGATGAAATAACTGATCAGGAATTTGACGCCGAGCTCCAGCATGAGCCGATCCGTTTTGCCGCGAAGACGCGGCCATTGTAGCATCGGGCACCCCATTGCTGCGGCCCGGATATGCCTGATAAACCTGTTGCGCTGTTCCTGAACCCAACCGCCGGCCGGGGTCGGGCCGGAAAACGGCTCGAGCGCATCCTGCGGATTTTCGCTCTGCAGGGCGTGCGCATCAACGCCGTACGCAGTTGCTGCAGCGGAGACATTGAGGATCGGGTACGAGAGCACATCAACGCCGGAGCCAGGCAGGTCATAGTCGCTGGCGGCGACGGCAGCATTCATGAAGCCGTAAACGGCGTACTTTCAGCCAACGCTCGCGCCGCACTCGGCGTCATCCCGTTCGGTACAGGCAATGACTTTGCCAAGGCTTGCGATATCACACTCGACTGGGAGCAGGCGACAGGTGAGCTTGCGCGGCGCATCGTCACTGGCGAAGCAACACGCAAGCTTGACGTTGGCCAAATGAACGAACGTTATTTCGCAAACAGTCTCGGCATAGGATTCGAGGCCAAAGTCACGCGGTTTGCACGTACCTGCAGATGGCCGATAGGCGACCTGGTGTACCTGCTCGCCGTACTGCGCTGTCTTTTTGACGGCGTGGCCACACCCGAGATGAGCATTGTTGCCGATGGCAACGAAGATGACCCTGCCTGGCGAGGCCCGATAACGCTCGCCTGCATCTGCAACGGCGCCTGGGTTGGTGGCATGTTTCACATGGCGCCTATGGCAAAAAATGCAGACGGACGACTCGACCTTCTGATCGCGGCCCCGGTATCGCGGCGACGTGTTCTGGCGCTGCTGCCAAAACTGCTGCGTGGCACACACATTGAGGAAGCCGAAGTCAGCCATTGCTTAGTCAAGTCCGTGGTCGTTAGCTCGGCAACTGCAGTCGAAAGTCATCTGGACGGCGAGGTGCAGCCCTTGCAAAAGCAATTCGTCATCAAGATCCAGCCTGCGGCGCTAGATCTGCTTTGAGGCGCCACGCGAACCCAGGTATATCGCGATCAGTGCGATCGCGGCTCCCACAAGTTCAACAACCGTCATTTGCCGGCTGAAGAACAGAACGTCCCAGCAAAAACTCAAAGTCGGCTGCAGCAACAGTGCAATGCCAACCTCGGTGGTACTCACTCGCCGCAGGCTACTCGCGATCAACAACACGCCAAGACATTGCGAAAACAGCCCATAACACAGCAGCCACGCCGCATCGACAAGGCCCGGGATGGCCAGCGACTCGCCTTCGCTGACAGCGGCCAGCCCGAGCAACAACGCCGAGCCCAGTGAGACAACCGCGACTTCGCGCGCCGGCAAGGGATCAATGGAATCGCTACGTGCGGCACGCATCGTGAGCATATAGCCCGCGTAGAAAAGCGCCGTTAACAGACCGAAAATGATGCCAAGACGGTAGTCGCCGGTCAGTCCTGTCCAATCAAAGCCAACGATCAGGCCGAGACCAATCAATGCAAGCGGCACGGCGATAAGCTGCACCAGGCGTGGCCGTTGCCGCAAAAGCAGAACTCCGGCCAGCATCATGAAGAATACCTGGAAATTCGACAGCAACGTCGCAAGGCCCGGCCCGACATAATTGATACTTCGATGAAAAAACCAGAGATCGAGCGCGAAAAGCACCGCCGAGGCGGCCAGTATTTGCCAGCTGCGTTTCGACAACTCGAATCGTCTGCCGGTTGCGGCGAGAAACAGCGTCAATGCCGCGCCGCCGATCGCGACCCGGTAAAATCCGCTCGTGGTCGGCGATACGCTGACAAGTTTCACCCACACAGGCGAGAAACTGATAAGGGTCGCACCGACAAACAGCCGCAGTTGCGGGTTGACCAGATACCGCATGTGTCAGGTGCCGCGTATTGGTTCGTCTAATTTCAGACTCAGGCATTTGGCCGACCCACCAGCCTTGAGAAATTCGGACAGGTCGCACTCATGAACATTGAAGCCCGCAATAGTGAGGCGCGCCTTGAGTGGCTCGGATACTTTGTTCAGGATGACGTTGTCACCGATATTGATGGCATTGCAGGCAAAATTTCCGGCGTCCTGTGTATCTACGACGATGCGTTTGTGCGATGGAATTCTTGATTCGATCGCGATACGTGAATCGTAGTCAAACGCCGGCGGGTGATACATCAGGTAACCGCCCGTCAGCGGACAAAAACAGGTATCGATATGATAGAAACGTGCGTCCGTTAGCCGAATCGAAACCAGTTCGATATCGAAAAATTCGGCGATCTTAGGATGCGCTTCGATCTCGGTTCGAAAACCGAACCCGGTCCACAACCAGGGTCCACCTCGGTCCAGCAGGCAGTCGCCTGCACCTTCAAAGCCAATCTTTTCATCGAGCTCGAACAGATCGAAACCATTGTCGCGAAACCACTGCTTGAAAATAGGCTCTTCCGCGCGGCGCTCGAGCGGCATGAAGTGACTCGCAATCGCCTTGTTGCCGTAGACCACGCCGGCATTCGCCGTGAACACCATGTCCGGAAGATTCGGCTGCGGCTCGATGATTCTAATTTCGGCGAACTGAGCGACGACGTCTCGCAATCGTCGCCACTGGTCCTTCGCCTTATCGAGACTGAGCGAGTCTTTGTGCCCTGCCATCCACGGATTGATCACATACTCGACCGTAAAATGATCGGGTGGGCACATCAGGATTCTATTGCTGGTCACTTTTCTGTGCAGCCCTTGGCAGGTGAATCTCCGCGAGCATGCAGCGCACACTGCCGCCCGCCGAAGCTTCGATATTATCGATCGCAGCACGAACTACCCGGCCGTTTACCCGCAGGCATTCCAGTTGCCGGGTATCCAGCGAGTCGTAGGCCTGTTGCGACATGGCGGTAACGCGCGCGCCATCCGCATCGCGCAACTCAAGCATGTTTCCAGCGAACGCATCGAGCTGGTCATAGCTCAACGACACAACCTCATGCCCGGTGTCGCGCAGACGTCGCAGAACAGCCGCCCGTTGTTCGTCGTCCGGTATTGCAGCGTCACAGATGACGGCAATCCTCTCACCGATATTCATCAGAACGTTCGTGTGGTAGATCGGCACACCGTTTCGATCAACTGCGTCAAAAGTCACAACGTCATAGTCCATCCGTTGTGCAAAATCACCGAGAGGATCCAGCTGGGTGCGCGATGAGAGACACGCATAAGCGACATGATTTGCACGATCCAGCACCATGCTGCCGGTGCCCTCGAGGAAATGACCTTCATTCTCATGCGCGGACAGGTCGATGATGTCGCGCACCACGTAACCATACTCGGAGCCCAGCTGTTCAATGATGTCGAGACGCCGCTCCGTACGCCGGTTCGGCGCCTGCATCGGGTACAGCACGACACGGCCATCGTTGTGCAAGCTGATCCAGTTGTTCGGAAAAATCGAGTCTGGCGTATGCGGCTCGATCGTGTCGTTCACAACGACAACGGCAACGCCCGCGTCGCGTAGCGCGTCCGCGAGCGTGTCGAATTCTCTCTGCGCCTGTCTATTCTGTTGCGCTGGCGTTACTTTGGAACGCCCCTGAAACTTGTTTGATTCGGCCGTCATCGGGTTGCTCTCGAAGCGCACGGGCCGAATCATCAGCACGCCGTTTGCGAGCTGCGGCTCGAATTCGTTTGTCATGCCGACGCACTCGGTCGCGCTGCAACATTCTGATGCCAGCGTTTCAGGTTGTTTGCATCGTCGGAAATACCGACCTTCATCCAGGCCGCGAAGTCGATCAGCACAAGAGCGCTGATGTCCGCTATCGTGAATCGATCGCCAGCAATGTATTCCGCCTCCGCCAGTCGAGCGTTTAGTTTCGCGTAGAACGCGGTAACGCGCTGCAGCCCGCGCTTTGCGAGCTCCGGGATCTGCTCATAGCTCTCGGCTCCGGTTATCGCGTGCCCGCGCAAACCCTTGGTCGTATTGCGAAATGCATCTGCCATCGCCGCCAGCCCTTGCTGCTCGACCTTGGCATTCCACATCAGTGCCGTAGCTCGGTCCGTAGCATTGCTGCCAAACAGGCTTGGCTCCGGTTTGATCGCTTCGAGGTAGTCACAAATCGCAATGATCTCTGTCAGATGACTACCATCGTCGAGTTCCAGTACGGGTACAACACAATCGGGATTGATCGCTTTGAATGCCGGGGAAAATTGCTCGCCGGCACGAAGATCGACCTGGATGAGCTGAAGATCCAGGCCTTTTTCCGCAGCAAAAATACGAACTCGGCGTGGACTTGGCGCGGTTGTGCAATCGTATAATCTCATCCAAATACCCTGGTCTATTTTTCCTGGCGCCCGGCCGCTCGGAATACGGTCTCCGAGTCCTGGCCAAATATCACGCTTCGCGTCGCGTCGCTGACGGCAACGTCCCGTTGCCAATCCTTGCCGAGATCAACACCGCGCTGCACTGCTGGTCTTTTTTTGATCATATCGAACCAGTTGCGCACATTCTCGAATCGTTTGAGATCGTTTCCCAGCCGCCGGTATGGCATGACCCAGGGGAAAGCAGCGATGTCCGCAATTGAATACTCACCAGCAAGATACTCCCTGTCGCGCAGCCTCACATCCATGACCGCCAGCAGACGATCATATTCTTTTGCATAGCGTTCTTGTGCATACGGGGCCGGATCTCGCACGTAGCTGACGAAGTGGCTTAGCTGGCCGGCCATGGGGCCAAGCCCGCCCGCCTGCCAGAATAGCCATTGCAGGGTATCCATCCGCACAACCGGATCGCTGGCGAGGAACAGGCCGCTTTTTTCTGCCAAGTAGACAAGTATGGCACCGCCTTCGAACACGGACATGCCATTGTCGTGATCGACAATCGCGGGAATGCGGTTGTTCGGGCTGTATTTCAGAAATTCAGGGTGAAACTGCTCGCCTGTACTGATGTTTACCGCAAGAGTGCGATATTCAAGGCCGCACTCTTCGAGCATTATCGAAATCTTGCGACCGTTCGGTGTCGGCCAGTAGTACAGATCGATCATGCCGGGCAGTATAAGGTGCTTTGCCGGGCTTACCAGTCGTAACGCATACTCAGACTAAGCTGGCGCCCGGCCGCCGGCGTGCCCGGGAACTGCTGATAATCGTCATCACCGAGGTTGTCGACTGCCAACACCGCTCCCAGGCCATGCTTAGTGTTCGACTCCCAGGCCAGTGCCGCGGAAACCAGCAGAGCGTTGTCGGAACTACTGCGCAATGCGTTTTCCTCCTGCTGGCGATATTCGTTGTCGAGCCTCAGTTGCAGGCTCGCGGCAATGTCATAGCGCAGGGCGAGAGTCGCGCGATGGCGTGCAAAATTCAGCGCATAGAAACTGGCATCAACGGCGGCTGTGCCGTAATCGGCATCCTTATCGAGGTAGGTGTAGGCTGCGACAAGATCCAGCGACGACCAACTGCGTGCGAAACTGACCATCGCGCCGGCGACATCAATATCGACCGCGTTAGCCTGACGCGCAAACGGCTCCCCGCTTGTAAACGTCCAGTCAACGAGATCGTCATCGCGACGATAAAACCCGGTTACTTCCGTTTGCCAACTGGTTGCGTCCCAGGCCACGGACAATGTCACCTCGTCGGCGCGCTCCCGGCCCAGGTCGGGGTTGCCACCGAACAGGCCAGTTGGCCTTGAATTGAGCACTGTGTAGCCCGGCACTTGCGATGTGCCGGCATATTCGAGGCTTATCAAACGACTGCTCTGGCTGGTCTCACGGCGATGCGACAAGCCGAGTACCGGCAGTATCTCGTCATCATCTCGGCTGGACGTATCCACTACGATACCCGCGTGAAGCGTTACCATGCTGTTGCTGTTTTTCACCAGATCGATCGACGGCACAATGCGTAGCGTCGCGTAGCTACGCGACGTGAAGTCACCTTCAGTGAGGTCCGTTGACTCCAGCAGTTCATCCAATGTCAATTGCAGCGCGTAATTCCATGTCCACGAATCGCGTTCGAGCTGACCCTGAAGCCCTGCGCCATAGACACGAGTTTCATGATCGAACGACCCCGGGGTGCCGGATTCCTGGGTCGTACGATCAAAATCGTAGTCGTCTTCGAGGCCCCGGTAATAGGCGCTCGCCTGCCACCAACCGCGTTCTGCTTCGCGACGGTAATTGCCCAGCACCAGTGTGGTCTTTGTATGGTCCGTTTCCGGCAGTGTGGCGAACCCGGTATACGCGCCTGGCCAACCATAGAACTTGTCCTGGTATGCAAAGATCAGGTCACCCTGACTGTTGTCATCGGTATGTTGCAGTTGCACGTTATAGCGCTCGAAGTCATGGTCACCATCCGGCACGCTGCCATCTCCCTCGGAAAACGCGGCCGACATCTGCAGCCCGAGGCTCGCATCGTCGCCACGCTCGCCAACCGTTGCGTATCTCAGCGATTGAAAATTCAGGTCGTCGCTGCCGACCCCCAGCATGGCCGATCCATTGGTGTGCAATTTCGGCAGCGAATAGGAAATCGTCGCTACGTTGGAATTGAATCCATGCAGTGCGTTGTCGATGCCGGTACGAATTTGCGGCGTCGACAGCAGTGCCGGGTCGATCGGCAACTCCGCCGAATAATGTCCGGTCTGCGGATCCCTGAGCGTCACCGCACCAACTTTGAATCCCGTGTTTTCAAACAGCCCACCGCGTACGGTGACATCGGCCTGCCCTTCGGCGAGACCTCGCGACTGCAGCTCTATCGTCGGATCAAAGCGAAGTATGGTTATCGGCGTCGCAAAGGTACCGGCCGGATGCTCGTTTGCAACACGACGCTCATGTACCGTGATTTCGGTCAGCGTCAAATCCTGCGTCTCAATCTCATCAGCGTGCGCATATGCCGATAGTGGCAAGAATCCGATGCATATCAAACGGATTGAGAATTTTGGCTGATTCATCATGCCCGGGCTTATTACAAGGTTCAAAAAATCGGCCAGCTCCTTACGAAGCTGGCCGTCCATTTTGTCGGCCCGGAAAATTACTGTTTAGTTCGACGCACGCAATGCGTCCCGAATTTCAGTCAGCAGTAGTTCTTCCTTACTGGGCACCGGTGGCGCAGCAGGCGCCTCCTCGTCCTTTTTCTTTACCGCGTTCATCGCTTTAACAACCAGAAAAATGGCGAACGCGATGATCACAAAGTCGACCACCGTCTGAATAAACTGGCCGTAGTTGAGCGTCACAGCGGCCGCGCCCTCGGCTGCCGCCTTGAGCGTCACGGCCAAGTCGCTAAAATCGACGCCGCCGAGAATGATCCCGATAGGCGGCATAAGCACGTCCGCGACGAACGAGGATACGATCTTGCCGAATGCGCCGCCCATTACGATGCCGACGGCCATGTCGACGACGTTGCCACGCATCGCGAACGCTTTGAATTCTGAAACCATGGACATATCAGTTCCCCTAGTTGTTTTTATGAGCGTTTGTTTTATCACTGCGCCAGACCGTGAGCAAGTTGTAGCCAAGCAGCAACAGGCAAATTAGTTGCAATGGTGACCAGAATGTTTGCCAGGTGGGCAAAGGCAGGCTGCCACACAAGGAAACAGACATCAGGTGCACCGCCTCGATCGCGTCCCAGATGCTTCGCAGACAGAATGGTACGAACAGGAACAACGGTACGCGGAGCCAGCGCAAAATGGCGTGTACTTCGTGTAACGGCCGAGTTACCCGCAACGAGAACCCCGCGGCGACCGCCAGTGGTGCGATACCGAGCAACAGGCGATGCAATTCGTCGCCGTCGGGGCCACAGGCCAGGGTGTGCAGCGCGGCGAGCCAGAACACGTAGGCATACAACAGCATCCAGGCCACGAGGCCGCTGCCGAGGCGCAGAAACAGCTCAGAGAATCTCATTGCGTCACCTGTTACGGTCTCCGGTTTGCAGTTTAACAGCGGCAATAAAAAAGGCCGTACCCGGTAAGGGTACGGCCTTTCATAAATAAATCCTGGCAGTGTCCTACTCTCACATGGGGAGACCCCACACTACCATCGGCGCTGAGCGTTTTC
>CAZHLE010000088.1:0-10361 GCA_964533065.1 uncultured Woeseiaceae bacterium | reverse complement strand
CATCGAATTCCACGGCCACCCGGCGATCCTGACGGTTGCCAGGGACGTCAGTCATCGCAAGAGCCTCGAGATTTCGCTGAGTCGCAGCAAGCGCCAGGCGCAATATACGCTGGAGTCGATCGCGGAGGGCGTAATTACGACGGACAACGACGGTCGCATTGACTACATGAATATCGCTGCCGAAGCGATTATTGGAACGAATCGCGATGACGCGGCAGGGCACCGTGTAGGGGAGCTTTTTTCGTTAGTCGATGACGCCGATCGGCGGCCGCTCGGCGATCCTGTCGAACGCTGTCTCGCGATGCGACGCCGAGTCAATATGGGTCGACATGCGGTGCTGGTCAGCAGTGATGGTGAGCAGGAGCATTCCGTCGAGATCTCTGCGTCACCGATTCGTGGGCCGGGCAGCAGCATATCCGGGGCCGTTGTCGTATTTCACGACGTCAGCGAATTGCGCGGTCTTACGCGGCAAATGAGCTACCAGGCGACGCACGATCCCTTGACTGGCCTGATCAATCGACGCGAATTCGAGCGACGGCTCGACGAGGCCATGGATTCAGCGCATGCCGAGGAAGCCGTGCACATGCTGTTTTACATGGATCTCGACCGATTCAAGGCGGTGAATGACAGTTGCGGCCATTTGGCCGGCGACAACATGCTGCGTGAAGTCGCCGGGCTGATCAAGGAACAGGTGCGCGATTCGGACTTCGTCGGCCGACTCGGAGGCGACGAATTTGGTGCATTGCTGATCGGCTGCCCGATCAAGAAAGCACAGCAGATCGCTACCGACATTTGCAACGCGATCGCAAACTATCGTTTTGTATGGAAAGACAAGATTTTCAATATCGGTATTTCCATCGGGCTCGTCGAAATCAGCCAGCTGAGTGGATCCATCCAGGACCTGATGAGTGGCGCGGACTCTGCCTGCTACATTGCCAAACAACAGGGCCGAGGACAGGTACACGTGTATTCGGCACGTGATGAACAGGTAGCCCGTGAGCGTGGCGACATCCAATGGCTACGGCGACTGCAAAGCGCGTTGCATGAGAACAGTTTCGAGCTCGCTGTACAACCGATTATTGCCATGAGCGGTGGAGTCGAGTCGGGCCCCTCGGTCGAGGTCCTGATCAGACTGCCGGATGCACATGGCCGAGTCGCCGATAGCGCTGAGTTCCTGCGGCCGGCGGAACGCTACCAGCTGATGCCGCAGATCGACCGCTGGGTAATCAACGCGACGCTGATGGCAATTTCGGCGGGCGAGATCAAGATACCGAGCGGTCGCAGTTGCGCAATTAACCTGTCATGGCAGACGCTTGGCGACGAGGCGTTCCTCGGGTTCGTAGTGGAGGCGCTGGATCGTACCGGTATCTCACCGGCATCGATCTGTTTCGAAGTTACCGAGAAATCTATCCTGTCGAACGTGCAGCATGCGCAGCGTTTTATCGAGGTTTTGCATGGAATAGGCAGCGAATTTTCGCTGGACGATTTTGGCAGCGGCCTTGGTTCGTTCTCGAGTCTCAAACATCTGCCTATCGACTACCTGAAAATCGATGGGACCTACACACGCAACCTGACCTCCGACCTGGTTAACCAGGAGATGGTTGCGGCGATGATCAAGCTGGCGCGCACCATGCAATTTCGCGTTATCGCCGAGCAGGTTGAGCATCAGGAAGACTTCGACTGGCTGCGCAATATTGGTGTTGATTTCGCGCAGGGCTATTTTGTCGAGGCGCCGTCGAGGCTGGGTACTACATCGTCTACGGGCAGTTTTCGGACTTTGAATCAATGAATGAGGGCACATTTTAGCGCCGATGCCAATACAATCGATCGCGCGCCAGGTAATGTTGGAGTCGAGTAGTTGTGCGATCTATCATTAAAGCCTGGGTTTGCGGGGCCGAAATTTCCATTTCAGCCGTTGCTCTTGCCGAAACGCCCGCAGAAATTTTTCAGGAAATGGACAAATGAAGTCCACGATCGGGATGTGCACACTGGAGCATTTCGAGAAAGCGTCGACCGAGTTGGCCGATGGCAGCGGTTCGGTCGAATATATGAGGCTGGTCCCGATTACCGAGGCCATGGAAAGAAACTCACCAGTGCCACGACAATTGCAGGTCACGAAACCCTCCCCGGCAGGCCTGCGATTCACCTTTGGGTCCGCAACTCGAGATGTTCAAAAATATGGCATCCGAAGGCGGTATAGAGGTGGTGTCGCTTACGACCGGCGTGCGTTGCAATGCGGGCGTTCCGAGCAACGAGGAATACCTGCAAACCGTGCCGGGAGTGTCACAATCGGCTTGTATCGGGTTCGGTGGCAGCTGAGCCGGCGGCCTTTCTGTTTCAGAGCAGCATCAGTATTACAGCAGCGGAACCATCAACAACGCGACAATGTTGATAATCTTTATTAGCGGATTGATCGCTGGACCCGCGGTGTCCTTGTACGGATCGCCAACGGTGTCGCCCGTAACAGCGGCTTTGTGAGCGTCAGAGCCCTTGCCACCGAAGTTACCGTCTTCGATGTACTTCTTCGCGTTATCCCATGCGCCGCCACCGGCCGTCATCGAGATCGCGAGAAACAGGCCCGTGACGATCGTGCCAAGCAGCAGGCCACCCAGCGCTTTCGGTCCGAGCAGCATGCCGACCGCCAGAGGCACAATGATTGGCAAGAGCGAAGGCACGATCATTTCCTTGATCGCGGCTTTGGTCAGGAGGTCAACAGCACGGCTGTAGTCCGGCTTGCCCGTGCCTTCCATGATGCCCGGGATTTCCCGAAACTGGCGGCGCACTTCCGTTACGACAGCACCGGCTGCGCGGCCGACGGCTTCCATCGCCATTGCACCGAACAGGAACGGCACCATTCCGCCGATGAACAGGCCAATGATGACCATGTGGTCGTCGAGGTGGAAAACGGAATCGATACCGACGCGATCCAGCGCGTGCGTGTAATCGGCGAACAGCACCAGGGCGGCGAGTCCGGCCGAGCCGATCGCATAGCCTTTGGTGACGGCCTTGGTGGTGTTGCCAACAGCATCGAGCTGGTCGGTAATCGTACGTACTTCCGGCGGCAGATCCGACATCTCGGCGATGCCACCCGCGTTATCAGTAATTGGACCAAATGCGTCGAGCGCGACAACGACACCGGTCATCGACAACATCGAGGTTGCGGCGATCGCGATATTGTAGAGCCCGGCAAGACTGTCGCCCTCGGGCGCCAGAGCAAACGCACCCCAGATGCTGGCGCAGACGGCAAGGACGGGCAGGGCAGTTGCCTTCATCGAAATGCCAAGGCCCGCGATGATGTTGGTGGCGTCGCCGGTCAGTGATGCCTGTGCGATCGTCCTCACGGGCTTGTACTCAGTACTCGTGTAGTACTCCGTGATGACAACCATTGCCGCGGTCAGGGCAAGTCCGATCAGCGCCGAGTAGAAAATGCTGTTGGCCGCACCGCTGGCACCCATGACCGCCTGGGTAGTGAACCAGAAAGCAATTGCCGCAAGCACAGCCGCAACGATCATGCCCTTGTACAGCGCACCCATGATCTTGCCACCATCCGAGGTTTTGACGAAGAACGTACCGATGATCGATGCGACGATCGAAACCGCGCCGAGCACGAGCGGGAATACGATGGCGGCCGAGCCGTAAGCCGTGACAAGGCTGCCGAGCAACATGGTCGCGATAATCGTAACCGCATAGGTTTCGAACAGGTCTGCGGCCATACCGGCGCAATCGCCAACGTTGTCGCCTACGTTATCCGCGATGACGCCAGGGTTGCGGGGATCATCTTCCGGAATCCCGGCTTCGACTTTGCCAACCAGGTCGGCACCGACGTCCGCTCCCTTGGTAAAGATGCCACCGCCCAGTCGCGCGAAGATCGAAATCAGCGAACCGCCAAAAGCAAGACCGACAAGCGCGTGAATGGCATCGTCTACTGATGAGCCGGTGTTCAGAAGCACTAAGTAGTAGCCCGCCACGCCGAGCAAGCCGAGTCCAACAACCAGCATGCCGGTGATTGCTCCGCCGCGGAACGCGACTTTGAGTGCCGGGTTTACGCCAAGGGTCGCTGCCTGTGCAGTTCGCACATTGGCGCGAACCGATACAAACATTCCGATATAGCCTGCGAGGCCTGAGAGAATTGCGCCGATGGCGAAGCCGATCGCCGTCGACCAACTGAGCGCAAAGCCCAGCACCAGGAACAACACAACGCCGACCGCAGCAATGGTCGTGTATTGGCGATTCATGTACGCGTTAGCGCCTTCCTGGATGGCCGCCTGGATCTCCTGCATGCGGCGGCTGCCGGCAGGCTGTTTGACAATCCAGCGTGTTGAAACAGCACCATAAGCAATGGCAAGAATGCCCGCAGCTATGGACAGATATAAAGCCATATCAGTAGTGATCGCTGTCATTCATCTTTCTCCTGACGAAATTCGTGCGGCCCGAACGCGCCCGCCGACGCCGGTTGCGATGCCGACATACGGGTACGATGGTCGAGAATTTTCTCTAAATTATTGTTTTCCCCGGCTGCGCCGGGCGCGCATCATACCACAAATTTGGTCTTTAGCCGTGGCTTCACCGCTGCGCCCTTGAGTGTGACATAATCCGGTAACCCGTGGATATATTTAGGATAATCCTCACCCTTGATGAGCGGCTGCAGGTAGCGGCGCGCCGCTTCGGTGATGCCGAATCCGTCCTTGCTGATGTAGCGGCGTGGCAGCATTTTTTCCTTGTTGGCGATGCGCGAAAGCGGCGCTGATTCAATACGCCAGCGATAAGGCTGGTCGGACAGCCGCTTGATGACGGGCATGACCGCGGTCTTGCCCTGCAATGCAAACTCTACGGCGGCCTTGCCGACCGCATAGGCCTGCTCGACGTCAACGGCCGATGCAATATGTCGTGCCGATCGTTGCAGATAGTCAGCGACGGCATAATGGTATTTGAAGCCGAGTTTGTCCCGCACCATCGCGGCGACAACGGGGGCTACACCACCGAGTTGGGCATGACCGAAAGCATCCCGCGTGCCTGCTTCCGCCAGGAACTTGCCGTTTGCATAACGGGCACCCTCGCTGACGACAATTACGCAGTAATCGTAGTCACGAACGCAATCCTGAACGCGTTTCAGGAATGCGCTCTCGTCAAACGGAATTTCCGGAAATAGAATGATGTGCGGTGCGTCAGCGGGGCCGTTGCCGGCCAACCCACCGGCAGCGGCGATCCAGCCGGCGTGACGGCCCATGACCTCGAGCACGAATACCTTGGTCGAAGTTTTCGACATGGAAATCACATCAAGCGCTGCCTCCCTGGTTGATACCGCGACGTATTTGGCGACGGAACCGAAACCGGGGCAGGTGTCAGTAATCGGCAGATCGTTATCGACGGTTTTCGGAATGCCAAGACAGGTGACCGGGAAACCCATGCGCTTGGAAATCTGCGACACTTTGTGTGCCGTATCCATCGAGTCATTGCCGCCGTTATAAAAGAAATAGGAAATATTGTGGGCGCGAAAGACTTCTATCAATCGTTCGTACTCGGCGCGGTTTTCCTCAATGCCACGGAGCTTGTAGCGTGCTGAGCCGAATGCACCGCCTGGCGTAGACATCAGTCCGCGAATGGTGCGGGCAGATTCCTTGTTGGTGTCGATCATGTCCTCGGTCAGTGCGCCGATTATGCCGTTGCGACCGGCATACACATTGGCGATCCGGTCGCGATGCTTGCGTGCCGTTTCAATGACGCCGCAGGCGCTGGCATTAATGACTGCGGTGACCCCGCCGGACTGGGCGTAAAAGGCGTTTGTTGCTGGCATAAAAAAATTCTCCGCGTCGATGATTTGCAATGCAGCGAGGATAGCATTGATTGACCTCTGCGCTCATTGCCGGTAGCGTACTTGGCCGCTTTACCAGACAGAGAATATTATGCGCATCGTATTGCTTGGCGCGCCCGGCTCGGGCAAGGGCACGCAGGCCAGAAAACTCATGGCGGACCGCCATATTCCGCAAATTTCAACGGGCGACATGCTGCGTGCTGCGGTTGCAGCGGGTACGCGTTTTGGCATCAAGGCCAAGGCGATCATGGATGCCGGCAACCTCGTGTCGGATGACATCATGCTGGGAATTATCAGTGAGCGACTTGCGGAAGCCGATGCAAGCGAAGGTTTTATTCTCGATGGTTTCCCGCGCACCGAGCAGCAGGCGTTGGATCTTGCCGAATTGCTGGACGAACTGGGCACGCCGCTCGACGCTGCGGTCTTGATGGACGTCGACTTCGACATCTTGTTAAAACGTTTGACCGGGCGTCGCACCTGCTCGCTGACCGGCCAACTGTTGAACGTGTATTTTTCAGCCCAGTCGGAACTCGATGAATGCATTAACGCAGGCGGCGAATTGCTGCAGCGCGATGACGACAAAGACGACGTCATTCGCAACAGGCTGAATGTCTATCGATCGCAAACCGAGCCTCTGGTTGATTTCTACCGCAAGCGAGGATTGCTGAAAACAGTGGATGCCGATGGCCCTATCGACGAGGTCTACGAACGGTTTACCGCGACCCTACAGTAATTGCTGCAGGCGCTCGCCGATGACGCCGTAGCGCCAGCCACCGAACACGCGGGACGCGCGACTTTTCTCCGCTATCACGGCAGATAGTTCTTTCTTCGAGGCCACGGTTTCTGCGGCAATTCCAAGATCGGAGGCGCATTCGGCAACCACCTGTTGCAGCTTTTTCAGCTGCGCTTTTTGTGCCTCGTCCGGTGCTGCAGGCGGTTGATAATCGTCATCGTCTCCACGGCTGGTGGCAACCAGCTCGATTATTTGCTGACCCGATCGACCCACCAGGCCGCCGGGCAAGTCGGCGATGCCGTTGAGTTCATCGACGACCTGCGGCAGGCGCGTGGCAATATCAAGCAACGCCGAGTCTTTGACTATCCACTGCCGTGGGCGGTTGACGCGTAGTGCCTCCGACTCGCGCCATGCGGCGAGCACCGAAGCCGCAGCACGGCGTCGGCCACGCAAATTTCTCGCGCCTTTGAGGCGATGAATCGCCTGCTGTGGGTCGGTATCGTAGAGCGCCGGGTCGAGTAGCATCGCCGAGTCCTCGTCGGCCCAGCTCAGCCGACCCAGTTTGTCCAATTGCTCGGCAAGTATGTCCCGCGCGGGTAACAGGTATTCGACATCTTCGGCCGCGTACTGCAATACCTCCTCGGCCAGGGGTCGCCGCGACCAGTCGGCGCGCGTATGCGACTTCGCCAGTTCGACACCGAACAGCGCATTGACGAGATTTGCATAGCCAAGTTGCGGCGCATGGCCGAGTAATCCGGCCGCAACCTGGGTATCAAACAGGCGCAATGGCATGCGCTGCGTGGCCTGGTAGGTCACTTCGATGTCCTGCCGTGCGGAATGCACCACCCAACCGGATTGCATGGCGGCAGCCCAAAAACTCTGCATGTCCGAATCACCCAGCGGATCGACACAATAGAGCGCGCTGGGCGTCGCAACCTGGACCAGGCACAACTCTGCGAAGAACGTCTTCTCTCGCATGAATTCGGTATCCAGGCCAACGAATTCCGAGCCGCGTATTTCGTCCGTGATTTGTTCGACGTGTTCGACGATGGAATATACGGTCATGAAAGCGGGATCATATTGGTGGATTCAAGGTTTCGAAACTGAAGACTAACATGCGATGATTGCCGCCACCGACCGTTGTTGCGTAATTCACTTGCTGCTACTTATCAAAACTCTGTTCGATATCGCTTTGCTGCGTAAGGGGCCGCAGCATATTCCACAGTCCCGCATACTGTTGTTTTTGTCGGCCCTCTTGTTAACCGTTGCGGTACTGGCCGCGTTGGTCCTGATAGATCGTTTCGACGAGCAGGACGTGGTGCTCGAGTTTTTCAGTGTGCTTATCGCCGTGGTTTGTTACTCGGCGATTGTTCTTGGTGCGGGACAGGGGCCACGATTGACGCAAACGATTACCGCGATTCTCGGTTGCGGTGCATTGTTGACGTTCACTCTGGTCGCCGGCTACGTGTTACTGCCACCGTTCATTGGTGCGCCGCTGATGACCCTGGTCGCATTTCTGATCCTGTTGTGGTCGCTATCGATCAAAGGACATATCATTGCCACCGCTATCAATCAGCATTGGTACCTTGGCCTGGCGATCGCGACTGCCGTTTTCACCCTGCAAAGCCTCGCCAACAGACTCCTCACGACGGCAAGCTGAGAAACGGCATGCATATACACATACTCGGCATTTGCGGAACATTCATGGGAGGCGTGGCCGCGCTTGCGCGAGCGGCGGGATTTCGGGTCACGGGTTGCGATGGAAACGTGTATCCGCCGATGAGCACGCAGCTCCGCGACCTGGGTATCGATATTCACCAGGGTTTCGATGCGGCGCAACTTGACCTTCGACCGGATTGTGTGGTCGTTGGCAATGTAATGAGTCGTGGCATGGACGTCGTTGAGGCGATGCTGTATCGCGGCATTCCCTACACGTCGGGACCGCGCTGGCTGGCGGACAATGTCCTGCGCGGCCGACATGTACTAGCCGTCGCCGGTACCCACGGCAAAACCACGACAGCAAGCATGCTTGCCTGGATTCTGCAGGATACAGGTCATGCGCCGGGATTCCTCATCGGTGGTGTGCCGGCCAATTTCGGCGTGTCAGCGAGCTTCGGCGAATCCGAATACTTCGTCGTTGAGGCCGATGAATATGACACCGCTTTTTTTGATAAACGCGCGAAGTTCGTGCACTACGGGCCGAAAACGCTGGTGTTGAACAATCTTGAGTACGATCACGCCGACATCTACGAAGACCTGGATGCAATTCGCTGGCAATTTCATCAGCTGCTGCGAACTGTGCCGGGCAGCGGACGCCTTATCGTCAATGCCCGGGATGAGAATTTGTCCCAGCTTATCGCGGACGGCTGCTGGACGCCGGTGGAGACCTTCGCGAGCGAGGGCACGGCAGGCTGGACGGCCAGGTTTGCCGATGCCACCGAGCGACGTATCGAAATCAGTGACCCGGATGGTCAGTCTGGCGAAGTGCGCTGGCAACTGGGTGGCGGGCACAATCTTGAGAATGCGGTTGCGGCAATTGCGGCAGCGCGCTCGGCCGGTGTGTCCCTGCAACAGGCGCTAAAGGCGATGGCGCAATTTGAAGGCGTCAAGCGGCGCCTCGAACGAACAGCGACGGTTGCCAATATCGCCATTTACGACGACTTCGCACACCATCCGACGGCGATTCGTCGCACCATTGCCGGTGTGCGGCGGCGCTACCCGGGGCAGCGTGTCATGATCGCTATCGAGCCACGCTCGAATACGATGAAACTCGGCGTGCACAACGCCGAATTGGCTGGTTCGCTGTCAGAAGCCGATGGCGTATGGATGTACCGGCCGCAGGATATGGATGCGGGGTTTGACACCTCATTGTCCGGGCTAGGTGAGCGGTTGCGGATGTTTTCCGATTACGACCAGCTGGTGACTGACATGTCGCCCCGGGTTATGCCGGGCGACCAGGTGATTTTTATGAGCAATGGCGGTTTCGGTGCAGCCCGCCAGACACTGACAGCCGTCTTGCAGCGGACGCGAAGCGGTTGAGGGTCCGGAGCGTTTATACTTCAGACGGGTAATGTCGCTGAGTCCTATCGTGCAAGTTCCCCTGTTTCCCCTGAATACCGTGCTGTTCCCGGGAGGACCGCTGCCGCTACGAATCTTTGAACCGCGCTACGTAGACATGGTGAGTCATTGCCTGCGAAATGAGTCGCCATTCGGCGTGTTGCTGATTCGCGAAGGTGGCGAAACCGGGCCCGCGGCCACGTACGAGGTCGGCACTCTCGCGCGCATCTCTGACTGGTACCAGGGTAGTGACGGCTTGCTCGGCATCACGGCTGTCGGCGAGCGGCGCTTCCGCCTGGTTTCCAGCCGCCGACAGGAGGACGGCCTCAATATTGGCGAGATAGAGATACTCGATAATGAACCGCATCTGCCGCTGCCCGAGGAGTACCAGGGAATCGCTGCGATTCTCGCCGGTGTGCTCGAGGACCTGGGCCGACTGTATGAATCACTTGATCGGCAGTTCGACGACACCGGCTGGGTAACGGCGCGTTTCGTCGAAATCCTGCCGATTGATCTCGAGGAAAAACAACGCTGTCTCGAGCAAAGCGACCCGCTTGAAAGACTGCGCATTGTACGCCGCATACTCGATGCCGCGCGCAGCTCGTAGCCCAGGCAAAAGGGGTCAGGGCCCTTGCGTCGAAAGGGCTCTGACCCCTTTTAAATTACAAGGTTGCGAAAACCTTGCGCGCGGCGTCAAGCGTCATGCGGATTTCCTCGTCGCCGTGTGCTGCGGATACGAAGCCGGCCTCGAAGGCCGAC
>CAZHLE010000087.1:0-10396 GCA_964533065.1 uncultured Woeseiaceae bacterium | reverse complement strand
CGAGTGCAGGCGGAAATGGAAACAAAGGCCTCCGCCGCGCCAGGATACATGACGCAATAGGCAAGTCCGCTCATGCCACCCATCGAACAGCCGATTACGGCATGCAAGCATTTGACGCCGAGATGGCCGACCACACGGTGCGCCGATACTGCGATGTCTTCCATCGTCAGCACCGGAAAAGTCAGGCGGTAAATCTCGCCGGTCTCAGGATTGACCGAGGCCGGCCCGGTCGATCCAAAGCAGCTGCCCAGCGAGTTCACAGCAATAACAAAAAAGCGCTCGGTATCGAGCGGCAGGCCCGGGCCGATCATGTCCTCCCACCAGCCCGCCGAGGGATCGGCCTCCGATGAGGCCGCGTGCGCCGATGGCGACAGACCACTGAAGATCAGGATCGCATTGTCGCGTGCCGAGCTCAGCGTTCCCCAGGTTTCGTACGCAAGCGTTGGCGACATCAGGTGACCGCCCCGGTGCATCGCGAAACGGCCAGGAAACGTCACTGTTTTAGACTTTACCAACATGCCCTGCCCTCCTAGCGCTTGACGTGCTTCATCAGGCGCTTGCGCTTGGTCTGCTGGCGCTCCGTCAGTTGGTTGCGCCTGCCCTTGAACGGGTTGTCGCCGGTCTTGAAAACCAGCCGCACCGGCGTGCCCTTGAGTTTAAACGCTTTGCGGAATCGGTTGATCAGGTAGCGGCGATAATCGTCCGGCACATGCTCGGTCTGGTTGCCGTGAATAACGATAACCGGCGGATTCCTGCCGCCCTGGTGCGCATACCGCAGGCGGATCCTGCGGCCGCGGACCATCGGCGTCGGGTGCGCCGTGATGGCGTTTTCCAGCTCGCGCGTCAACATTGTCGTTGACAGGTCGCGCGTTGCGGCACTGTATGCTCGCTCGGCAGCCGGCAGCAGGTCGCCAACCGCCGTGCCGTGCAGTGCAGAAATGGTAATGCGCTCGGCGAAATCGAGGAATGGCAGCCGCCGCTCGAGCTCATCGCGGACGTGCTTGCGATCGACCGCCGTCATGCCGTCCCATTTATTGGTCACGACGACCAGCGCCCGGCCACGCTCCAGTATAAGGCCCAGCAGGCTGACATCCTGCTCCGTCACTCCACTGTGTGCGTCCAGCACCGCAATCACGACCTGCGCCCGCTCGATCGCCTGCAACGCCTTGACGACGCTGAACTTCTCAATCGTCTCATGCACTTTCGCACGGCGCCGGATTCCGGCCGTGTCGATGAGCTCGTATTTTCTGTCGTTGCGCTCGAACGGCACCGACACACTGTCGCGCGTGGTACCGGGCTGGTCAAAGACCACGAGCCGGTCCTCGCCGATCATGCGATTGATCAACGTTGACTTGCCAACGTTCGGCCGACCGACCACAGCAATGCGAAGTGCGCTGTCTTCATCTTCATCCGGCTCATCGTCGCTTGCCTCGAATCCTTCGAGCACGATGTCCATCAATGCGTTGACGCGATCGCCGTGTTCCGCAGAAATCGCGAGTGGCTCGCCCATCCCGAGGCCGTGGAACTCGCCGCCCGCGATGGCGGTATCGAGGCCTTCGGACTTGTTAACCACGAGGAAGGTGCGTTTCGCATGCTTGCGTGCGAGCTCCGCAACATGCTCGTCGGCGGCCGTCAGCCCGCTGCGCCCATCAACCATGATCAGGGCCACGTCAGCCTCGGCGAGCGCACGGATGGATTGGCCGACCATGAGTTCGCTGATGCCTACTTCACCGCCGGCGACACCGCCGGTGTCGACCACGATATAGGGCATCGGCCCGAGTTTACCGAAACCGTACTGCCGGTCCCGGGTCAGCCCCGGATAGTCGGCCACCAGTGCATCGCGCGTCCGGGTGAGACGATTAAACAACGTGGACTTGCCAACATTCGGCCGGCCGATCAAAGCAACAACTGGAAGCATTGGACTGAAGCCCGTATTACGGTTCAGGCGCCGTCGTCAGCAGCGATGTCGGGCGCGTTGCGACTTCGCTTTGGCCGCTGTACTGCATACGCAGCAATATCACCTGCATCGTTCTGCACGTAGAGCCGGTCTGCCACTGCGACCGGGCCTGCGGAAATTGCGCTTTTGCCGAAGCGAAGTCGCGCCACCGGCGTGCCATCGGCAACACTGAAAAAGTGCAGGTAGCCTTCCAGGTCGCCAACGACAACAGCGGTATTGAAGGCGACCGGCAAGGTCGGCTCGCGGCGCAGCAACGAGGCCTGACGCCAGGTTTCCTGGCCGGTGTTGCGTGACAGCGCAATGACTTCGCCCGCGTCGCTGGTTGTATAGACGCTGCCCCAGTCGGCAGCGACACCGACATAGGACGATACTTCGCGGGCCCACAATACCTGGCCGGACTCGGCAGCCAGTGAGGCAAGTCGACCCTGGTAACCGCCCGCGTAAATATCCTGCCCGACCACGCTGATCTGCCCGTCGATATCGGACAGGCGTTCCAGGTCCGAGCGCCCGCTCGGCGGCGCCAGCACGACGTCCCAGACCGTATCCCCGGACTCAATATCAACCGCCATCAGGCGGCCATTGTCGAACCCGGCGATGACGGTCCGGCCTGCCAGCGCCGGAGAGGCTGATCCGCGCATGGTGAGGATCGGCGTCGACTGCGCGATGATCCACCGCTCCGTGCCGTCCAATGCGCTCAAGGCGCGCAGCAGGTTGTCGACGGTCGCGACGACGACGGAATTGCTGCCGATCAAGGGCGTCGACAGCGTTTCGCCGCCAAGATTTGTTCGCCAGCGCTCCCCACCATCACTGGTTTTGAGCGCGATAATAGTGCCGTCAGCTGAACCAACGGCCAGCAGGCCATCGCCGACACCCGGTCCGGCTGACAGCTCAGTGTCGAGTTCAACCTCCCAGATTTTCTTGCCACTGACCGGATCGAGCGCAATGACGTTGCCATCGCGGCTCGCCGCATAGATGCGGTTGCCATCGCCGGCCGGCCGCAGATTGACGCGCAAAAACTCGGCATCGTCGCCAAGCTTGGCACTCCACAGCTTCTTGACCTCGAGTGTCGTCTGGATATCGACCAGATCAAGCGGCTCAAGCAGCATCTCGGCCTCATCCTTGCCGCCCAGCCAGCTGCACGCTGAAAAAATCAGCGCAACCATCAGCAGTGCCGCAATTTGAAGCCTGCGAATCACTCGGCCTCTCCACCCTCTGCGATGGTCGCGACGGTCTCTGGCAGATCATTGAGCTTCATCTGGACCACGGAACGATCGATCACGCTATTCGACGAAGGATCGGCCATCGCACGACCGTAGGCCTCCGCCGCTTTGGTGTAATCACCGAGCGCCGCATAGGCATCGCCCAATACCTCGTTGTACAGACCTGCGAACGCCGGATCATCAGCTGCCTGCAACAAGTCCACAACGTCCCGCGCTTTCTCCTGGTACAACAGAACACGAGCAAGGCGCAGCCGCGCAACGCCCCGTAGATCCTCGGCACCCGGCATGGCGAGCACTTCATTGAGCACATCCACGGCATCCTGGTCGCGGTTCTGATCCATGTACAGTCGCGCCATGGCCAGCCGCGATTGCGCCGCATACGGAGTCGACGGGTAGTCAGTGACCAGGTCGCTCGCGACTGACTCGGCTGCATCAAGGTCGCCGCTGGCTACGTGCCCTGCAAGTTGTTCAAACAGCTCGGACGCCACCAGCTGGGCATCGAGCCTCGTGCCCTTGTAATAATTAAAGCCGAGCAAGCCACCAATGGCGATGGCTACGCCGGCTATAACGACGAGGTAGTACTCCGACCACCACGCACGCAATTGCTCAAGCTGTTCTTTTTCTGACGTCAGGTCGTCCACAAAATTGCCTTCTGTTTTATTAATCCAATCGAGCCGCCAGCGTGGCGGCCAACTCGCCCATCGCGACGCTGATTTGTTCGTCAGCGCTGCGCAACGGTTTCAATCCAATGCTGCCATCCGCGAGTTCCTGCTCGCCCAATATCAATGCATATCTTGCATTACTCTTGTCGGCCCGCTTCAGTTGCGATTTGAAACTGCCGCCGCCGAGATTGAGCTCAATGCGAATACCGGCGATTTCACTGCGCAGTGCTTCGACCAGTGAAAATGCGCGTCGTTCTGCCGCATTACCCACCGCCACCAGGTAGACATCCGCACTTTGCTCCGGTGCCGTACCATTACAAGCCGCAAACAGCGCAACCAGTCGTTCCATGCCCATGGCCCAGCCAACAGCCGGGGTACTGCGACCACCCAGTTTCTCCACCAGGCCATCATACCGGCCCCCGGAACACACCGCGCCCTGCGCGCCCAGTGCGTCCGTGACCCACTCAAATACGGTTCGATTGTAATAATCGAGGCCGCGGACCAATCTCGGGTTGACGCTGTATGCCACACCCGCCGCATCCAGCAATTCCCTGAGGCCGGCAAAGTGTTCGGCCGACTCGTCGTCCAGGACGTCCAGCATCTCCGGCGCCGCGGCAATAATCCCCTGCATATCCGGGTTCTTGCTGTCCAGGATGCGCAGCGGATTCTGCTCAAGGCGGCGAATACTATCGTCATCAAGCTGGTTTTTCACGCCCGAAAAGTACTTGACCAGCGCTTTCCGGTAGCCGGCCCGCGAATCCGGCGAACCGAGCGAGTTGATTTCCAGGCGGATTCTGTCGATACCGAGCAGTCGCCACATCCGGGAGTTCATGATAATGAGCTCGGCGTCGACGTCCGGACCTGTGAAACCCAGCGCCTCGACGTCGAACTGGTGAAACTGGCGATAACGCCCTTTCTGTGGCTTTTCGTAGCGAAACATTGGCCCGGAGGTCCACAATTTGTGCCGCTGGTTGTGCAACAGGCCGTTCTCGATCGCAGCGCGAACCACGCTGGCGGTAGCTTCGGGGCGCAGCGTCAGGCTCTCCTCATTGCGATCCAGAAACGTATACATCTCCTTTTCGACAATATCGGTCACTTCACCAATCGAGCGGCGGAACAGCTCCGTGTACTCAAGCAGGGGCAGCCGAATTTCGGTGTAGCCATAGGACTGCACCAGGTTCTGCACAGTTTGCTCGAGGAATCGCCAGGTACCGGACGCATCCGGCAGGATGTCGTTCATTCCACGAATCGCTTTCGCCTTCATTGGATTGATCAGGGCTTGACGATCGTGACGCGAACGGTGCCATTCGGATTGCGCGCGACCGGCAAAGCGTAATCGCCACCGTCGACCTGGATGCTGACGTTGGCAATATTTCCGAACAGCGCTGAAATTGGTGCTTTGCCACGGACACTGACGGATTGCCCGGCACGGCCCATATTAAAGAATAGCTGGCGACCATCGGCATCGATAATCTCGGTCCAGCATTCGCCAGAGAACAACATCGCCAGGCTGAGCTGTAGATCATCTGCGAGCGTTTCGTCGACCGCCACGGGCAACAAGTCAACCGTCCGCTGTTGCTCGGGCTGCGGCAACGCGGTCCGCGTTTCAGTTACCGCCGGTACCGATTCCTCCGGCTGCGCGGGTTCAGGCCGAACAGGCTCTGTGCGTTCCGGCTCGATTTCTGCCGGCTCCGGTTCTGTCGGCCCCGGCGGCTCAACTATCGGTGTACCGGTATCACGCCCGGCAAACCACCAGTAGGCGCCTGCAGCGACCACGAGGATGGCCAGCGCCGCAATCCAGGGGCCCGGGGACGTCTCCTTCGATCTGCGCGCTCGCCCCGTTACGACCGGCGGCAGCTCCGACGACCGTGTCATTCTGTAATAGTCCGCGAGGACGTCGGCTTCGACCACGCCGACGAGCTGCGCGTATTTTCGCAGATAACCCTTGGCGAAAACCGGCGCGCCTAGCGCATCAAAATCGTTTTTTTCCAGCGCGCGCACCTTGACTTCATCGAGATGCAGTTCCTTGGCAATCTCAAGCGCAGTAATCTGGCGTTCGCGCCGGGCCGCTGCCAGCCGTTCACCACCCCGCGGCCCGTCTTCGCTGCCTGCAGCGACCGGAATGTCCTGCTTGTCGCTCATCCCTGGCCGGACTCCAGCACTTTGCGAGCCTCTGCCGACTGCGGAAATTCGCGCAGTACGCGATCCTCATACTCTTTCCTGGCCTGCTCGTCGCCAAGCTGGTACTCAATTCGCACACCAAGATACAGGACGCTGGCTGATGGCGGATTACTGCTCAGGTAGCGTTGCAGAAATGCACGCGCCGGAAGGAATTCCTGCTGGCTGATTTTCACAACGCATAGTTGAATGAGTGCTTCGCCGTAGCTGCTCTTGTGCTCGAGCGCCTCGCGAAAGTAGCTTTCCGCCTTTGCCAGGTCGGGCTTCTGCGTCATGCAAACACCTGCGTTGGTCAAAGTGATCTCTGCATTGTCATTTTCGCGAATTTTCACTGCACGATCGAAATACTTTGTCGCCTCATCGTAGGACTTTTGCCGACACAGAAATACCGCGTAAGTATTCAGCACTTCGAAATTGTTGGGCGCAATCTTCACCGCTTCTGCATAGGATTCTTTTGCAAGTCGAATATTGTCGAGCTGCTCATAGGTCAGCGCCAGCGTGGAATGGACAATCGCGTTCTTCGGATCAAGCTCAATCGAATACAGCAGGCGGTCGCGCGCAAGATCATAGTTGCCGTTCCGGTAGTAGCGCGCACCGAGCTGGTAATTCAAGTCCGCCGCCTCACGGGTATCGGGAACCCGCTCTTTCGGCCCTGATGTGCTCGATATGCATCCGCTCACCAGCACCGCCATTGCAAGCCCGACCAGGGCCGTTTCGCTCATTTTCATGCTGTCGCCGTCCTCAGGTTCTTCTCGCTCAGGCGCACCCGCACCCGGTCGCTAACTTTACCAGCCAATTGCCCGCAGGCCGCATCGATATCTTCGCCCCGTGTCCTACGGGTTGTTGTGATAATGCCATGGTGCCTGAGTCGCGCTTGAAATTGTCGAATCGTCTCGGCCGAGGAACGCTTGTAAGCGTTGCCGGGAAACGGGTTGAACGGAATCAGGTTGACCTTGCCCGGTCGGCCACTAAGCAATTGCGCCAGCTCATCGGCCTCTGCGAGCGAATCGTTGACGTCGCGCAACATGACGTATTCAAACGTTATAAATCGATTTGCATGTTTTGCCGCATAGCGCCAGCACGCATCCAGCAACTCGGCGATCGGGTGTATGCGATTGATCGGCACCAGCTGGTCACGCAGTGCATCATTTGGTGCGTGCAATGACACCGCGAGCGCTACATTGCGTTCATCGCCCAGGCGCTCGATGTGCGGCACAATTCCCGATGTACTGACGGTCACTCTGCGGCGCGACAGCCCAAACGCCAGGTCGGACAACAACAACTCGATCGCCGGCAGCAGGTTCTTGTAATTGGCCAGTGGCTCGCCCATGCCCATGAATACGACATTGGTAACGGCAAATTCACCGTTGCTGCGCCGCGGCAACGCCTGGTTTGCGTACCAGACCTGGCCGACGATTTCCGCCGTCGTCAGGTTGCGATTGAAGCCCTGAGCACCGGTCGCGCAAAACGAACAGTCCAATGCGCAACCAACCTGCGACGAAATACACAGAGTGCCGCGCGCCAGTTCCGGAATAAAGACCGCCTCAACGGCTTGACCGGAACCGCTAGAGAACAGCCATTTCACCGTGCCATCCGTCGAATTGTGTTGTGACAGGACCTCCGGCAGCTGCAACACGGCGTCTGCATCAAGTACCGCACGCAGGCGTTTTGACAGATCCGTCATCGCCGCAAAGTCAGCAACTCCGCGTTGATAGATCCATTGCATCAGTTGCCGTGAGTGGAACGGCTTCTGCCCCTTCGCGACAAAAAAATCCTGCAGCTCGCCTTGCGGCATTCCAAACAGGTTCGTCTTGTCAGTTGCGGGAACCAATGTGCAGCCTATCGGGTTCTCGGGCAGACACCACCGTCGCCAAAGAAAAATGCAATTTCATTTGCTGCCGTTTCTACCGCATCCGAACCGTGCACGATATTCTCTTCTATGCTGTCGGCAAAATCGGCTCGAATCGTCCCTGCTGCTGCGGCCGCTGGATTAGTCGCACCCATGATGTCTCGATACTTGCTAACAGCGTTTTCGCCCTCAAGCACCTGCACCATGACCGGACCCGATGTCATGTATCGAACCAGGTCGGCGTAAAACGGCCGTGCCTTGTGAACAGCGTAGAAGCCGCCGGCCTGCTTGGCGCTCAGATGCATCATGCGGGCCGCGACGATTTGCAAACCGGATTTTTCAAAACGGCGGTAAATTTCGCCAATCAGGTTCTTTTGCACGCCATCCGGCTTGATAATTGAGAGCGTCCGCTCAACGGCCATGTTTTATTCCTTTCGAGTAATAATGAAGAAAGCCCGCGACGGGGCTCGTTTATATAAACGGACGATTTTACGTCAGACGTTAAAGCTTTCGCCACAGCCGCATTCGCCTGTGACATTGGGATTCCTGAAGCTGAATGCCTCATTCAGGCCATTCTTGACGAAATCGACCTGGGTACCGTCGATCAATTCCAGCGCCGCCGGATCAACGACAATCTTCACGCCGTGGTCCTCGAAAACCACATCATCCTGGCCGATCTGTTCGGCATAGTTAACGACGTAGGAATAGCCAGAGCAGCCGGTGCGCGTGATGCCGAGACGCAGGCCCACGCCGGAACCTTGCGATTGCAGGTACTTTTGCACAAGGGCGGCAGCCGCCTCGGTCAATGAAATTGCCATGATTCAGTCTTGCTCTACGATAAGCGAGGATTTACTGATGGCGGCCCCAAGCGCGCGCACCGCGTCCCCGAGGACAAGTATACGTCCGGTCTTCTCGATGGGTACAGGAAGACTTTGCATAAGCTCGGTGATCGCGAAGCTCTGCATCCCGGCAGCCGATGTTCCCTCCAGTTGTGCACAAATCCACTCAGCCGCCGCGATCACGTGCGGGCAGCCGAAGGCCCGGAATCGCAGGCTCTCGATCGTTTTGCCAGTCAACGTGGCCGAGAGCTCAACACGTATCCCCTGGTCGTCAATCTGCACTCGATGGGGCGTGGACACAGTGCCTGCGTGCTCTGGGCTGGCAAAAAGCGCCCGCACATGCTCGCTATAAGGATCCTGGCTCATGCCGCTACGTCGGGCGCCAGTGCGCGCAGGGTCTCTACGGCCTGCCGGTACTTCCGGATGGCAAAATCAACCTCATCGACGGTCGTTGGCCGGCCAATACTGAAGCGGATAGCTCCCTGTGCTTCTGCATCCGAGAGCCCGAGCGCGCGCAGCACGTAGGACGGTTCCTGGTTCTGCGCGTTGCAGGCCGAACCGGTTGCGATACAGAGCGGCTCGAGGGCGAGCAGCAGGCTTTCGCCTTCCACGTCCGCGACACTGACGTTCAGCAGCCCCGGATAGCTCATGGCGAGATCGCCATTCAGCCGTATCCCCCGTAGGTCGCTGATGCCTGCCCAAAGCCGGTCGCGCAAGCCGCTGAGATGTTCAAGGTCAAAGGCCATGCGCGCAGTCGCGATCGCCGCCGCATGCCCAAACCCGGCAATCAATGGTACCGGCAAAGTGCCCGGGCGCAGCCGCCCTTGCTGGCCACCACCAAACAACAGCGGATGAAGGTGCAAATCGGGCCGTTTCGCCACATACAGCGCACCAATGCCTTTTGGGCCATACAGTTTGTGCGCCGTCATGGACAGGAGATCGACCGGCAATTCCTCGAGTGCCAGTGGCAGCTTGCCGACCGACTGCGCCGCATCGACGTGCAAAAGCACGCCGCGCGCACGACAACACTCGCCGATCTTTACGATGTCCTGACGGACACCGGTCTCATTATTGACGTGCATGATGGACACTAACTGAGTGTCAGCCCGGATCGCCGCCTGCAACAGGTCGATATCCAGCACGCCATTCGGGCCCGGGCGCAGCCAGCTCACCTCGAAACCCTCATGTTGCAACGCGCGGAACACGTCCGTGACCGCCTTGTGCTCGGTCAACATCGTAACCAGGTGCTGGCCACGGTGCTGCCTGTGCCGTGCGGCGCCGATAATCGCGAGATTATTCGACTCCGTCGCCCCGGACGTCCAGACGAGGCGTTCCGCACCGGTCCCCAGCAACTGGCCCAGTTGCCCGGCCGCGACCTCGACATGGGCATGACTTCGCCAGCCGGCCTTGTGCATTGCGGACGGATTGCCGAAGTCGCCTGCCGCGCCTTGCAATCGCTGCATCGTTTCGAGCACCCGTGGATCGACCGGCGTGGTTGCCGCGTAGTCCAGGTAAATCATGTCCGCCGGAGCGCTCATGCTTTCGACCTGTTGCTTCGATTCACGGCAGTAAGAATGCCGCGCAGGATATTCACCTCATTCTTATCCACTTTGGCGCGGATAAAAAGTCGCCGCAGCCGCCGCATCAGGTGACGCGGATTATCCGGATCAAGAAACTGCACCTCGAGCAAG
>CAZHLE010000086.1:0-10450 GCA_964533065.1 uncultured Woeseiaceae bacterium | reverse complement strand
TGACGATGAATTTTGACACTGCTAATTCCGCTTGCACCCCAACAAGGCCCGAAACTCAACCTCGCTTAGCGTGGGTATTTCCAGGTTTTGCGCTATTGCCAGTTTTGATCCTGCGTTTTCGCCGTAGACAACAAAGTCAGTTTTCTTGGAAACGCTGCCAGTCACTTTGCCCCCGAGTTTCTGAATCAGCAGTTTTGCTTCGTCGCGAGTCATATCGGATAAAGTGCCCGTCAGGACGAAGGATCTACCGGAAAATGGACCATCTACAGTTGCGGCCTGGGGTTCGCCGTCGTCCCAATGGATTCCTGATTTCCGAAGATTTCGAATTACATCGAGATTGTGCCCCTCGCCGAAAAACGCCCGGATGCGCGATGCCACGACCGGTCCGACATCTGTCACGTCCTCAAGTTCTTCTTTACTTGCCGCTTCGATGCCCTCCAGATTTCCGAAGTGCGCTGCGAGATTAGCTGCAGTAGCCTCACCGACCTCCCGAATGCCAAGGGCGAACAAAAATCGCGCGAGTGTCGTCGATTTGCTCGCCTCAATCGCCGCGATAAGATTCGCAGCCGACTTTTCCCCCATTCGGTCCATTGCGGCTAGTTCTTCTTGATTTAATCCGTAGATGTCTGCCGGCGACTTGATGCGATCGATCGCCACCAGCTGTTCGATCAAGCGACTACCCAGGCCATCGACATCCATCGCTTTGCGTGACACGAAATGCTTCAAAGCCTCGGCTCGTTGAGCGGGACAAAAGAGGCCACCGCTGCATCGCGCAACCCGTTCGCCCTCTTCGCGATTAACTGTCGACGCACAAACAGGGCATTTCTTCGGCAAGTGTGTACGCCTGGTGCCGTCAGGTCGATGCTGCTGAATTACACTAACGACCTCAGGAATCACGTCACCAGCTCGACGCACAATCACCGTATCGCCAACGCGCACGTCCTTTCGATGCAGTTCATCGATGTTGTGCAGCGTCGCGTTGCTAACGGTCACTCCACCGACAAACACGGGAGCCAGTCTCGCCACCGGCGTCAGGGCTCCCGTTCTACCGACCTGAAACTCAATACCCTGAACCACCGTCATTTCTTCCTGGGCAGGGAACTTATGCGCGATTGCCCAGCGTGGCGCCCGCGATACAAAGCCCAGTTCACGCTGCATGGCAAGCTTGTCGACTTTGTAGACGACACCATCGATTTCATACGGCAGCGAATCCCGCTTGGCTCCGATCGCCTCGTAGTACTCCAAACATCCAGCGACGCCATGCACTACCCTTCGCTCCGGGCAGGTCTTGAGCCCCCATTCCTGGAGCAGATCCAGAATTTCACTGTGGCAAGGCGGCAAAGTGAATCCGACAGCCTCGCCGACGTAATACAGGTAAACATCGAGCGGACGCGCTGCCGTCAGCTTTGGGTCGAGCTGCCGGAGGCTACCAGCCGCCGCATTGCGCGCATTAACAAACGTTTTCTCGCCGGCGACGCGGGCTCTTTCGTTGTACGCCACAAATCCTTCTTTCGGCATGAATACTTCACCACGCACCTCGAGAATAGATGGATAACTGCGCCCGAGTAGCCGCAATGGAATCGACTCAATCGTCCTGACGCTGTGGGTAACGTCCTCACCTTTTGTGCCATCGCCGCGCGTTGCGCCACGTACCAGAACACCGTTCTCATAGAGCAGGCTGATAGCTGCGCCATCAAGTTTCGGCTCGGCGGCGTATTGCAGCGGCGCATCTATGTCCATCTCCAATCGCGTTGTTACGCGTCGATGAAAATCCTGCAATTCGGTGGCCGAAAACGCGTTCTCCAGGGACAACATCGGCACCCGATGCTGGACGGACTGAAAGTCTTGCATCGGCTCAGCACCAACACGCTGCGTCGGCGAATCCGCACTGACAAGATCCGGATACTTTTGCTCCAGCTCTTGCAATTGCTGCATAAGGCGATCGTACTCAGCATCCGGAATCTCCGGGTCATCGAGTACGTGATAGCGGTAATTGTGATGGCGAATCCGGTCGCGGAGCGATTCCAGGTTCTTGCGTACGGCAGCTGGCGCGGGCATGTGGGCTGACAAGACGCCGAATCAATCGGCCATCTTGGTCCGCTGATGCTGAAATTGAATGATTTCTTCGCGCATATATCGTTCTCGTTGAATGCTCAGCGTACAACCGGATTCATCGAGCACTTCAGCGTTGATCGTTTGCGCCAAAGCTCGCGCCGCCTGCATCATCAGGTCGAAAGCTTCCGTTCCATCGACTGGGCCAGGCAGCACCAGGAACATGCTGATCCCCGGTATCTCCTGCTCCTTGATATTTGCCAGGTCGAAGCTGCCAGGCTCAACCAGGCTCGCGGCACTGAAAATGGTGCGGTCTTCATTATTGCCATCGTAGCGATGATAGATACCGAACTTTCCGGATCGCATCCCTATACCACGAAGACTCAGGATTAACTCGTCACCTCGAAACGCCCCTTTATTCCGCGCGACTATGCGCAGCGTAACAATTTTCTGTCGCGGCGGACGCCTGTTTGCTCCGGCATCATCTGCGACAAAATCGTCACACGCTTCGATTTCCTCAGGGTCGTCAAGTTGCGCCGGCTCGACGGGTTTGTCGGATACCGTGCCGAACGAAGGCGCTCGCCGGATGTTTCCGGCACCTTCCGGATCCGGGACATTCTTTTTTATGCGGCTATAGAAGTAGATTCCGGCAATCACCAGCAACCCTAATAGCAATAGTAACCAGCGCAGCCCATCCATTTCCGCAATTCTAGCTCGCCGCCATTTTCACCGCTTCGTCAAGATCCACGGATACGAGACGCGAAACACCGGGCTCCTGCATGGTTACGCCAGTGAGCTGCCGCGCCATTTCCATGGTGACCTTATTGTGCGTGATGAAGACGAATTGAACTTTTTCAGACATCGACCTGACAATGTCACAGAATCGACCGACGTTGGCATCATCCAACGGTGCATCGACCTCATCCAGAAGACAGAACGGCGCCGGATTTAGCTCGAATATCGCAAATACCAATGCGACTGCTGTCAGTGCTTTCTCGCCACCCGACAACAGGTGGATAGTGCTGTTGCGCTTGCCCGGCGGTCGGGCCATTACCGTTACGCCAGCCGAGAGCAAGTCGTCCCCAACCAGCTCGAGGTACGCATGCCCGCCACCGAACAGCTTCGGAAACAGTCGTTTGAATCCCTCGTTGACATTCGTGAACGTATCCCTGAAACGAGTCTTGGTCTCCCGGTCGATTTTCCGAATAGCTCCTTCCAGCGTCGCCAATGCGTTATTCAGGTCGAGAAGCTGCGAGTCCAGATACTCTTTGCGCTCCGACTGTTCCTTGAATTCATCGATCGCCGCCAGATTGATCGGGCCGAGGCGGTCAATGCGATTACGCACAGCTTCAAGCTTCGTCTCCCACGACTCAATCGTGGCTGTATCTTCGAGTTCGTTTACCAGCACATCAAGTGTGAACTTCGTCTGCGCCAACTGGTCGTCAAGCCCTTCGCAGCGCACACGCAGTTCCCGGGACGCAATCTCGGCCTCGGTGACATTCTCACGCTCCGCTTCCACCGCCTGATCAATTTGCATGCGGGCCTGATCGAACTCGCGCAGCTCGTTTTCGACCTGCTCAACCAGGGTTCGGGCTGCGGCGAGCTCTCGTTCAACCTGTACTCTTGACTCAAGCAAAGTCTCCAGGGTTACCTTGGAGCCGGCTAATGGCGCCTGGCTTTGATTAAGCTGTTCCTGAATCTCTCGCTCGCGCGCTTGGAACTGTTCCAGCTGCGTTTTCATGCGCGCCAGATTTTGTGCGGCGGAATCCTTGCTCGTGCGACGACTTTCGAATTGAATCGTGATGTTTTGCACGGAGTCCCGATCAGCGTCTGCCTGTGATCGAACACGCAGCAATTCTTCGCGCAGGTCTTCACGACGTCGTTCAAGACTTTCTCGTTGCGCACCCAAACTTTCAATCTGTTCCGCAGCCCTGTCAATTTTGCGTCGCGACTCGCGCAGCTGCTCCTCGGCCGAAATCTGGTCGTTGCCTAACTCCCCGGCCTCCTCAGCGATGGCGATTCGGCGAGCGCTGACCTGATCCAGCCGATACTTGGCAGCGTCCAGCGCTGCCTTGGCCTCTGCATACTCGCTGAGCAAAGCCGCAGCATCGAGTTGCACTGCCTCGCGCCGTTCCTCAAGCTGATTCTGTCGCGCCCTGCCATCGTGCAGTAGCTTTCGCGCACTTTCAAAACGGGCCAGCAGCTCACGGTTATCGGCTTTCAGGCGACGCATTTCGTGCTCGCGTGCAAGAATGCCGGCTTTGGCGTCATTGTCCCTGGCAACGCGCAGCCAGTCGCGACCTATCCAGATGCCGTCTGCCGTAATCACCGACTGGGACTCAGTAAGGCTTGCACGCATTTTGAGCGCAGTGCTGAGCGAACTCGCAATTCGCACACCGGACAGCAGATCCTGAATCGCCAGAGGCGCTCCTGCGACCTTCTCGGCAAGAGTGTCAATTGCCCGAGCCGGGTCGATATGGCCCCACGAGTCCTCAAGCAACGTGACATCACCTGATGTCAGGCTACTGATACTCTCCGTCATTGCCTCGATGTCGCTGACGCAAACCGCTTGCAGGTAATTGCCAAGCACGGTCTCGATTGCGCGCTCCCAGCCTTCTGCAACATCAATAGTCTGGGCAACGCGTTTATTGGCTTCCAGCCCGGCCCCCTCAAGCCAAGCCTGCACCTGGCCATCGCTTTCGCCGAGCGCGGCCTTTTGCAATGCCTCCAGCGACGCATACTTGCCTTGCGCGGTTTGCAATGTAGCGCGACGTTCGTCGACCAACCGAGTTAGCTTCTGGTCCTGCTCACGCAACTTGCGAATTTTGTCACTAATGTCCGCCAGGTGACGCTCGAATTCATCGCGCGCCTGGCGCTTACGCAACTCCAGAGCCGTCAACTCATCGCACGATTCCTTCAACTCCTCAAGACTGGTATCGGACTTCGCCTCGTCAAGCTTCTTGCGACGTTCCGTGAAGCTCAGAATCCTGGACTCAATTTGCTCGGCGCGAGTTTGTTCGATATTCCGAATCTGCCATGCGTTGTTGGATTTCGCCGTGTATTCGTCCCACCGCTGCTGCCAATCGGCCAGCGCTGTTTCTGCCTGTCGCAGCGAAGTGATCGACACTATCTCGCTTTGACGTGCTTGTTCGAGGCCAGGAATGAGCTCATTGAGCGTCAACTCCAGTTGCTCGATTTCCGTCCTGTCTCTAGTGATGTGTTCGAGAATCTCGGCAGCGCCCTGACGCGCCGCCTCCAGATCCTTCGCCTGGCGCTCACGCAATTCATGGGCGTGTTCGATGGATTGTTCGATACGGGCAATTTCCGAGCCGACTTTGTAATAGCGGCCCTGGATCTCATTAAACGCATCGTTACAATCGCTCTGCCGCACCCGAGCCTCTTCAACGCTGGCTTCCTGCTTGCGCTGCTGCGAAATCGCGGCCTCGAGTTGCGTCTTGCGCTCGGCCAGCAGCCGAGCGGCCGCATTGGCGCGTTCCGACATCTCGGTGATACGCAATGCAATCAGTTCAGCAGCCGTTCGCCGCTCATCGTTTTTGTAACGCTTATAGCGTTCAGCGGTTTTGGCCTGCCGATCCAGATGGTTGATCTGCTTTTCAATCTCATCGACTACGTCCATGAGACGATCAAGATTCTCTTTGGTGTGCTTGATCCGATTGGACGTCTCGCGCCGCCGTTCCTTGTATTTGGAAATTCCGGCCGCTTCTTCGAGGAATGCACGCATGTCTTCCGGCTTGGCTTCGATCAGCCTGGAAATCATGCCCTGCTCAATAATTGAATAGCTTCGCGGCCCCAGGCCAGTGCCAAGAAATACGCCGGTCACGTCCTTTCGACGGCAGCGAGTTCCATTAAGAAAATAATTCGATATTCCATCGCGCGACACCTCACGCCGGATGGAAATCTCGGAATACTTCGCATATTGCCCTTCAAGTGTGGTTTCGCTGTTGTCGAACAGCAATTCGACCGACGCGGACCCAACGGGTTGCCGGGAACTTGAGCCATTGAAAATCACATCCGTGATCGAGTCGCCTCGCAGACGGCTGGCCGAACTTTCGCCCATGACCCAGCGCACGGCATCAATTACGTTCGATTTGCCACAACCGTTCGGTCCAACAACGCCTACCAGGCTGCTGGGAAAGGTGATAGTGGTTGGGTCAACGAAGGATTTAAAGCCGGCGAGCTTTATTTTGCTTAGTCGCATGTGCAGAGAGACGCCAATGGCCCGTCAAATCGGGGTAGTGTAATGTAATTCGATCAATAAAACGATTGTTGCGAAGAATCGCCAATTGCCCGCCAGCCCTCACCCTGCGGGCCTTCCAGACTCATAATTGGATGTCAAAAAAACCCTGAAAAAATAGACTTCCCTGCGGGCGCCAGCAATGTATAATCGCGGCCTTTTCTGGATCCGGCAGGAGCTCCTGATGCCCGCAAAAAAGACTGCGCGTAAGAAGCGAAGCAAAGCGACAACCTCGAAAAAAAAGGTTGCCGCCAAGAAAGTAAGCAAGAAAAAAGTAGCCACCAAGTCGGTAACGAAGAAGAAGGCTGTGGTCAGGCGCCCGACCAGCAAAAAGAAGTCAGCCAAGAAGAAAACATCGACCAAAAAATCAGCGTCTCGCAAGGTCTCCAAAAAGGCTGTCAGTAAACCTACAGGCAGCAAGAAAGCCAGCGGCAAGCCGACTCCCGGGAAGTCGAGTAAGCGCAAGGCCATAGCGCAGAAGGCAGTTGGCACAAAGCCACCACCGAAGCGTTCGCGGTCCCGGGGCGATGTGCTGACTGGCCCGATCCATGGCATCGAGCCATACAAGACACGTCGTGGCGAGGAATACATGAGCGAAGGACAGCTTGAGCACTTTCGTAAAATTCTTACCGCCTGGAAACGCGAATTGATGTTCGAGGTCGATCGCACGGTTCATCACATGCAGGATGAGGCCGCGAATTTTCCGGATCCGAACGACCGCGCTACCCAGGAGTCCGAGTTCGGACTGGAACTGAGGACCCGCGACAGGGAACGAAAACTGCTTCGCAAGATCGAGGCGGCACTAACGCGCATTGATGAAGGTAGTTATGGATTCTGCGATGAAACGGGTGAAGAGATCGGCCTGAAGCGACTGGAAGCTCGCCCGGTAGCTACTTTGTGCCTGGAAGCGCAAGAGCGTCGCGAAGTGGCCGAGCGCCAGTTCCGAGACCGGGACGATCGCTACCGGTAATTCGCCGTTGCCCGACAGGCAATACATAGGACGATTTGCCCCATCGCCAACGGGCCCACTGCATTTCGGCTCATTGATCACCGCCATGGCGAGCTTCCTGGAGGCTCGGCGACATGGCGGTCGATGGTTGCTCCGCATTGAAAACATCGACCCGCCGCGCGAACAGAGCGGAGCTGCCGATTCAATCCTTGCAACACTCGATGCGCTCGGATTCGAATGGGATGGTCCGGTTCGTTTTCAGTCGAGCAGTCGTCGCCTGCACGACGCGGCGATTGATGCTTTGCTGGCGAGCGGCCTCGCCTATCCCTGTGGTTGCTCGCGAAGCGATCTCGAGGGCGCCGAACTCGGTGACCTCGGCCCCATCTATCCAGGCACCTGTCGCAACGGTACCGACGCCAACGCAACCGCGGTTCGGGTGCGAACCAGCTCCAAAGCGCTGACCTTCATAGATGGATTGCAAGGCAAGCAGTCCCAACGTCTCGAACAGGAATCAGGAGACTTCATAGTTCGACGTAAAGATCACCTGGTCGCCTATCACCTCGCAGTCGTTGTCGACGATCATGATCAGCATGTGACGGACATCGTGCGCGGTATCGATCTCATGGACTCAACGCCGCGCCAAATCTGGTTGCAGCAATCGCTCGGTTATCGCACGCCGAACTACGCGCATATACCCGTCGCGGTCAACGACCTAGGGCTAAAACTTGGCAAGAGTACCGGGGCACCCGCGGTCACTCTGCACGACATCGCCGGAACACTAATGGCGGCGCTGGCCGGGCTTAGCCAGCGGCCGGCGGCGAAACTCGCAACCGCGGGCCCCGACAGGATCTGGGAATGGGCTTTTGAAAACTGGAATATTGACCAGCTGCATGCAAAAAAAACGGTCCTGCATCATGCGCGCAAACACTGAAAAAATCCTTGACTACATGGCCTTGGATGCAATAGCTTGACCAATGCAACAGGGATACGCTCCCCCGCCCCCTGTTGCAATGCCTGAAGGGGTTTACACTCCACGGCGGGCCCCCTGCGAAAGCGGGGGGCTTTTTTTTGCCCAACGTTTGGGCATACGTGCAACTGGCAACAAACTGCAGCAATGAAAAGCAATACAGCGGGCAAGCGAATAATTTACAGTGAATTTCGGCCACCATGGTGGCTGGTCAATCGCCAGGCACAAACCATGTTTCCGCAGTTGCCCTGGGCCTTCCCGAAGCGAGCAGCGCTGCGCCGGGAGACGCTCGATTTGCCAGACGGGGATGCGACTGCCATCGACTGGCCGATGGCCAGTGACGATCTGCCGTTATCGGCACCATTGCTGGTCATACTTCACGGACTCGAAGGATCCGCCGAATCGTCCTACGCCAGAATGCTGATGCGCGCGGCAAAAAAACGTCGCTGGCGGTCCTGCGTACTCCACTCACGCGACTGCGGGGACTATCGCAACCGTCTTCCACGGCGGTACCACGCCGGCGAGACCAATGACCTTCGCTTTTTCCTGGGCCAGCTGCGCGAGCGTGGCTACAGTGGCCCGTTGTTTGCCGCGGGCTACTCCCTGGGCGGTAACATTCTGCTCAAGTACCTGGGGGAAGCGGCGCATTCGACGCCGCTGGAAGCCGCCGTAGCAATCTGTGCTCCCCTCGATTTGCACCAATGTGCGGATGCATTAAATAAAGGTTTTTCAAAGCTTTATCAGTACTACTTAATAAAGAGAATGAAGGTGTCCTTGCAGCGAAAATTCAACCAGCACACGGCCGCGTTTGATTGGCAGCGCGCCATGTGCGCGACCACCTTCGCCGAGTTCGATGATGCCGTGACGGCGCCCTTGCACGGCTTTGAGAACATGCGCGACTACTACGACCGCTGCAGTTCCGGCCAATTCCTGAAGGATATTCAGCGTCCTACACTAATTATCAATGCGCTGGACGATCCGTTCATGACACCGGCAGTCATACCCCCGGCGGATCGACTTTCCGATCAGGTCACGATCGAACTGGCCAAATCGGGCGGCCATGTAGGCTTTATCGAAGGTGGGACACCGTGGCGACCAAGATTCTACCTGCCACCACGGATCCTGGGGTTTCTCGAGCCTTATGCTGCGTCCACTTCCTTCATGGTCAGCCGCACCCGACCCTGACGGTCGACCTCAAGGACTTTTACCTTGACCACATCGCCCTCGGCGAGCTTGTCGCTGACTTTTTCAACGCGTTCATTAGAAATCTGTGAGATGTGAACGAGCCCGTCCTTGCCTGGCAGGATGGTTACAAAAGCGCCGAAATCCATGAGGCGTGCAACTTTACCTTCGTAGACGCGGCCTACTTCGACATCCGCAGTGATCAACTCGATGCGGCGCTGTGCCTCGCGCCCCGAAGCACCATCTACCGAGGCAATTCGCACGGTGCCGTCCTGATCAATATCAATCGTCGCGCCCGTCTCTTCGGTCATAGCCCGGATAACCGCGCCGCCCTTGCCAATTACATCGCGAATCTTTTCCGGATCAATCTTGAACGCGATGATTGACGGTGCCCACTCGGACATTTCGTCGCGTGATTTGCTGATCACCTTGTTCATCTCACCGAGAATATGCAGACGTCCGTCGCGAGCCTGGGCCAGCGCCTTGTCCATGATCTCGCGCGTTATACCCTGGATCTTGATATCCATCTGCAGGGCCGTGATGCCATCTTTGGTACCGGCAACCTTGAAGTCCATATCGCCAAGGTGATCTTCGTCGCCGAGAATATCGGTAAGTACAGCAAAACCGTTGCCTTCCTTGACCAGGCCCATCGCCACGCCGGCTACGGGAGCCTTGATTGGCACACCTGCATCCATCAATGCGAGGCTGGTACCGCAGACTGACGCCATCGAACTCGAGCCATTGGACTCGGTGATCTCGGAAACCACCCGAATGACATAGCTGAACTCGTCAAACTTCGGCATTACGGCCTGGATACCACGCCGTGCGAGCTTGCCGTGTCCAATTTCGCGGCGTTTAGGCGATCCGACAAATCCGGTTTCGCCAACCGAGAACGGTGGAAAGTTGTAATGCAACATGAACTGATCTTTGCGCTCACCTTCGATCGCATCGATGATTTGCGCGTCGCGGCCAGTGCCCAGCGTCGCGACCACGATGGCCTGCGTCTCACCGCGCGTAAAAATCGCCGAACCGTGGGTTCGCGGCA
>CAZHLE010000085.1:0-10544 GCA_964533065.1 uncultured Woeseiaceae bacterium | reverse complement strand
AGTCGATCCTGCAACTCGCGCAGAACGTCGGGTCGCATATCAACGACAGTGACTTCGTTGGCCTCTTCACGCGACAGGTGCAGGGCAGCCGATGAGCCAACCTGACCCGCACCGAGAATCAGAATTTTCATCGCGAAGAGTTTACATCAGATCGAGATTTGCATAGCTCAGAACAAGCCACTTTGTGCCGGCATCTTCAAAATTGACCTGCACGCGCGCATGTGCCCCCTGGCCCTCGCAATTGAGAATGACGCCGTCGCCGAATTTCTTATGGCGTACCCGCTGGCCGAGCCGGATACCGATCTCGGCACCCTGCCGCACGCTTGTGCGGCCCGGAGTTGGCGAGCGCATTGGTCGTGATACCTGTACCTTGGGTCGAATCTCCTCCAGGTACTGGTCCGGGATCTCGGCAATAAAGCGCGACGGCTGCGAGAAACTCTCCATACCGTGCAGGCGCCGCTGCTCGGCATAGCTGATATACAAGGTCCGCATGGCGCGAGTGATGCCGACATAGCAAAGCCGTCGCTCTTCCTCCAGGCCCTTGGGATCGGAAATCGAACGCTGGTGTGGAAACAAGCCATCTTCCATACCGGAGAGAAAAACCAGCGGGAACTCCAGGCCTTTGGCCGAGTGCATGGTCATCAGCTGTACGCAGTCGTCCCAGGCGTCGGCCTGGCCTTCACCGGCCTCGAGGGCGGCGTGCGAGAGAAATTCGTCCAGCGGCGACATTTCGGCCGCCGGGTCCGGTCCGAAACTGCCGCCGGCGCTGACCAGTTCGAGCAGGTTCTCAATGCGCGTCTCGCCCTTTTCGCCCTTTTCCTTTTTAAAAAACTCGATCAGGCCGCTGGCATGAATGACGTGATCGATCCTGCCCGCCAGGTCAAGTCCATCCGTATCACGAGCGAGGGTTTCGATGAGTTGCAAAAATGCGTGTATGGCGCTCGCCGCACGGCCGCCATCCTCGTCACTGGCAAGCGCTCCCGCAGCGCGCCAGAGTGAGCAGGCGTTGGCGCGCGCGTAGGCGCGAATCATCTCTGCACTGCGTGTCCCGATGCCGCGCGTCGGTTTGTTCAGCACGCGCTCGAACGAGCTGTCATCGTTGCGATTTGAAATCAGTCGCAGGTAGGCCAGCGCGTCCTTGATTTCCGTGCGCTCGAAATATCGCAGGCCGCCGTACACGCGGTACGGGATGCCGGCATTGATCAGACCCTCCTCGAGCACCCGCGACTGCGC
The DNA here is from genome assembly GCA_964533065.1 of uncultured Woeseiaceae bacterium. Classification (GTDB taxonomy): domain Bacteria; phylum Pseudomonadota; class Gammaproteobacteria; order Steroidobacterales; family Woeseiaceae; genus UBA1847. The sequence continues at coordinate 9,311 of CAZHLE010000085.1, read as the reverse complement.
ATTCGAGCGATACAGGACCGCCGCTTCGGCGCGCAAATTTCCCTGCTCTATCCAGTCGCGCAGCCGGCCGATGATGAAATCGGACTCATCGCGCTCGTTGTAAGCCGCATAGACCCGGATCGGCTCGCCATCGACACCCTCAGTCCATAATTTCTTGCCGAGCCGGGAGCTGTTGTTCTCGATGACCGAATTCGCGGCATGCAGAATGGTCGCCGTCGAGCGATAGTTCTGCTCCAGCTTGACGATCGTGGTGCCAGGAAAGTCTTTCTGAAAGCGATGAATGTGCTCGACACGCGCACCGCGCCAGCGGTAAATCGACTGGTCGTCGTCGCCGACCACAAACGGAATACCGGTCTTGCCCGCGAGCAGCCGCAGCCAGGCGTACTGGATGGCATTGGTGTCCTGGAACTCGTCGACCAGCAGGTGCGAAAAGCGTCGTCGATAGTGAGCAAGGAGTTCCTCGTTGTCGCGCCACAACTCGTGTGCGCGCAGTAACAGCTCGGCAAAATCAACCAACCCGCCGCGCTCGCAAACCTCTTCGTAAGCCTGGTACAGCGCGATCATCTGGCGCCGGTTCGGGTCGCCCTCGTCGTTCAGATGCCGCGGTCGCAAGCCCTCGTCCTTCTGGCCATTGATAAAGTACTGGATGTCGCGCGGCACCCAGCGGCTGTCGTCTATCTCGAGATTCTTCAGCAGCCGCTTGATCAGGCGCAGCTGGTCATCGGAATCAATGATCTGAAAATTCTGTGGAAGATGTGCCTCGCGCCAGTGACGCCGGAGCAGCCGATGCGCAAGGCCGTGAAAGGTGCCTATCCAGAGCTGATTGACCGGAATATTCAGCAGCGCCTCAATTCGGTTGCGCATCTCGGCTGCGGCTTTATTGGTAAAGGTTACCGCGAGCAGACCCTGCGGACTGACGCCCTCGACATCGATCAGCCAGGCAGCCCGGTGAACAAGCACCCTGGTTTTGCCGCTGCCAGCCCCGGCGATAACCAGCGTCGGCCCGGCAGCCGCGGTAACGGCCTGCCGCTGCGCGTCATTCAGCGAATCAAGTATCGGTGTAACGTCCATTTGCCAGCCGGTTTGCCAATCGGGCCGGCAATGGTAGCAAATTGTGGGAGGGGGCCATGCCCGCGACTATTGCGACTATTGCCGCCAGGTCACGCCGATTGAGAACCAGGTTTTGTCGTAGCCAATGCGCGTGTCGGTCGACACGGACTCGCGCAACTCTGCCTCGGCAGTGATACTCAGATGTGGAGTCATGCGAAACTCTGCCAGCACATTGCCACGCAAGGTTTCCAGCGTCTTGATGCCGGCGACCGGGTTGTTAAAGGCAAACGCGTTCGCGTAGTCGTAGTTGCGATAATAGCCACCGAGCTCGATGCGCAAGCGCGGGTTGGGTGTCCAGTTAAAATCGTAGCCGTACTCGCTACGCCGGTAATCGTTATAGCCCAGGTATCGATCCTCGCGATCCGTCAATTCGAAGTTGAAACCGAACCACATATTGTCCGTAATGCGTTGCCTCGCGGTAAGGCCCACCGCGAGGTAGTCGTAACGCAGCTCCGGATTGGTAACCGGCTGGTTGCCGTCCAGGTCAAAGGCAGGCCGATCGCCAAAACGACGGCTGTACTTGTCCACGGTGACTCGCAACAAGGAGGTGCGAGTAAACTCGTACTGCGCGTGCGCCGCAAACAGAAAATACTCGTGGTCATACTCGGGCACGACTTCCGGATCCTCGTAATTCCAGAGCTGCCCTTTCACGCGCAGCCCAAGCGCGAAACGATCGTAGGCCTGGACCCAGGCGAACTCCGGTCCATAACGAGTGTAGTTCAGGCGATTGTCGATGCTCTCGGTGCCGACCTCGCGAGCGGTGCCATCATCGGGATCGAAGTAGGTTTGATCGTGTTGCGCGAAGGCAAATGCACTGAACACGCGGCGTTCACGGTTCTCATCCACACGCCGGTAGGAGCTGCCAAAACTGAATTCGTGGCTGTACTCGTTGGCGTTATCCAGTTCCTCATCCTGATACAGGCGACCGGCTACGCGGTAAGCGCCGAAAAAAGACTCGTATTTCAAGCTGTTGATCGAGTACCTGAGCTGGACATCAAATGGCACAAACGCGCCGGAAACGACTTCGGGGGTGACCAGCGGCAATGCCGGATCTGCAAAATCGATATAGTCCTGCGCAGGGGTGCGAAACACGTTGTCATCGGTACCAAAACCGACAAACGCTCTCACATCGAGGTTTGTAAATTCCGGCTTGGTTTTGCGCTTCTCGACTCGCGCGAGCAACACGTCGTCCTCACGTTTTTCAGTCTGCAGGCGCGAGATGGCAATGATCGCGAGGTTCCTGATGTCGCTGCTTTGCTCCTGGTCACGTGCCTGGCGGAACCAGTCCAGCGCTTCGTCGACATTTCCGGCGGCGTACGCATTCAGGCCAAGATTGTATTGCGAAATGACACGCAGGCCCGGGTCCTGCGCAGCCTTTAGCAAAGACGTGCGGGCACGAATGTGCTGTCCAGCCCGGTAGTGTGCAACACCGGTGTTGTAGTGCAGCAAGGGCGTATCCATGCCCGCCTCGTAGGCCTGCTGATAACGCAACAGTGCGGCCCAGTAGAGGTCGTCACGGAACAGCCGATTGCCGTCGGCAAAGAGTTCACTCGATGTGAGCGCATGGCTTTGCGGCGAAGCGAGAAGCAGGCACGTTGCCAGCGCCGCAACGCTGATCCCAAGCCAGCGTCGCGCGATGAAGTTCACTGTACGAATAGCTGAAGCTCCTGAAAGCCCGTTATGTCAGATCCAAGGTTACCGGCAATTCGGCTCGCAAAACTATGACGTGGTGCGTAAAAACCCCCTGAAAGCTTCGCCAACAGGGGGTTTTGGGGTTTTTCAGAGGAATTAGTCGTCGTCGTCATCGTCGTCGTCATCATCGTCGTCATCATCGTCATCATCGTCGTCGTACTCATCATCGTCGACGTCTTCGCCTTCTTCGAACTCATCTTCCTCGTCGAAGCCTTCGTCTTCCTCGGTGAAATCCTCGTCCTCGGCGAAATCATCTTCATGATCCTCGAATTCGTCGTCGTCATCTTCGTTGCGGGCGTCTTCGTCGTCGTCATCCTCATTGCGGGCGTCGTCCTCATCGTCGTCGTCGTCATCCTCATTGCGGGCGTCGTCCCGGTCGTCGTCGGCATCGTCGTCGTCCGGGCCACGCATCGCTGCAATCACGTCATCGACCTCGCCAATGTCATCGACGACCTCCATGGTTACGTCGAGATCATCGAGATCGTCTGCATTCGCCGCCGCCGGCAGCAGTGCAGCGCCGCTCAGCGCCAAACTTGTGAAAAATACCTGAATCCTTTTCATGGTCTTGCTCCCTTCAGGAAATAGTTAGCTTGAGGCGGAACAGCCGGCCGCGATTCTCGTGTTCGAGTCGTGCCAGCAATTCTCCGCCAACAGGCGTCAGAGCAATCAATTTAAGAGGTAACAAATTTCGCCCGGCCGTAAGGCTTGTTTCCCAGCTCACCTGGCTTTGTCCGGGAAACCCGGCGAGCTCAACACCTTCCGGCAGCGTCACGGTCAGGGTCGCAGCGTCCAGTGCTGTCGCGGAAGTAAAAACCAGGTTTACCGTACGTGGTTCCTCGAGCGTCATCGTGACGCCGGGAATCAATGCGCTCAGAGCGTCGTCCGTCGACAGCGTTTCGGGCATGTGGAGCAGCGTGCCGCCCAGCAACCAGAGCGCGAATCCCGCTGCCAGCGCGCCGCCGAACCCGGTCATGATCCATCGATTGCGCTGCCGGCGCGATCCCCTAAGGGTGGCGCGGGCGAGTGCCTGATCGTAAAAACCTTCGGCTGCCGGTGGCATCGGGTAATCCTTTAACAGTGCTCGAATCTGGAGATCTTCCTGATCCGCGCCTGGTACATTGCTGTCGTCGTTATGCATGGTTTTTGTCCTGCTTGATCCCTTACACGACCGGCATCAGGAAAGCGTTCCGTCTTTTTCGAGAATTTCCCGCAGCTGCGCCCGCGCACGGTGCAGGCGGGACTTTACGGTGCCCAGTGGAACGCCCGTAAGCTCCTGTATTTCTTCCATTGTATAGCCCTCGGTGTCATGCAGCAGGACGACCACGCGATGCTCGGTACTGAGCATCGCCAGGGCCCGATCGAGACGCCGGATGGTCTCCCAGCGCTGGCTGTCCATGGCCGGGTCGGCGGGGCCGGGCAGTCCGGCCAGGCCGTCGCCTGGCAGTTCACCCTCCCCGACCACCTGCATGCGGCGCCTCGTAAATCGCCGCCGCTCATCGATGAACAGGTTGTACAAGATGCGGCCAAGCCAGGGTCCCGGCTGGTCGATGTGCGCGAGCTGGTCGAGCAACCGGTACGCTTTCAGCAGCAACTCCTGGAACAGGTCCTCGGCTTCGGCCTTGCTGCCCGTCAGCCGCCAGGCAAGTCGGTACAGGCGGTCGAAGTGCGGCCGCACGAGTCGCTCAAAAGCATGGTTTCTGTCCGCGCCACTCATGATGCTTCCGAGTGTAGCGCGCGGCAGCCGGGCTACAAGCATGCGGTTGGCAGTTTCGCGCTGGCTAGAGGCTGATGCGAATCAGGAAATAATGGTCGATCAACAGGGCGGCGAACAGAAAGCCGAGGTAGGAAATCGAGAATTTGAAGGACTTCATGGGCAACTCAAGATCTTCCGGGACGCGCCACATCTGGATCGAGTAATACAGGTAGGCGACATCGAGCACGAGTGCAGTGCCGAGGTAGATCAGGCCGCTCATGCCGGTGAGGTAGGGCAGGATCGTAATCAGCACGAGCAGGATCGTATAAAAAAGAATATTCAGGCGCGTATACGCCTCGCCATGCGTGACCGGCAGCATCGGGATGCCGACCTTGGCGTACTCGTCCTTGCGTGCAATCGCAAGCGCCCAGAAGTGCGGCGGTGTCCAGACGAAGATGATCAGGAACAACAGTAGTGCGCTGGCATGCACTTCGCCGTTGACTGCCGTCCAGCCGAGCACGGGCGGTGCAGCCCCGGCGGCCCCGCCAATGACGATGTTCTGCGGGGTCGCGCGTTTCAGGAACACCGTATAGACGACCGCGTAGCCGATCAGCGAGGCGAAGGTCAGCATGGCGGTCAGTGGATTGACGACGAACCACAAGATGAACATGGAAACGACGCCGAGCAGCGAGGCGAAGCTCAGCGCAGCGCGCTCCGATACCCGGCCCTGCGGCAGGGGGCGGCCTCGTGTGCGCAACATGTGAATATCGATGCGCGCATCCAGCACATGATTGAAGACCGCAGCCGACGAAGCGGCCAGGCCAATGCCGAGCGTACCGAATAACAGTGCAGCCGTGCCGGGCCAACCCGGAACCGCGAGAAACATGCCGACGATCGCCGTAAATACGATCAGCATGACCACGCGGGGCTTGGTCAGCTCGTAGTAGTCACGCCAGTCAAGATATGTATCTACGTTCGCACTCATTCCGGATCCCGTCAGCCTATATGCGACAAGCGCAGCAGGTGTTCGATGTCGGCGACCATTTCTGACGGAGCAATATCCGGTGGAAAATACATGACCAGATTTCCGAGCGGATCAAGCAGAAAATAGCCGCCATCCGCGAGCTCGCCGGGCTTTTTGTTATTCAGCAGGCTCACCAGACGCGGCTCCTGCAGAGAGATCAGCCCTTGATGCTCGGCAGCGAGGAACACTGTATCCGGCGGGGTATCGCCGTGCAAGAAGCCGCGAACCAGGCGGTCCTGTTCCTTGCCGAGCATGAGTCGTCCCTGCCGAAGCGTATACAGGGCGTCGCGACACGTTTTGCCACACTCGGATTCCTGTGCGAACAGCAATATCCAGCGCCCTTCGCCCTCTGTGAGTAATTCGGATTCAGGCAAGGTCTCGCGCAAATTGACGATGGGATTCAGCAGTGCGCCATGGTTGCTGCTGCGCCCGGCGGCCGCGAAGTGCCCGCCATAGTACAGCCACGCCGCAAGCAGCAAGGGGCCGAAGAAGACCACCGCAATCAGTATGAGGTGGAGACGTGCTGACCTTCGGCGTGAGTCAACCATTTGTGCTCCGTCGTTCCGCGCGGCGCCGACGCCAGTGCCAGACGAGCAATGCCGCCAGCACCGCCGCCATGGCAAACCATTGCAGGGCATAGGCAAAATGCTGGCCAGGACCCATTTCCTCCGGTACCCAGTGGCGCACAAATCCCCGCTCGTCATCAGGCTCCAGCAAGAGAACAAACGGCAACACATCCTGGCCAAGCTCGGCAGAAATCTCGGCAAGTGTTGGATAGACCGCGAGTTTCGGCCAGGCAGAGACGGGACTGACGGCGGCACCCATCTTGTAACCTGCTCGTGGCAGCGATCCGGCACGACCGTGCACCGTCACCGACGCGGCATCGATCGCCGGCAGAACCGGAACGACGCCGTTGCCGGCTTTCTCTATCCAGCCGCGATTCACGAGCAGGACACCATTGTCGGCGTCAAGTATGAGCGGCGTCACTACGTAATAGCCGTAGCGGCTGTTCAGGATGATGTTGTCGAGCAGGAACTGGCGCTCGCTATCGAACCGGCCCTGCAGGCGCAGGCGCTGGTAGGGGCGCACCTCCGTGCGGGCAGACCAGGCAGTAAAGCCCGCGTCGTCGGAATACAGTTCCTGTACTGCGCGTTTCTCGAGGCCACGGCTGATCTGCCAGCCGCCAAGACCGGCAAACTGTATGACTAGCGCGGCGCCAATGAGGAATGGCACCCACCCTGGCATTGGCTTTCTGCTGTTGCTGTTCACGTTATACTTCTTGCCCGCTCGCTAAGGATCTGCAGTGAAAATACTCGTCATTGTATTACTGGTCGCTATTGTCGCCAGTCTTGGCACCGGCTTGTACCACCTGTCACGTAAGGATCACGACTCGACGCGCGTCCTCAAGGCCTTACAGGTCCGCGTCGGCCTGTCCCTGCTGCTGATCGTGTTCCTGGTTGCCTCGTACTATCTCGGCTGGATCACTAGCTGAAGCGGGCTGCGGCGCATTTCTCTCCCTCGTGACTCGCTGCGCTGCGCTTTACTTCGGTCGAAAAACGCCCCGCAGCCCGCTTCTGTTAATGATTACATCCAATAGACGAACACGTAGAGGCCAACCCAGACGACGTCGACAAAGTGCCAGTACCAGGCAACGGCCTCGAAGGCGAAATGCTTTTCGGCCGTGAAATGGCCTTTCACCACGCGTAACCAGATGATCGCCAACATGATCGCGCCAATGGTGACGTGCATGCCGTGAAAACCGGTGAGCATGAAAAACGTCGAACCATAAATGCCGGTCGTCAGCTTAAGGTTCATATGCTCATAGGCTTCGACGTACTCGACTCCCTGCAGGTAGACGAAGACAAAGCCGAGCAGCACGGTGAGCCCGAGGAATGTTGTCAGCAGTTTGCGTTGCCCCGCGATCAGGGCGTGATGGGCGATTGTCACTGTGATACTGCTGGTTAACAGGATCGCGGTATTGATCAGCGGCAGGCCGAACGGACCCATGACCTCGTAGTCGCCGCCAAGCTCACCAGGGCCGTTGGAGGGCCAGGTGCTTTCGTAGCCTTCCCAGAGCAGCAGGTTGGTGAAGAAATTATTGCCGGCGCCACCGAGCCAGGGAATTGACATGTTGCGCGCATAGAAAAGCGCACCGAAGAAAGCGGCGAAAAACATGACTTCGGAAAAAATGAACCAGAACATACCCATGCGAAAGGACGTGTCGACCTGGGCGTTGTACAGGCCGCCGACGCTCTCACGGATGACAGTGCCGAACCAGCCAATCAGCATGAACACCATAACGGCAACGCCACCCATCATGACCCAGAAGCCGGCATCGGCGCCGTTCAACCAGTGGGATACACCAACCATGAGGAACAACAGTCCAACGGATCCGACTATTGGCCAGTGGCTGCCATGTGGCACGTAATAACGATCATCTGCGTGTGACATAGTTACTCTCAAAATAGGTATACGACAGCGTTATGGTGTCGACATACTCGGGCAGGTCCGGGCTGACGATGAATTGCAGCGGCAGCGGGCGGCTCTCGTTGCCGGCAAATTCCTGAGACACGAAGCAAAAACATTCGATCTTCTGGAAATACTCGCTTGCCGCGACCGGCGCAATGCTCGGCACCGCCTGGCCAGTGCGCGCCTCATCGCTAAGATTGGTTGCGTTGAACGTCGCGTAATACATCTGCCCGGGATGCACGATCATGCTTTCCACAGCCGGCTCAAACTGCCAGGGCGCATAGTTATTAACGGTGCTGATAAACTCGATGCGTATGCTGCGCGACAAATCCGGCGCTTCGGCGACCACTATGGGGCTGTCGTTGCTGCGGCCGCCGAACCCGGTGATCTCACAGAACACCCTGTATAAGGGTGGCAGCACAACAAATCCGAACGCAAACATCGCCACGGCAAACACCGCCAGCCTTGCGGCAAACGAGCGATTCGAGAGCTGTGGCGCCGAGTCGGACATTGGGTCAGGACCGCAACACACCGAGCAGGATGAATCCGAGGTAAAAGGTCGCTGCAACAGCGGCAAGATAGAGCGCCGTGCGGCGGTTGCTGATGGTCACTGGAACGACTCCTGCGCAACGCGTTTCACCGGCGGCCTGTCGAAGGTGTGATAGGGCGCAGGCGATGGCACGGTCCACTCGAGACCACGCGGTGCCTCCCAGACCCGGTCGGTCGCCTTCGCGCCCCTCTTCACGGTCAGCAGCACGTAAACAAAGATCAGCTGCGAAAGACCGAAGCCGATTGCACCGATGCTCGCCATGCTATTGAAGTCGGCAAACTGGGTCGAATAGTCGGGAATACGCCGCGGCATTCCCGCGAGCCCAAGAAAATGCATTGGGAAAAACGTCAGGTTGACGAATATCGTCGAAGTCCAGAAATGCACCTTGCCCGCAGTCTCGTTGTACATATGACCGGTCCATTTCGGCAGCCAGTAATAGCAGGCCGCGAACAGGCCGAAGATCGAGCCCGGCACCAGCACGTAGTGAAAGTGGGCGACGACGAAATAAGTGTCGTGATACTGGATGTCGGTTGGCACGATGGCGAGCATCACGCCCGAAAAACCGCCGATCGTGAACATGAATACGAATGCCAGGGCAAACAGCATCGGCGTTTCAAAAGTCATCGCCCCGCCCCACATGGTCGCAAGCCAGTTGAATATTTTTACGCCGGTCGGTACGGCGATCAGCATCGTGGCGAACATGAAAAAGAGCTGCCCCGATAAGGGCATGCCGACCGTGAACATGTGGTGCGCCCAGACGATGAACGACAGGA
>CAZHLE010000084.1:0-10755 GCA_964533065.1 uncultured Woeseiaceae bacterium | reverse complement strand
GTACCGTGGGTGCGGCGCTGGTCGGCGATGATGACGAAATCATGTTGATCAGTTCCAACGGTACCCTGGTGCGGACCGCGGTTAACGACATTTCAGTGCAGGGCAGGAATACGCAGGGCGTTCGTCTTATTCGTGTAGAGTCCGAGCAGCGTCTGGTTGGATTGGCGCGCATTGAGTACATCGAGGAAGACGAAGAGTAAGGAAATCTGAGGGATGTCCCGCGTTCACAACTTCAGCGCCGGCCCGGCCGCGCTGCCCATCGAAGTACTCGAGATTATCAGGTCAGATATTCCGGACTGGGACGGTACCGGCATGTCGGTCATGGAAATCAGTCACCGTAGTAAGGAATTCATCGCCCTGGCCGAGCGCTCCGAAGCCAACCTGAGACAATTGCTCGGTATTTCCAGCGACTACAGCGTGCTCTGGATACAGGGCGGTGCGACCATGCAAATGGCCATGGCGCCGTTGAACCTGGCGGGTCCCGGGGATGTGGCCGACTACGTTATTACCGGCAGCTGGGGTAAGAAGGCAGCCGACGAAGCGCGCCGGCAGTGTGTCCTGAATGTAGCGGCGACCAGCGCCGATCAGAATTTCACCTACATTCCGGACGAGGCCAGCTGGAAGCGTCACGAGAAGGCCGCTTATCTGCATATCACGTCCAATGAAACCATCGGTGGCGTCGAGTTCAAGTCTGCGCCCGACTCCAGCGTGCCGCTCGTGGCTGACATGTCCAGCAACATATTGTCGCGCCCGATCGATGTCAGTGATTACGCCGTCATTTATGCGGGCGCGCAAAAGAATATCGGCCCGGCCGGTATAACGCTGGTCATAGTGCGCAACGACCTGCTCGCACCAGCGAGAACAAACCTGCCACACCTGATGATGTGGAAGTCGTATGCCGAATCCGAGTCCATGACCAACACGCCGCCAACCTTTGCCTGGTATGTCGCCGACCTGGTCTTTCAGCATCTGTTGCAACGGGGTGGCCTCAAGGCCATGGCCGAGGTCAATGACCGAAAGGCGACCAAACTGTATGCAGCGATCGACGCCTCGGACTTTTATTCCAACCCGGTGCGCCCCGATTGCCGTTCCACAATGAACGTGCCGTTTGTCCTGGCGGACGCGGCGCTGGATAGCACGTTCTTGAGCGCGGCCGTGTCGGCGGGGTTGACGAATCTCAAGGGACATCGCTCGGTTGGCGGCATGCGTGCATCGATTTACAACGCCGTGCCGGAGGCTTCCGTCGATGCGCTGATCTCCTTTATGAGCGAATTTGAACGAAAATATGGATAACGCATGTTCAGGATTTTAACCCTCAATAATATTGCCGAGATCGGGCTGCGCCGCTTGCCAGCACAGTTTTTCGAGGCAGGTACGACGTTCAAGGACCCGGACGCAATAATTCTTCGATCACAGAACCTGCACGATATGGATATTCCAGCGTCGGTCGCTGCCATCGCTCGTGCAGGCGCCGGAACGAATAACATTCCCATTGAGCTGATGAGTGCGCGGGGCGTCCCGGTGTTCAATACCCCGGGCGCGAACGCCAATGCGGTCAAGGAGCTCGCCATCGCGGGCTTGCTCATTGCGGCGCGAAATCTTTGCGACGCCCGTGAGTACGTGAAAGGCCTGACGGAAACCGGCGAGGCATTAAACAAAGCGATCGAGGCTGGCAAGAAGCAATTCGTTGGCTTTGAATTGCCGGGCAAGACGCTGGGAGTCGTTGGACTGGGTGCAATCGGGGTCGAGGTTGCCAATGCAGCGCTTGCGCTGGGCATGAAGGTGATTGGTTTTGACCCGAAAATAACGGTCCGCAACGCCTGGCAGTTATCGGCAGGAGTAGAACATGCGGAGAGTATCGACGAGCTGTTCAAGCGTTCGAACGCGATCACTTTGCATGTGCCGCTAGTCGACGAGACCAAAGGCCTCGTTAACCAGAAGCGTTTGTCGCTATTACCCAAAGGTTCGGTGTTGGTGAACTTCGCGCGCGGCGGCATAGTCGACAATCAGGCGGTACTGGCCGCGCTGGAAAGCGGCACGCTTAAGTCCTACGTGTGCGATTTTCCTACCGCGGAGCTGATTGAGCACGAGGGTGTTGTGGCGCTGCCGCATCTGGGCGCATCGACGTTCGAGGCCGAAGAAAACTGCGCCATCATGGCCGCGGAAAACATCAAGGACTTCCTGCTTAACGGCAACATCCGGTATTCGGTGAATTTTCCGGAAGCGCGCATGCCGCGGCTGGACGCCTGGAGGATTACGATCGCAAACAAGAACGTACCAAACATGGTCGGGCAAATATCAACAAGCCTTGCCGCTGCCGGATTGAATATAGAAGATCTGCTCAATAAGTCGCTCGGTGAACTGGCATATACCATTGTCGACGTCAATCGTGAGGTCAGCGATACAACATGTGCAAAATTACGCTCTATCGACGGTGTTTTGTCTTTGCGAAATCTGGGCAAGCCTGTAACCTGAGAGCCAGCCCGACAGGAACAGATGTAGCGAGTCACGTATGGCCGATAAGGACAAAACAGTTGTACTGGATCTGGCCGAAATTCGTCGCCGTATCAATGAGATCGACGAGCGCCTGCAATCGCTGATCAATGAGCGTGCAATGTTCGCGCAGCAAGTTGGTGTCGCCAAGGGCGAACTCGCACACGCGGTCGATTACTACCGGCCCGAGCGCGAAGCGGAAGTCCTCAGGGCCGTCAAGAGTCGCAACAAGGGACCGTTACGCGATGAAGAAATGTTGCGCCTGTTTCGCGAAATCATGTCTGCCTGCCTCGCGCAACAGGAACCACTGAAAGTCGGATTCCTCGGCCCTGAGGGTACTTTTACGCAGACCGCGGTTTACAAGCACTTCGGTCACTCGGTGCGGGCATTGCCGTTTCACACCATTGATGAGGTGTTTCAGGAGGTCGAAAGCGGTGCTGCCGATTTCGGCGTCGTGCCTATCGAGAACTCGACCGAGGGGTCTGTCAATAACACGCTCGACATGTTCCTGACCTCGCCGTTGAAGATTGCGGGCGAGGTCGAGTTGCGCATTGAACAGCACCTGCTGGGCCAGATGCAGGGGCTGGAAAATATTCAGCGCATTTGTGCACACGAACAATCGTTAGCACAATGCCGCGGCTGGCTGCGCGAGTATTTGCCCCAGATTGAACTGGTTGGCATGTCGAGCAATGCGGCCGGTGCACGCCGTGCGAGGGACGAGGTCGGAACGGCCGCTATTGGTCCGGACGTTGCGGCGGACGTTTACAACCTCAGGATCCTCGTAAACAGCATCCAGGACCGTCGCGACAACTCAACCCGGTTTCTCGTTATCGGCAAAACCCTGCTGGCGCCGAGCGGCGCGGACAAGACGACATTGCTCGTTTCGACGAGTGATACGGGGGGCGGTGCCGGCGTCCTGCACACCCTGCTGCAGCCCTTGGCCGATCACGGCGTGAACATGACGTTCATCGAGTCCCGGCCGTCGCGGCGCCAGAATTGGGACTACGTGTTTTTCATCGACGTCGAGGGTCATGCCAATGAGTCACCGGTCGCCGATGCGCTCGTCGGACTGGAAAAGGCGAGCTCTCTTTTCCGCGTGCTCGGTGCCTACCCGAAAGCGGTGAACTGACATACTCAGGCAGGTCCGCTAATGCGATTCGAAGTCCAACCGTCAAGGCTAACTGATGCAAAACTGACGGTGCCGGGTGACAAGTCAGTTTCACATCGCGCATTGATGTTGGGTGGTATCGCCGAAGGTCGCACCAACGTCAGCGGTTTTCTCGCCGGCGAAGACTGCCTGGCAACGCTCGCGGCGATGTCCGACATGGGCATCACGATTGCGCGCCCCGCACCGACCGAGCTGGTCGTGCACGGTGTCGGGCTGCACGGGCTGGTTGCGCCCGCTGCAGCGCTGGATCTGGGTAATTCCGGTACCGCAATGCGCCTGATGGCAGGCCTGTTGAGCGGCCAGAATTTTTCATCTGTCTTGACTGGCGATGCCTCGTTGAGCTCGCGACCTATGAAAAGGGTGATTCGTCCGCTAGAGCTCATGGGCGCGACCATCGAAAGCCATGCCGGATGCCCGCCATTGACGATACATGGCAATCCGGTGCTGCAAGGCATTGACTACACACTGCCGGTCGCCAGCGCGCAGGTGAAATCGGCGTTGCTGCTGGCCGGGCTGTATGCGGACGGAATTACCACCGTAAAGGAGCCGGCCATTACGCGCGACCATACCGAAAGGATGCTGCTTACGATGGGCGCGAAACTGGAGCGCGCGAACAACAGAATATCCCTTCGTGGCCACCAGACTCTGCGTGGCTGCAACATTGAAGTGCCTGCGGACCTCTCCTCGGCGAGCTTCATCATGCTGGCGGCGATTCTTGCGGAGCGTGCGGACGTCCTGATTACGGATGTCGGCATCAATCCAACCCGTACCGGCGTCATCGATATCCTGCAGGCGATGGGTGCTTCTATCGAGTTTGAGAACCGGCGCCTGTTTGGCGCCGAGCCGATCGCGGATATCCGTGTGCGCTCGTCAAAATTGCGCGGTGGTGTGGTCGATCCGGCGCTGGTGTCGCTCGCAATCGATGAGTTCCCGGTACTGTTTGTGGCCGCCGCAACCGCCAAAGGTCATACCGTATTCTCAGGACTTGCCGAATTGCGAGTCAAGGAAAGCGATCGTATCGCGGCAATGGCGGCCGGACTGCGCGCGCTGGGTATACAGGTTGATGAGGTTGCGGACGGTGCTACCGTATACGGCGGTCAATTTAGCGGCGGAGAGGTGGAGAGCCACGGCGACCACCGCGTCGCCATGTCTCTGGCAATCGCCGGTACAATCGCAACGGATTCGGTAGTGATCAACGACGTTGTCAACGTCAATACGTCCTTCCCGGGATTCGCCAACAGCCTTAAGCAACTGGGGGCGGCAATCCAGTGAACCGCACTGCCGGAATCCCGGTGCTTGCCATAGACGGACCCAGCGGTTCGGGCAAGGGAACCGTCGCAAGGCGCGTGGCCAAACGGCTGGGCTGGCATTTGCTCGATAGCGGGGCGCTGTATCGATTGGTTGCCGTCGACGCGGCCGGGAAAGGCGTTGCTTTGGACGACCCGGCGGCGCTGGCCGAGCTGGCTGCCCGACTCGATGTGCAATTTTTGACGGTGTCAGACGGCCACGAACGTATTCTGCTGGCCGGAGATGACGTTACGACCGCAGTTCGAAGCGAGGAGGCTGGCCACGGGGCGTCGGCCGTAGCCAGCATCCCGGCGGTTCGGAACGCCTTGTTCGACCGACAACGGGCGTTTCGACAGGCGCCGGGATTGGTCGCCGACGGCCGCGACATGGGAACACAGGTTTTTGCCGATGCGCTGCTCAAGGTGTTTCTGACTGCCTCCCCTGAGGAGCGCGCCAGGCGCCGACATAAGCAGTTGAAAGACAAGGGTATTGATGTTAGTCTCGCCGCCGTTTCACGGGATATAGCAGACCGGGACCGGCGCGATTCGGAACGTTCGGTCGCTCCGCTCAGGCCTGCGGAGGACGCCAGAATGCTGGATTCATCCAGCATGCCCATCGACGAGGTTGTTCAGATCGTGCTCGATTGGGTCTCAAGCATCTAGTTTTTTCCGGAAATGATACTTATTGCGGATCGGACAGGACGTTCGGTTCTTTTTCATGCTCCGTCGACCGAAGGATCGGTGTGACGATAACAGGGTGAGAACATATCGTTCTCTTGGGTTTTTCACATGTCTGAAAGTTTTGCTGAGTTATTTGAACAAAGTTTTGCCAGTCAAAAGATTAAACCAGGTGCAATCATTACCGGCACCGTTGTGGCAATCAACGACGATGTAGTCATCGTCAGTGCGGGTCTCAAATCAGAGGCCGTTATTCCCATCGAACAATTCCAGGCTGACAGCCGCGACCTCAAGTTGTCGGTAGGCGATGTTATTGAAGTTGCGCTTGACGCCGTCGAAGACGGGTTCGGCGAAACACGCCTGTCCCGCGAGAAGGCGATCCGGGCCCGAACCTGGACCGATCTTGAAAAAGCCTTTGAAAAGAGCGAGGTGGTTGTGGGCGTCATCAATGGCCGGGTTAAAGGTGGCTTTACGGTCGAGATCGACAACGTTCGCGCGTTTCTGCCTGGATCGCTGGTTGACGTTCGCCCGGTTCGTGACCCAGCTTACCTGGAGGGCAAGACGCTCGAATTCAAGGTCATCAAGCTGGACAAACAGCGCAACAACGTCGTGGTATCGCGGCGTGCGGTTGTCGAGCAGGAGTTCTCGGTGGAGCGTGAGGCGTTGCTCGAGGATCTGCAGGAGGGCAGCACCGTCAAGGGTATCATCAAGAATCTGACCGATTACGGCGCGTTCGTGGATCTGGGCGGCATAGACGGTCTGCTGCACATCACCGATATGGCCTGGAAGCGCGTCAAGCACCCGTCGGAAGTGGTTGAAGTGGGTGCCGAAATTGAGGTCAAGATTCTCAAGTTTGACCGTGAGCGCCAGCGTGTATCGCTCGGTATGAAACAACTGGGCGATGATCCGTGGAAGGATCTGGCACGCCGCTATCCGCCACAGACTCGGCTGTTCGGCAAAGTCACCAATATTGCCGACTATGGCTGCTTTGTCGAGATCGAAGACGGTGTCGAAGGCCTGGTTCACGTATCCGAAATGGACTGGACCAACAAGAACGTTAATCCGGCACGAGTGGTCTCGATTGGCGAAGAAGTTGAGGTCATGGTCATCGAAATCGACGAAGAGCGTCGGCGAATTTCGCTGGGCGTAAAGCAGTGCAAGGCGAACCCTTGGGCCGAATTTGCCGCAACTTACAATCGCAATGACAAGGTGAGCGGACAGATCAAGTCGATCACTGACTTCGGCATATTCATCGGTCTCGAGGGTGGCATCGATGGATTGGTGCACTTGTCAGACATCTCGTGGGAAGAGGGCGAGGAAGCGGTCCACAATTTCAAGAAAGGCCAGGAGATCGAGGCTGCTGTATTGGCAATTGATGCCGAGCGTGAACGCATCTCACTCGGTATCAAGCAGCTTGAAAAGGACCCGTTGTCAGCGTGGCTTGCTGAGCACCCAAAGAACTCGATTGTCAAAGGCATCGTCAAAGAGGTTGACGCTCGAGGTGCCACAATCGACCTCGGCGACGGTATCGAGGGATCGTTGCGTTCATCCGAAATGGCACGTGACCGGGTCGAGGATGCCCGCATGCTGGTCAAGGTCGGCGAGGAAATCGAGGCTAAATTTACCAATGTAGACCGCAAGAACCGGACGATCCAGCTGTCCATCAAGGCTAAGGAAGTTCATGAAGAAGCCGAGGCCATCAGCAGTTACAAGTCTGACGAGAGCGCGGCGGCGGTCGGAACCACGCTGGGTGAACTCTTGAAGGAAAAAATGACGGGTGGCGGCAAATAATAGTTAAAAAACAGTAGCCCAGACCCGCAGGTCTGGGCTATATTGCCTGTATTATCCGTAGGTTACGGGCCAGTTCATACAAGCGAAGCGACAGATGACCAAATCGGAACTCATAGAAGTTATCGCACGCAAGCAGAAGCACCTGCCGGCAAAGGATGTCGAATTGGCCGTCAAGCACTTGCTTGATCTCATGAGCGATGCGCTCGCAAACGGACGGCGAATTGAAATTCGCGGTTTCGGCAGCTTTTCCCTGCACTTTCGGCCGCCGCGAATCGGCCGCAATCCAAAAACCGGTGAGGCAGTCGCACTGTCTGGCAAATATGTACCGCATTTCAAGCCTGGCAAGGATTTGCGTGATCGGGTCGACCAAAGCGGCCACTTTCCGATCAAAGACTAGCGCTGGCACTGTTGCCACAAGCATCGGATTTACCCTTTGCCGCGGTAAAGCAATACACTCCGCTTTTGCATATTTGTTGATGCTGCTGACGGAGCGCCGCGCATGTTGAAACGAATTGGCCTGTTGCTGCTGGCCCTCGGTGTCGCGTCGATCATTTTCATTTTGACAGCTTTGAATTCCGACACCGTGAGTCTTGACCTGGCCTTTTTTGCCGGTACCTATCAGTTGTCAATTATCCTGGTTGTGACCTTTGTCATTGGTACGCTGTTTGGCATGCTCTGTACGACCGCTTTCGTATTTCGTCTGATCAGTGAACGACGTACCTTGCGCCGCGCACTTCGCCTTTCCGAGTCTGAAGTCAGTTCCCTGCGTAGCTTGCCGCTGTCTGATGCCGACTGAATCGACATTTCTGTTGGCCGGGCTGTTCCTGCTGCTGGCTGCGGCCGGCTGGGCAATGGGGCGATTTAATGAGCGTGATGTCGAAGATGCTCCGTTGCCGCTGAATCTCGACTACCTGAAAGGCCTTAACTTTCTGCTCAATGAACAGACTGACCAGGCGTTGGAGCATTTTCTTGCCATGGTCAGGGTGGATGACAAAACCATTGAAACGCACTTCGCGCTCGGCAGCCTGTTTCGGCGCCGCGGCGAGGTCGACCGGGCGATCCGGATTCATCAAAACATTATCGCGCGACCCGACCTGGCCAGTGAACAACGGGATCAGGCGTTGTTTTCCCTGGCGAAGGACTACTTGCATGCCGGGCTGCTGGATCGCGCGGAGAAACTGTTTGTGCGCCTGTCGCAGGGCTCGCGCTACCAGGGCCAGGCGTTGGAAAATCTATGCCGCATCTATGAGCAGGAAAAGGAATGGCAAAAAGCCATCGACGCCGGGCAGCAGCTGGAAACCATCGGTGGTCGCTCGCTGGCACTCCAGATCGCGCATTATTATTGCGAGTTGGCAGAAGCAGCGATCGGCCGTAACGATTTCAATTCGGCACGTCACCACGTCAAGAAGGCGCAAGCCGGCCGCCCTCGCACTATGCGCGGGGCTCTGACGCGTGCGCATATCGCTCGAGCGACGGATGATAACAAGACGGCCATTCGGCTCTACCACCGAATAATGGACGAACACACTTACCTGATATCCGAGGCCTTGCCAGAAATCGTAGCGGCGTATGAGCGCGACGGCTCCCTGGAGGAGCTCGATAGTTCCTTGCGCGCAATGGTTGAGAACGATGCAGACATGCGCTCGCTGGTAGCATACACAGCGATCGTCAACAAAATCACAGGTATCCCAATGATCGATGAATGCGTGCAGCGCTACATGCTCGAAGAGTCGACGTTGTCCGAATTCGTCGACTTAAATCGGCTGACGGAAGGGGGTAGCGGCAGCCAGTCAGAGGCTTTGCAGAAAGTCCGCAGCGCACTATCCAAGCTTGCTTCGGCAACGCCACGCTATCAATGCCAGGAATGCGGCTTTTCCAGCCAGCGGCTGTTGTGGCAGTGCCCGAGTTGCCGAAACTGGGAAACACAACGACCCGCCTCGCGTGTCCAGTTTGACACCGTATTGCAGCATTCCATCACGAAACGCTAATCGCGTTATTTAGCGCAATTTTCGCGGCGGCAACTGCCGGAAAATGACTCTAGGCTTCTTTCCTGTGCCCGATCCGGCACAGACCCCGACCATGAAAGGAGCAAACCATGAAGACCAAAGCCCGACTTTTGACGTTGCTGGTTGCCTGCCTGCCGCTATGGGCATTCGCCGGTCCCGTTGACATCAACACGGCAGATGCCGCCACGATTTCGGCAGAACTCAAAGGCATTGGACCCACGAAGGCGCAAGCCATCGTCGAATATCGAGAAAAGCACGGCCCATTCAAATCCGCGGCAGACCTGTCGCTGGTGAAAGGCATTGGCGAGCGAACAGTGGAGCTGAATCGCGACAATATTATTGTTACGCCGGCGAAGAAATAACCGGCACGAACCCTACGTGCCGTCCCGGCCGGTGTCCGTGACAAAGTTCCGGCACCGGCCATTTGAATTCGCTATGATTCAGGCCGGATTCGGAAACGAGACGCGACATTGCGAATCAAAGTCAGAACAGCGGTATTCCCCGTCGCCGGACGCGGTACCCGGTTCCTGCCGGCGACCAAGGCGAGCCCCAAGGAGATGCTGCCGATCGTCGACAAGCCTCTCATTCAATATGCGGTCGAAGAGGCGATTGCGGCCGGCGCTGAGAAACTCGTGTTTATTACCGGGAGTTCGAAGCGCGCGATAGAAGACCACTTCGACTCCGACCTGGCGCTCGAGTCGGCACTCGCACAATCCGGCAAGCAGAGTGTCGTGCAGCAGATCAGGGACATAGTTCCGGCGGGCGTGACTTGCATCTACATTCGCCAGGGAGAACCGCTCGGGCTCGGCCACGCCGTGCTCTGTGCCCGGCCGGCCGTTGGCGATGAGCCCTTTTACGTACACCTGGCTGACGACCTGATCGATGGAAATCCACCGTGCCTCAAGCAGATGGCGGCCGAGTACCAACGCCATGGCGGCAGCGTCATCGCTGTTGAGACCGTGCCGGCCAAAGACACATCGAGCTATGGCATCGTCGCCATTGATGCGGCTAACGATAATCGCATTACCAAGATCGTCGAAAAGCCAGCGCCGGCGGATGCGCCATCCAATCTCGCGGTCGTTGGCCGTTACCTGTTGGACGCGGCGATTTTCGACAAACTGCAAAATACTGGCCGCGGTGCCGGTGGCGAAATCCAGCTGACCGACGCCATTGCCGACCTGCTGGCCGACAAGCCCGTACATGCCTACGCGTTTTTAGGTGATCGTTACGATTGCGGCAGCAAGATCGGCTATCTGAAGGCGACCGTTGCCTACGGACTGCAGCATCCGGAAACCGGCGAAAGTTTCCGGGCACATCTCAGGGAACTGCTGGG
>CAZHLE010000083.1:0-10771 GCA_964533065.1 uncultured Woeseiaceae bacterium | reverse complement strand
TCGACGTCATCTACCCAGCCGATGCTCACTTGCTGCCCATAGCCGAGCAGATTGCGTTCCTCAAGTTCTACGCCGATCTTGTTCTCACCGCCTGAGCGGCTTGCCGAGATTCCCGGTCTGAGCGTCCAGACATCGCGCGTCACGACCTGCAAGTCAACGCGACCGTCAGCAGCATTGACGGGCTTGATCTCGACGTCATAAAAGTAGGCCCGGTTGCGCAGAATGCGCTCGGTCTCCGCTACCAGCCGTGCCGAGTAAGGATCACCCGGTTGCAACAACAAGTGTTTGCGGATGGTTTCATCCTTGGTCATGATGTGCAGTCTGTTGACGAGCTGGAACAGGCGGTTATTCTCGCGCTCATCGTCGAGATCGAAAACGTTGTTCTTGTCGAACAATATTTCACCAACAACGAATCCCCCGGCTTCGAGCTTTGCGCCGTCGATGTTTGTCTCTTCTGCGCGAGTGTTGCCCAGCAGGCACGCGAGCAGTGCGCCGGAATACAATAGCTTTGAAATCGTCGTCACTGTGATCGCGTCAACGCGTCGCTGCCAGACGCCGGAGAATCGGTGCAGCCGCCGAGAATCGAGACACACATTACGCACAGCAACAGTGGCGTCCTGGTAAACGTCGGCATCTGAGAGGTCCTCGAATATCCTCCGCCAGTGTACCGGATACCGCCGCGGGAAAGCATTCGCGTATACTCGAGTCGCATAATGAGCGTATTGATTCAACAGGGACTGACGCTGCTGCGAAAAACAGAAAAAATGCGCGTATGACGGACGGATCTCGTGATTGACATGCGGTCCGTGAACGGCCGGGCCGCACTGGCCGGCTTGGTATTTGCACTCATATTGGCCTGGCTATGCTATCGACCGGCCTTGAGCGGTACGTTCCAGCTCGATGACATTTCCAACCTCGACGGACTCGCCGACGTCAGTGACACTGCGTCGGCGTTTGAATTTGTCGGTACCGGTCTTGCCGGTCCGCTGGGCAGGCCAGTCGCGTTGTTCAGTTTCGCGCTGCAGGCGGACCGCTGGACAGAGGGTGCAACGGCGTTCCTCGAAGTCAATGTCCTGATTCATCTGCTGAACGCGCTGCTGGTCGCATATTGCCTGCTGCAGGTCTCCATTGGCATGCGCGTCGAGACAAGCAAGGCCATGCTGGTCGCGTCGCTCTCGGCCGCTGCCTGGGTCCTGATGCCATTATTGGCGAGTGCCTCACTGCTGGTTGTGCAGCGCATGACCACCTTGAGCGGAACATTCCTGTTGCTGGGCCTCATCGGCTATCTGTCGGCCCGTACGCGCATCGACCATCGGCCCTGGCAGGCATTGCTCGGTATGAGCGCCAGCCTCGTGATTTTCACGACCCTGGCTGCCTTGTGCAAGGAATCAGGGCTGCTGTTGCCAGTATTTGCATTCGTTCTCGAGGCGACGGTACTGCGGCGACCTGAGCGCCTGAACATCAAGCATTGGCGTGCCTGGCAGTCTGTGTTTCTTGTTGCACCATTGCTGTTGGTCCTGCTGCAACTCGCGGCCTGGTGGCCCTATGCGGAATACCTCGCGCGGCGTCGCGATTTTGACGCCGGCGAGCGCCTGTTAACCCAGGCGCAGGTGCTCTGGGAATACCTGTTCAAGGCCGTGCTCGGTCTGCCGGGCCAGCTCGGTGTTTACCAGGACGCACCCGATATTGCGCGCAACGCTCTGCAGCCGTTTGCGCTCGCGGCGATCCTTTCGTGGCTGCTGCTGCTGGTCGCGGCCATCCGCTGGCGCCGTCGCTACCCGGTCGCCGCGCTGGCCGTGCTCTGGTATCTCGGCGGTCATCTGCTTGAATCCACGATCGTGCCGGTCGAGCTGTACTTCGAGCACAGGAATTATCTGCCCATCATCGGCCCGGTATTCGCGCTCTGCAGCCTGATTGTGTCAATGCGCGGGTCGCGGGCACGAATCGCCGCCGGTGCGACAATCGTAGTGCTGGTGCTGATCAATGCCGGCTGCCTGTATGTATTTGCTTCGCATTCGGGTTCGCCATCCACGGCAGCGCGCTACTGGGCCATGCGTTACCCCGATTCGGTGCGTGCCGTTGGCACGATGGCGAGCTATCAATTGACCGAGGAAGGTCCGTTTCGCGCGCTGCAGACGATTGACCAGTTTGTTTTGCGGCAACCGCAGCATGCATACCTGCGCCTGCAGGAACTGAATATCTCATGCCGCTATCTGCCGGAGCTCGATCGCAGTCTTGTAGTGCAACAGCTCGGTCAGGAGTTGCCGGCGGCCGACTACACATTGACCGCGGGAACGATGTTGTCGCAGCTTTTTGATACCGCGGCTGCTGGCAATTGTGCGGACCTGCGGCCGGATACCGTCGCTGCGCTTGCAGTTATATTGCGTGACAATCCGCGCTATGCGGGAGACCCTACGTATAACCAGTTTCATGAGAAATTGCTGGCAGCGATCGCGCGCCAGCAGGGCGATAATGCGGCTGCGATCGAGCATGTGCGTGCGGCAATTGCGCTCCTGCCATCGTCGGAGCTCAACATGATGATGACCACTGCGCTGGCTGGCAGCGGAAATTTTGACGCCGCACGCCAATTCATCGACGATGCGCAAACGGCAGGCCCGAGGCACCCAATACGCGCGTACTTTTGGCAGCGTGACTTGCGCGAGCTGCGGGACTACATCAACGAGCTGGAGAAAGTACAGCAATGACAAGTGCTACGAAGTCTGTTGGGCTGTCGATCGTCATACCCACAAAAAATGAAGCTGCATCCATCGGTGAGGTGGTGAGACTCGCCAGGACCGCGTTACCGGATGCCGAAGTCCTTGTGGTCGACGATGGCTCGACCGACGGGACCGGCGCAGAGGCGGCTGCCGCCGGCGCCACGGTAATTCATCACCCGGAAAGCCTAGGCAATGGCGCCAGTGTCAAGAGTGGTGCGCGGGCAGCACGCGGTGACATACTGGCGTTTATGGATGGCGACGGCCAGCACGATCCGCGAGAATTACCGCGGCTGCTTGCGAAACTTGATGAGGGTTACCAGATGGCGGTTGGCTCACGCGACTCAGGTTCGCATGCAAACGTTGGCAGGCAATTCGCCAACGGTATCTACAACGAAATTGCATCGCGCCTGACGGGGCGCCGCATTCTGGACCTGACGTCCGGCTTCCGGGTGGTTCGCGCAAGTCTGTTCAAGCAATTCCTGTACTTGTTACCGAACGGTTTTTCCTACCCGACGACCATCACGATGGCGTTCCTGCGCTCGGGCTACCCGGTTTGTTTTGAACCGGTCAAGGTCGCGGAAAGGAACGGCAAGAGTCACATCCGCCCGATTCGCGACGGGCTGCGTTTCCTGGTGATTATTTTCAAGGTCGCGACACTCTATTCGCCGCTCAAGATATTCCTGCCAGCCAGCGGCGTGTTTTTCGCGACTGGCATGGGCTATTACGCGTACACGTATTTTTCGACAGGCCGCTTCACCAACATGAGCATGCTGTTGTTTACCGCCGCGGTGATTATTTTCCTGATCGGCCTTATCTCGGAGCAGATTACCGCGCTGACTTACAGCAAGGCTTAAGCGAAATCAGCGCGTGTAATGATCCGCGATTACCTGGGCGACGCAGGCGGTAAGTCGTTTGCCGGTTTCGATGTGCAGAAACTCGTTTGGGCCATGCGCATTTGAACTGGGCCCAAGCAAGCCGGTAACGAGGAATTGCGCATCCGGAAATTTCTCGCCCAGCATGCCCATGAATGGAATCGTGCCACCGGTTCCCATGTACATGGATGGCTTGCCGAAAAATGCCTGCGACGCCTTCTGCATCGAAGCTTCGAGCCAGTCAGCGATGGGTGGTGCGTTCCAGCCGGCCATGGTCGACTCGACCTTGAACGCGACCTTGCTCATAGGTGGCGGGTCACGCTCGAGCGCGGCCTTGACCGCTTGTGCCGCATCGTCACCGTCGCAGGTGGGTGGCAGGCGGAAGGATAACTTCAAGGTGTTGTACGGCAGCTGTACATTGCCGGCGTTGACCAGCGCGGGCAGGCCCTCGGCGCCGGTCACGCTCAGCGTCGGTCGCCAGGTGTTGTTCAATAACAATTCGTAGGGTGATTCGCTCGGCGTCGGGGCGTCCACGGCCCACGGATATTTCATGTAGACGGATTGACCCAGAGTCTTGGCGGCCTTTTTTGCCTGCTCGATCCGTTGTTTCGGAATATCAACAAACAGCTCATCGGTCCTGATCTTGCCCGTGGTCTCGTCCTCGACGCGACTCAATAATTTGCGCAACACGCGAAAACTCGATGGCACGATGCCGCTCGCAGTGCCCGAGTGCACACCTTCGGTCAGCACCTCGGCGCGCAAGGTGCCGGTCAGGTTGCCGCGCAACGAGGTTGTGCACCAGAGCTGTTCGTAATTACCGCATTCCGCATCGAGGCAAACGACCAGATCCGGCGAGCCAATCCGGTCCTGCAGCAGATCAATGTAATAGGGAAGATCAAAACTGCCGCTCTCCTCGCAACCCTCGATCAGCACCACGCAGCGGGCGTGAGGAACACGATGTTCCTGCAACGCGCGAATGGCAGTCAGCGAACCGAAAGTCGCGTAGCCGTCATCGGCGCCGCCGCGGCCGTACAACTTGCCATTCCTGATCACAGGTTGCCAGGGGCCGAGGTCTTCGGCCCAGCCGGTCATTTCAGGCTGCTTGTCGTAGTGTCCGTACAGCAATACCACTTCGTCGGAATCGCCCGGTATGTCGATGAACAAGACGGGTGTGCGCCCTTTGATGCGAACGACTTCTACCTGCATGCCCTTGATGGGTTGCTGGCGAGCCCAGGCTTCCAGCATCTGCACTGCGCGCTGCATGTGGCCGTGTTTTTCCCAGTCGGGATCGAAAGTCGGCGACTTGTTCGGGACCTTGATGTATTCGCACAACTGCGGAATGATCGAGTCATCCCAGATCTTGCCGACAAATTCGGCGACTTTTTTATTGTCCATCCGTTAACGACCTGTAGAGAGTGGTTGTCATTCGTTCCGTGGTGATAAAACCCCAGTTCCATTGCTCATGATAGTCGGCCAGCGGATTGGCTTGGAGTACCTGTTCCTGGCTCATGCCGGCGGCGATAAGCTTTTGCACTCGCGCTTCGGCGTCAACCAACATGTCGAGCGTAGCCTGGAGATCCGCCTTGGAAGCCAGCGGGCCGTGGCCGGGAATAATTCGCGTCTGGTCATTGGCCAGGTCCAGCAGGCGTTGCTGACCTGCTATATACCCGGCTACGCTGCCGCCGCTATCGAGGTCAATGAAGGGAAACAGGGAATTAAAAAACAGGTCGCCGGCATCAATAACGTTTTGCGTCGGGAATATCACGACCGCATCGCCATCCGTGTGCGCGGCGGCAAGGTGCATCACGATCGCCGGGTGGCCGTTAACGTGAAACGTGACTTCGTCGGAAAACGTAATGACCGGCAGCCCGGCCGGTCCGCCTGCGTCCTCGACGCTCTCGAGCAATGCCTGGCGCAAATTGTCATGCGCGAAAATGATCGCGCCATTTTCCGCGAGTATGGCATTTGAACCCACATGGTCGCTGTGGGCATGCGTGTTGACCACAAAATCCAGCGGCCGGCCGGCAAGTTCCTCGATAGTCGAAATCAGGCTCGCAGTGATCGGCGCCATGCCATTATCGACGAGCAGGACATGCTCGTCGCCGACCAGCAATCCCATGTTGGAGCTGAAACCGTCCGCGCCCTCAAGCATGTAGATTCCCGGGACCACTTCGGTCGACTTGACGGTGGTCGCGAGTTCTTGCGCAGCAAGTGGTAGCGCCAGCAATAGTGCCAGCGAGGCAATCTTCTTCATGAATTCGCTCCTGTGTTTTTCCCAGGGTCAGAGCCCTTGCGCAGCAAGGGCTCTGACCCCTTTTGAATTCAGTGGTTGCTGGGAAACGAGAACTGCGCTTTGTCCCTGACGCCGCCTTTCGGCCAGCGCTGAGTTATGGTCTTGCGCCGCGTGTAAAAGCGCACGCTGTCCGGTCCGTAGGCAAACAGGTCGCCGAACAGGGATCGCTTCCAGCCACCAAAACTGTGCATCGCGACCGGCACCGGCAGTGGCACATTAATGCCAACCATGCCGACTTGGATGTTATCAGCGAAATATCGGGCCGCTTCACCGTCGCGCGTAAATATGCAGGTGCCATTGCCGTACTCATGCTCATTGATCAGCTGCATTGCGTGTTCCTGCGATTCGGCTCGCACTACGCACAATACCGGGCCGAAAATCTCCTCGCGATAAATGCGCATATCCGGAGTCACCTTGTCGAACAGGCAGCCACCGAGGAAAAAACCGTCCTCGTGGCCGGGAACCTTGAGCGGCCGGCCGTCGACCACGAGTTCGGCACCTTCCTCGACACCAAGATCGACATAGCTGCGTACCTTGTCATGGTGTGCTTTCGTGACCAGCGGTCCCATGTTATTGCAACTCTCGGTGCCATTCCCCACCTTGAGCTTCTGCAATTCCTTGCTGAGCTTGCCGACGATCGTGTCTGCGGTTTCATCGCCCACGCAGACCGCGACCGAAATCGCCATGCAGCGCTCGCCGCAGGAGCCATACGCCGCGCCCATCAATGCGCTGACGGTGTTATCGATGTCGGCATCGGGCATCACGACGGCATGGTTTTTTGCGCCGCCGAGAGCCTGCACGCGTTTTCCGTTTCGTGTGCCGGTCGTATAAATATACTCGGCGATCGGTGTCGAGCCCACGAAGCTGATCGCCTGTACGCGCGAGTCTTCGAGCAGGGTGTCGACGGCTTCCTTGTCGCCATTGACGACGTTGTAGACGCCATCCGGCAAGCCGGCCTCTCTGAACAGGCGGGCGACGAGCAGTGGTGCGCTTGGGTCCTTCTCCGACGGTTTCAATACAAAGGTGTTGCCGCAGGCGATAGCCATCGGGAACATCCACATCGGTACCATGGCCGGGAAATTGAACGGTGTAATGCCGGCTACCACGCCGAGCGGCTGGAATTCCGACCAGCTGTCGATGTCGGGCCCGACATTCTTGGTGTGCTCGCCTTTCAGCAACTCGGAGATACCGCAGGCGTAATCGACCACCTCGATGCCGCGCTGAAACTCGCCCATGGCATCGTCAATGACCTTGCCATGCTCATTGGTCAGGAGGGCAACGATTTCGTCGGCATGCTCCTCGAGCAGTGCCTTGAAGCGAAACATGATCTTGGCTCGCCTCGCTGGTGGCGTATTGCGCCAGGCCGGGAATGCGGCGGCTGCCGCTGCGATCGCGTCCTCAACCGTCGCGCGTGATGCCAGCGCAACCTGGCGCGTGATTTCGCCCGTGGCCGGGTTGGTGACGGCCTGGGTGCGTGCATTGTCTGCGACGTCCCGACCATTGATAAAGTGGCCGACGATATCCTTGGTGGCGATTTTTTCGGCGGGTCGTGCGTTCATAACTTTCCTCCGGCGATCGCCTCAGGCGACCGAATCGATAACGCGACGGACAGCTTCGAACGATTGCTCCATCTCGTCAACCCTGGAATTCAGGAAGGGCGAAAACTGCAGCAGGTCCATACCGTTTCGGACCACGACTTTTTCCTCCCAGAAACATTTCTTGTGGATTTCGAGGCCACGTGCGCCTGGGGCGCCAGGTCGCGAGGCGAGTTCGATGACGCCCATCAGGCCGAAATTGCGCACGTCGATGACCTTGTCGTGATCGTCGAAGGCGTGCAAAAGGTCCGCGAATGTCTTTTCGAGTTCCTGCGCCTGCTCGAACGTCCCTTCTTCCCGGTAAACGTCCAGGGTTGCCAGCCCCGCGGCGGCGGCGACCGGGTGGCCCGAGTAGGTATAGCCGTGAAACAGCTCGATCATGTGTTCCGGGCCCTGCATGAAGGCGTCGTAGACGTGGTCCCTGACCAGCACCGCGCCCATGGGGATTACGCCATTCGTCAGCCCCTTGGCCATGGTGATCAAATCCGGGGTCACGCCAAAGCGCTCTGCCGCGGTGGCTGTGCCGAGACGACCGAATGCGGTGATCACTTCGTCGAATATCAACAGGATGCCGTGCCGGTCGCAGATTTCGCGGAGTTTTTCGAGGTAACCCACAGGGGGCGGAATCACGCCCGCGGAGCCGACCACGGGTTCTACGATGACCGCAGCAATATTGCTGCCATCGTGCAGCACAGCCAGCCGTTCCAGGTCATCCGCCAGCTCGGCGCCATGGGCCGGCAGGCCACGGCTGAAGGCATTGCGCGAGAGATCCAGGGTGTGCCGCATGTGGTCTACGCCCGGTATCAGGTTGGCACTGAACACCTTGCGGTTCGGCAGCATGCCGCCAACCGACATGCCACCGAAATTCACACCGTGATAGCCCTTTTCGCGACCGATCAGCCGGGTGCGGTGTCCTTCGCCACGGGCGCGGTGGTAAGCCAGTGCGATCTTCAGCGCACTGTCCACGGACTCGGAGCCCGAATTCGTGAAGAAGCAGTTGCTGAATCCGGCCGGCGCCATCTCAACAACGCGTTCGGCAAGCGCAAACGCCTTGTCATTACTGACCTGAAACCCGATGCAATAGTCAAGCGTTGCGACCTGTTTTTGCACGGCTTCCACGATTTTCGGATGGCAATGGCCGAGGCCCGAGGTCCAGAGGCCCGAGAACATGTCGTAGAGCCGTGCGCCATCGGCCGTCGTGTAGTGATGGCCGGAAGCTCCCGAAATGATGCGTGGCCGCTTCTTGAAATCGCGATTGGCGGTGAACGGCATCCAGTAGGCGTCGAGGTTGGCGGTACTTGCACTCATGTTTCGCGGATCCGCAGCAAGACAGGGGCGACCAGTGTAATTCGCATAGCTATGTTAAACAATTAGTTAGCTGCTAATTGTTAACTCATTGATTTTATTAAAACGCTTGATCAAAATGTTTATCTTAATAAACAACTTCAGGAGTCATGCCATGGACCAGCAAATCGGTCAGCGCCTGCACGCCATTCGCACGCGCCTCGGCCTGTCGCAACGCGGCCTGGCACGCGTATCCGGCGTTGCAAACGCGACCATTTCACAAATCGAGGCGGGCAAGCTGAACCCGACCGTCAGCATGTTGAAAAAAGTGCTCGATGGCATACCGATGAGTCTCGGTGAGTTTTTTTCCGATCATGCCGAATCCGCCGAACGCATTTTCTTTCGTGCCGCAGAGCTGACCGGGATTGCCGACGGCGGCGTTTCATTCCGTCAGGTCGGCGCCAACCTGCGCAACAAGTCCATCCAGTTGTTGCAGGAATCCTACCAGCCTGGCGCTGGCACCGGACGGCATGCCATTCGGCACGAAGGCGAGGAGTGCGGCATCGTGCTCAAGGGCCGGCTCGAAGTGACTGTTGCCGACCAGGTTGCCGTGTTGACGATGGGAGACGCGTATTACTTTCGTAGCGAGCAGCCACATCAGTTTCGAAATACAGGCAATGAAGTTTGCGAACTGATTACGGCCTGTACACCACCAAGCTTTTAATGCAAAGTGTCGGGCCCTGTTTTTTAATCCAGACTAGAATTTTCATGGCTAAGTTCGGCACCGTTTTTTGTAATGAGTTCGTCAGCGTTGCGTACCGTGATGGCGCCTGGCAACAACCGCTCATGCAGCCCATCGGACCGATTCCGATGCATCCGGCCTCGCACGTGTTTCACTATGCAAGCACCTGCTTCGAAGGATTCAAGGCCTACCGCTGGGCCGACGGCAAGGCGCATATTTTTCGCCTGCGCGATCACGTGGCGCGAATGCAGAGGAGTGCGGCGTCTTTGCGTTTGCCAATTCCGGACGCTGAAAAACTGTCCCGGATGGTGATTGACCTTGTTGCGCGGCACGCGAGCGAGATCCCGGAGCCACCCGGATCGCTATACCTGCGACCGACCTTGATTGGTACGGAAAAAAATATCGGCGCGGCAGCAACGCCGTCCACAGAAGCCTTGTTGTTCGTGATTGCCTCACCGGTTGGTGACTATTTTGCCGGTGGTGCGCGAGCGCTGAAGCTGCTGGTTGATGACCAGCGTGCGCGCACGACCGAACAGCTCGGCAGCACCAAGACGGGCGGCAATTATGCGGCGGCGCTGGGGCCAACGCTGGACGCGAAAGCCGCCCATGGTGTTGACCAGGTGCTGTTTTGCCCGCAGGGAGACGTACAGGAAACCGGCGCGGCGAATTTTCTCTTGCTCAGTGATGAGGAAGTGATTACGAAGCCGCTCGACAGTTCGTTCCTGCACGGCATTACGCGCGATTCGATTCTGCGTCTTGCGGCCGAGCTGGGCTACCGGGTAAGCGAGCGAAACATTACGGTCAGTGAGTTACTGAACCTGGTCGCGACGTATGAAGCGGTGTTGTCCGGTACAGCGGCGACCTTGTCGCCGGTCGGTTGCCTGGTACACCACGGCAAGGAGATCAGGGTTCGCGATGGCAACCCGGGCCCGAATGTTGAACGCCTGCGTGCTGCTCTGCAGGCGATACAAACAGGCCGGGCCGCCGATACGCACGGTTGGCTGACCGCAGTTTAGGAACGACTAGATCGCTTTGGAGAAGCGCTCGCTGACGCCGGCGTCGACAAGATGGCGATCGAAGCACATGGCGACACTGCGCAATAACAGTCGCCCGCGCGGTGTCACTGTAATGTGCGTGCTGGTGAGTCGTACGAGGCCGTCACGTTCGAGATCCGCGAGCCGCTCGAGCTCGTCGCTGAAATAGTCCGTGAACGCGATGCCGTGGCGGCGATCAAATTCTGCAAACTCCAGTGAGTCGTAGCACATCAG
>CAZHLE010000082.1:7458-11126 GCA_964533065.1 uncultured Woeseiaceae bacterium | reverse complement strand
CGACCAGTCGAGCTCTTCACCGCCACCCGCGAATACGATGTCCTGCTTGCCGAACTGAATCTGCTCCGCGCCTACGCCGATGCAATGTGCGCTCGTAGCACAAGCCGATGTCAGCGAATAATTCAGCCCCTTGACCTTGAATGGCGTGGCGAGACAGGCAGAAATCGAGCTGCTCATGGTTTTGGTCACCGAGTACGGCCCAATCTTACGTACGCCACGATCTCGCAACACATCGGCCGCACGGACAATTTCGCGCGCCGAGGCGCCACCCGATGAGGCGATCAGTCCCGTGCGCACGTTCGAGACGTCGCTTTCTTCAAGACCCGCGTCTTCAACCGCCTGTTGCATCGACAAATAGGCGTACGCGGCCGCGTCGCCCATGAATCGAAATATCTTGCGATCGATCAGCTCCGCCGGGTCGACGTTGCAGGTACCGGAAACATGGCTGCGCAGCCCCATCTCGGCGAAAGATTCGTTAAACACTATTCCCGAACGCCCCTTCTTCAGCGCATCGAGAATCTCCTGCTGATTATTGCCGATGCAGGAAATCGCACCGAGACCCGTGACGACAACACGCCGCATGCTCAGATCCTAGAAGTTTTCAGTGGAGGTAAAGAGACCAACGCGCAGGTCTTCAGCGGTATAAATCTCGCGACCGTCGACGGACATGGTGCCGTCCGCAATGGCCATATTCAGCTTGCGCGTAATAATGCGCTTGATATCGATCTGGAACGTGACGAGCTTGGCGGTTGGCAGAACCTGCCCGGTAAATTTCACGTTGCCGACACCGAGCGCGCGACCGCGGCCCTCGAGGCCGAGCCAGACCAGGTAAAACCCGACCAGTTGCCACATCGCATCGAGGCCGAGGCAACCGGGCATTACCGGGTCGCCTTCGAAATGGCAGTCAAAAAACCACAATCCCGGGTTGATATCGAGTTCGGCCTTGATCTCGCCCTTGTCGAACTTGCCCCCAGCGTCCGTAATCAGCGGAATCCGGTCGGTCATCAACATCGGTGGCTTGGGAAGCTTGCCGTTGGTCGGTCCGAAAACCTTGCCCAAGGCGCATTGCATCAGGTCCTCGTAATCAAACGAGCTTTGCCGTTCGTTGCTCATCGGGGCTGCTTTTTCGGGAGAAACGACCATAGGTACCGACGATTTTAGCCTCAGTCCGCTGCCGATCCTTTCGAATACGCGCCAAATCGACCCGCCAGCGCTGACGCCCCGGTCTCGGCGCTGCCGACCGCAACACGAAATACCGCGAACAGGTCGCGGCCCATGCCGGTATGACTGGCGGATCGGTCGACGCCAGCGACGACGCGCTGCATCAGATCGTCATCGGCGGTTACGGACATCGTGCCACTCGCCGCATCGATGTCGATCCGGTCGCCGTCGCGAATCCTGCCTATGGCGCCGCCGCAGTTCGCCTCCGGCGATACCTGGATCGCCGCGAGCACCTTGCCTGAGGCACCCGACATGCGACCGTCAGTCAGCAACGCGACCCTGAAGCCACGATTCTGCAATACGCCGAGGTAGGGCGTGAGTTTGTGCAATTCGGGCATACCGTTGGCGCTGGCCCCCTGGTAGGGAAGCACGGCGACGAAATCCTGCTCCAGCTCGCCCGCGTTAAATGCCTCAGTAAATGCGGACTGCGATTCGAACACGCGCGCAGGTGCGCTGATGCGGTGGTATTTCTCCTCGACCGCGGAAACCTTGACGATCGCACGGCCGAGGTTACCCGCTACGACGCACAAACCCCCTTGACTGGCGAACGGACGCGCGACAGGGCGCAGCACTTCTTCGTTGAGCGATTTCCTGGCCGCCGGCTGCCATCCCAATTGCCCGCCCGCGAGCGTCGGCTCCTGGCAGAAACGACGCAGACCCGCACCGAGAATCGTATTGACATCTTCGTGCAGCAGACCGGCATCGAGCAATTCATTGATAAGGAAGCCAAGTCCGCCTGCCGCATGAAAGTGATTCACATCCGCCATGCCGTTCGGATACACCTGCGCCAGCAACGGCACGGTGCCTGACAGTTCATCGAAATCGTTCCAGTCGATGACGATCCCGGCGGCGGCGGCGATCGCGACCAGGTGCAGGGTGTGATTGGTTGACCCGCCAGTCGCGAGCAGGCCGACGATGGCATTGACGATGGCTTTCTCGTCGACGATATGCGCGATCGGCCGATAGTCTTCGCCAAGATCAGTGTTGCGAAGAATGGTCCGAACCGCCTCGGCAGTCAGCTCGGAACGCAATTCGGTGCCGGGGTTGACGAAGGACCCGCCCGGCAACTGCAGCCCCATGAATTCCATCAGCATCTGGTTGCTGTTGGCGGTGCCATAAAACGTGCAGGTACCGGGTGAGTGATAAGACGCTGACTCCGCCGCGAGCAATTCGTCGCGGCCTATTTTGCCGGCCGCATAGTCTTCGCGGATGCGCGCTTTTTCCTTGTTCGGCAGCCCCGACACCATCGGGCCCGCCGGAATGAACACAACCGGCAGGTGACCGAAAGACAACGCACCGATCAACAACCCCGGTACGATCTTGTCGCACACACCGAGGCAAGCCGCGGCGTCAAACATGTTGTGCGACAACGCAATTGCCGTGGACATCGCAATCACGTCGCGACTGAACAGCGACAGATCCATACCGTCCTGGCCCTGGGTCACGCCATCGCACATGGCCGGCACGCCGCCGGCGACCTGCGCCACAGCCCCCTGCTCCATCGCCGCTTTCCTGATCAGCGCCGGGTACTGCTCGAATGGCTGATGCGCACTCAGCATGTCGTTGTAAGCGGTGACGATACCGATATTCGGCCGCGCATTGGCTGACAGCGTCATCTTGTCGCGTTCGCTGCTCGCGGCGGTCGCATGTGCGAGGTTGCCACAGCTCAGCGTTTTACGCGCCGGACCGTCATTGGCGGCCGCCTCGACCTGCGCAAGATATCGACTACGTGTCGGTTGGCTGCGCTGCTGGATGCGCGCAGTAACTCGCTCGATTGTTTTGTTCATTGGTTCATTCTCTAGGCCGCCCAGAACACGTGCACGGGCACGCGCGCCTGCGACAACAGGCTGGTTACAGGATAGTCAGGCGCTGCGGCTTTGGCCTGCTCATAAATATCGCGCTTGATCGCGCCAAAAAACAACAGCACGATTTGCTCGCTCTGCAACAATGCTCCTAGCGTCATGCTGACTCGCAGGTGTTCGCTTGCCGCCGTCGTGACCGGGACACACCACTCCGAATTGTTGGGATCGAGACCGGCCGCGAGATTGTCAGCATCCGGAAACAAGGAGGCAAAGTGACCGTCATCACCCATGCCGAGCAAGGCGCAGCTGAAAGGCAACGGCAGGTTTCGCAGTATGCCGTTCAATGCGGTGCAGCGCTTGGCCGGCGAATCTGCCGCGCTGTAGATGGGGATAAGTTCCGCGGCCGCCGCACGGTCGCACAGCAGGGTATCGCGCACCAGTTTTTCGTTGCTGTCCTTGTGTGTCGGCACTACCCAGCGCTCATCGCTGAGCACCACGTGCACGCGTGACCAGTCAATCGCGGTCGCAGCGAGTTCCGCATAGCATCGGGCCGGACTGCTGCCACCCGTTACTACCATCGACGCTGCACCTTGCGTCGTCAGTCGTGTACGCAAGGCCGCAGCGATGTGCCCCGCAGCCGCAATA
>CAZHLE010000082.1:0-7448 GCA_964533065.1 uncultured Woeseiaceae bacterium | reverse complement strand
CGACGATGTGCTCATTCATCGGCATGCCAGGCGCGTCCATCGCGATCCAGTAACAGCGACGCGCCGCTCGGCCCCCAGGAACCGGCAACATACGACTCGACTTTTTGCTTCGCTTTCGCCCAGCCCGCGATGATGCCGTCGACAAATTCCCAGGCCGCATCGACTTCGTCGCGGCGCATGAACAATGCGGGATTTCCGCGCAACACCTCCATCAACAAACGCTCGTAGGCATCCGGATAACGCAGGCCGAAGGTTTCCTCGAAACTCAGGTCCAGCGACACCGGGCGCAGTTCGAATCCGCCGGGCCCGGGTTCCTTGGCCATGAGCGACAGCTTGACGCCCTCATCCGGCTGCAGCCTTATCGTCAGCCGATTGGCCTGCACATTGAACTGCTGCTCTGGAAATATCGAATGCGGCACATCCTGGAATTGCACGACGATTTCCGACTGCTTGCTTTTCAGACGCTTGCCCGTGCGCAAATAGAACGGCACGTTGGACCAGCGCCAGTTATCGATTTCGAGTTTCAGCGCGACGAAAGTTTCGGTGTCGCTGCTGGCACCACCCAGCTCCTCTGTGTAAGCAGGCACGGTCGCGCCATCCACGGCGCCCGCGCCATAACGACCGCGCACGGTGTACTTGCTGACCGTCTCGGTGTCAATGAATCGCAGCGCACGCAATACCTTGATTTTCTCGTCGCGCACCGAGTCATGATGCAGGCTCGAGGGTGGCTCCATCGCGGTCAGGCAAACGAGCTGCAGCAGGTGGTTTTGTACCATGTCCCGTAATGCGCCGACCTTGTCATAAAACTCGATGCGCCCACCGACACCCAGTTCTTCGGCGACCGTGATTTGTACATGATCGATTGCGCCGCGCCGCCACAGCGGCTCGAACAGCGAATTGGCAAACCGCAGGGCGAGCAGATTTTGTACCGTCTCCTTGCCGAGGTAATGATCGATACGGTAGATCTGGTTTTCCGCGAAACACTCGCCGACCTGGTTATTGATTTCCGATGCCGAGGCAAGATCGTGGCCAAGCGGTTTCTCCAGCACGATGCGACTGTTGGCGGTGATGAGTCCGTTGCTTTGCAGGCCCTTCGCAATCGGGCCGAACAAGCCCGGCGAGGTCGCGAGATAGACAACGCGCGTCCGCTCCTCGCAGCCTTGCAACAAAGTAACGAGCTCACCCCATTGCTCGTGCGCCAGCGCATCGAGCTGCACGTAATGGAGCCGATGACTGAAAACGGCCCACTGCGCGGCATTGAACTCGCCATCGGCAAGATTCGCCTTAAGCGATGCCTCGACCAGTTGCAGATAGGCGTCACCCCCGTACGCGCCGCGACCGACGGCAATGATGCGACTGTCACTGATGACCTGGCCGTCGCGGTCGCGATGGTACAGCGCCGGCAGAAGCTTACGCATCGCGAGGTCGCCGCTGCCGCCGAAGATGATCAGGTCGAAGACCTCGACTGGTATGAGCTGGGCCATAGGGATGTCCTGAAATTTTTGGAATTTTACTACTTTTGGTTATCGTATTGCCATTTTTATAGAAATCTCGTCGATATTTGTGTAATTTTGCTACATGCTAAGCCACATCGAACGCCAGACCGAGCACCTGAGCCGCGCCGAGCAAGGCGTGGCGCGGTGGGTATTGGCGCACCCCAGGCAGGTGACGAGCAGCACGCTGGCCGAGGTCGCAGCGGCTTGCGGGACCAGCCAGCCGACCGTAATTCGATTCTGCCGCAGCGTCGGCGCCAGCGGCTTTCGCGAATTCACACGGCGACTCACGGAAGCGCTGAGTCAACCCGTCAGCAATATTCACCGTGACGTCAGCGCTAATGACACGGCAGCAGATGCCACGTCCAAAGTCCTGGATGCCTCGATCCGGACATTGGTCGAGATTCGCTCGCAACTTTCATCGATGCCGTTTGACGCAGCCGTCGCCGCAATGCGCAAAGCGCGGCAGATTGCATTCGTTGGCCTCGGTGCGTCCGGCCACGTTGCGAGCGATGCCTGCCAGAAATTTTTTCGGCTCGGTTTGCCGTGCACAGCGCTGATCGATACGCCAACAATTCTGCAGTACGCCTCGATAACGACGCCGCGCAGCGTAATCGTGATCGCTTCGCAAATGGGCGGCGCGGCAGATCTTGTTCGCGCCGCGAAAATTGCGCGCGGCAATGGCGCTACCGTTATGGCGCTGACGGATCCGGATTCTGCCCTCGCCGCTGCGGTCGAACTCCTGTTCGCCTGCCGTGCGCAGCCAGATGCGAGCGTCTATACACCGATGAGTTCACGGCTGGCGCACCTCGCGCTGCTCGATGCACTGCAGGTTGCATTGGCAATCCGGCTCGGCGATACGGCGGTGGAAAATCTGCGCCGCTGCAAGGATGTGCTGACCGTCTAGAGTTTGTCGTAGTCGAGAATGACCGACTCACTGACCGGTCGCGACTGGCAGGCCAGCACGAACCCCTGCTCCACTTCCCAGGGTTCGAGCCCGTAGTTGGTCTCCATCGTCACTTTGCCTTCACGCAGATGGCAACGGCAGGTGGCGCAGACACCACCCTTGCACGAATACGGTAACTCGATGCCGTGCGCCGCGGCAGCATCGACGATATTCGCGTCATCACGCTCCATATCGAAGGACTTCTGGTGACCATCCATGATGACCGTAATCTGCGCGTGTTCGGCCGTCTTCGGCGCAACGGTTGCGGGCGTAGTGCCGGTCTTGCGCGGCGCACCAAAGCGCTCGCTGTGCACATGTGCTGCGGGCATGCCGAGCTCGAGCAGCGCCGCGGTGACGTCCTTGATCATCGTGTCGGGGCCGCAAATGAAGCAGTCGGTGGCTCGTAACCCGGCGCCAAAGTGGCGATAAAGCTCGCGCACTTTGTCTCCATCAAGCCTGCCGGCCATGGGTTCGAACTCCTGTTCTTCGCGGCTGAAGACAAAATTCAACTGCAGCCGCTCCATGTACTGATTCTTGAGCGCGTACAAATCTTCGATAAACATCGTAGTCGACTGCGTGCGATTGCCATAAAAGAGTATGAAACGGCTATTCGGCTCATTCGCAAGAACCGACTTGATCATAGACAGGATCGGTGTAATGCCACTGCCGGCCGCAAAACCGACATAGTCTCTGGCATTGGCGGGATCCAGTGACACGACGAACTGTCCGGCCGGCGGCATCGCATCAATCCGATCGCCCGCAACGAGTTTTTCGGCCGCAAAGCTCGAGAACCTGCCACCTGGCTGGATCCGTACGCCAATTTCCGGCGGCTCGCCGACGGCGGAGCAGATGCTGTAGGTCCGGCGAAGTTTTTTGCCGTCGGTCTCAACCTGTAATGGCAGGTGCTGGCCCGGGAGAAATGCGTATTCGGGGCGCAGCTCGGCGGGCACCGCAAATACGATGCGCACGGAGTCGCGTGTTTCCTGCCGGATATGGTCAATCGTCAGCGGCTGAAATTGTTTCATCTAGATGCACTTGAAGTATTCGAATGGCTCGAGACACGCAACACACTTGTACGACGCCTTGCACGCAGTCGAGCCGAACTCACTGACTCGCCTCGTATCCAGGGAATTGCATCGCGGACAGGCAATCGACCGATCGCCACACAACAGCGCCCGCTTGCTGGCTCCGCGCTTGGGTGGCGCAATACCGTAATCGCGAAGTTTTGCCCTGCCCGCGGCCGAAATCCAGTCAGTCGTCCATGGCGGTGATAACACGCGTTCGATCGAGACATTTTGGATGCCGTGGCTGCGTATCACATCGAGCACGCATTGCTCGATGACTTCGGTTGCCGGGCAGCCCGTGTAGGTCGGAGTCAGCGCAACGATGATTTCGTCATTCATGCGTACATCGCGCACAATGCCAAGATCCATGATGGTCAGCACCGGAATTTCGGGGTCGGGTACGGTGCTCAGCCACTGCAGTACCTGCTCACGCGTGACCGATTGCATCACCAACTCGCACCCGGGTGGCAACGTTGCAAATATTGCATTTCGGCTAGCAGGTAGCCGAGGTGTTCGCTGTGCCGCCCCTGCTTGCCACCGGAAGCCATCCACTGGTCGGCGGGTTTGCAGAGCGTCGCCTGTTCAAGGACAGCGGCAACGTTTGCGTGCCACTGGTCGCGAACGGCATCGAGATCGGGGCCGCCATACGCGGCGCCGAACGCGCTGTCCACCTCATCGGCAGCAAACACTTCGCCCGTGAACGGCCAGTGGTGGTCGATCGCCTGCTGCATGCGCTTGTGGCTTTCCTCGGTGCCATCGCCAAGTCGTACCACCCACTGCGAAACATGTCGCAGGTGATAACGAATCTCCTTGACCGCACGCGCGGCGATTTCCGCGAGCCCTGCGTCGCTGCATCCCTGCAGTGCGTCGAGCTGCAAAAGGTAAAAGGACTCGAATAGGAACTCGCGCGCCATCATGTCACCGAAGTGCCCGTTCGGTTGTTCCAGCAACAGCGCGTTGTGGTATTCGTGGGCATCGCGAAGAAAGGCGAAGTCATCTTCACCGCGACCCTTGCCTTCGAGCTTGCCTGCGTAGCTGTAGAACAGTCGCGCCTGGCCGAGATAGTCGAGTCCGAAATTGGCATTGGCCAGTTCTTCCTCAAGCTCCGGGTACAGCGTGACTGCCTCCACCATGCGCTGCGCAAGAACGAGTGCGTTGTCACCGAGTCGCGTGACATAGGCCAGCAGTGCCGCTTCCCGGTTCACAGGTTCTCTACCCCGTCCGGAATTTCATAAAACGTAGGGTGCCGGTAGATCTTGTCTTCGGCGGGTTCGAAAAACGCCGCGGTCTCGGCCGGGTCCGAGGCAACGATCGCACTGGAGCGCACCACCCAGAGACTCACGCCTTCGGATCGTCTCGTGTAGGTGTCGCGCGCATGGTCCAGCGCCATCTGGTCATCGGCCGCGTGGATACTGCCCGCATGACGATGACTAAGCCCCGCCTTGCTGCGGATGAACACTTCGTACAAAGGCCATTCCTTACCGCTCATTGGTATCTCCACAAAAGGGGTCAGAGCCCTTTTTTTCCCACATGTAGCTCATTCCATATATGGTCGAAAAAGGGCTCTGACCCCTTTTGATCAGGCGGCTTTTTTTGCGGCTTGCTTGTCGCCATAGGCGCGCGCCGCCTCGCGCACCCAGGCGCCGTCGTCGTGCGCCTTGCGGCGGCGTGCCACGCGTTGCTTGTTACAGGGTCCGTTGCCGGCAATGACCTCGCTCAGCTCGTTCCAGTCGATGGCACCGAATTGGTAATGGCCGCTGTCTGCATCCCATTCGAGATCGTCATCGGGCATGCGCAAACCAAGGAATTCAGCCTGCGGCACGGTGACGTCGATAAATTTCTGTCGCAATTCGTCATTCGAGAAGCGCTTGATCTTCCATGCCATCGACTGTGCCGAGTGTTTTGAATCGGTATCGCTCGGCCCGAACATCATAATCGACGGCCACCACCAGCGATTCAATGCATCCTGTGCCATCGCTTTCTGCGCGGCCGTACCGCGCACCAGCTTGTGCATAATGTCGAAGCCCTGTCGCTGGTGAAAACTTTCTTCCTTGCAAATCCGCACCATCGCCCGTGCGTACGGACCGTACGAACATCGACACAGCGGGATCTGGTTCATGATTGCCGCGCCGTCCACGAGCCAGCCGATGGCGCCGATATCAGCCCAGCTCAGCGTGGGGTAATTGAAAATACTCGAGTACTTCGCCTTGCCGCTCAACAGGTCGCTGACCATCTCGTCACGCGATGTGCCGAGCGTTTCGCCGGCGCTGTAAAGGTATAAACCGTGTCCCGCCTCGTCCTGGACTTTCGCCAGCAGGATCGCCTTACGTTTCAAAGTCGGTGCACGAGTCAGCCAGTTGCCCTCGGGTTGCATGCCAATGATTTCCGAATGCGCGTGCTGCGAAATCTGCCGCACCAGCGTGCGCCGGTAGGCGGCCGGCATCCAGTCCTTGGCTTCGATTTTTTCCTCGGCGTCGATGCGCGCCTGAAACGCCGCAAGCCTAGCCGGCGACTCAGTGCCGTCGCGCTGCTCGATCAGTTGTCCTTTCTGGTCTAAACCCTGGGTGTACATTGGTCACCTTGCTTGAACATTGTCCGGTCGCCCGCATGGCGGCCTCCTACGTTCCCGGTCGCCTGCATGGCGGCCTCCGACAGCGGCCTCCAACACGAATATGTCACATTATTTTATAGTATTCCGCAAATTATGTATCACTTTAACCGGCCCTACAAAACCTTTTCCTTGCGACTTGCGGAGCGGCCGCGAAACACGGCCACCAGTTCCTGGCGCTGGTTGGTAATGCGGATCGTATAAAACCCAGTCGTCCTGCCGCGGTAATCCTCAGCTGCGCTCGCCGTCAGCCGGTCGCCACGCAGGGCTGGCCGGATAAAATCGATGCTCGCGCCTGCGGCGACGGTCAACTGGTCATAGGCATTGCAGGCAAACGCGAAGGTGGTATCCGCGAGCGTACAGACA
This sequence comes from uncultured Woeseiaceae bacterium, assembly GCA_964533065.1. Lineage (GTDB taxonomy): Bacteria > Pseudomonadota > Gammaproteobacteria > Steroidobacterales > Woeseiaceae > UBA1847. The sequence goes on along the minus strand of CAZHLE010000082.1, from coordinate 971 downwards.
ATTCCGCCATGGCAGACATCAAAGCCGTTCAACATATCTTCGCGAACGACCATGGTTGCGATTGCGGCGCCTGGCGACGGCACGGACACCTCGATACCCATCGCCTGCGACGCCTTGTCGCCCGCATACATTTTTTCCGCGCAACGCCGCGCCAGTTCGAGTGCCGTCATTTTTTTAGTCCACCAAATCGATCCAGAAATTGTTTATCAGGCGGCGGCAACGGGCCATTGACCGTTTCAACCGTCGCCGACAGGTATTGGTCCGCTTGCGCGTATACCGCACGGTACAGGTTGCGGCACAACTGGTAGGCGGCGTTGCCGTGCCAGCCGGACGGCAGCAGCTCCGCCGGCAATTGCGGGTCACGCAGCAGTACCTTGCGATACTCCTGGACCAACAGCGTGCGCACAATGAACGCGGCACGCGGAGAAACCTTCGCGGTCTTGTTGTGCGATGCAATCAGCGGTCGAAACCGTTTCACAAAACCGTGGTAGCGTTTTTCGATGTCGTCAAGATTCCAGGCGGCCTGCACGAGTTCGCGCAGGCCGCCTGCATTGGACATCGCTTGACCGCGCATGACCACGACCACATCCGCGGCACGCAAGCGGTGCAACTCGGCTTGAAGATCCTGTGGTTCGGGTGACGGATGCGCCAGCACGCTGCTCGACACTGCTGCAAACCCCAGCCAGCGCAACTCCTTGCGAACAATGTCGCGCGCAGCAGTATCCAGATTGCCTAACAGCAACAGGCACCAGTGCCCGTCCCAGTCGGCGCCGGGCTTGCCATAAATTTTGTGCGTCGCCTGTTCGAATCGCTCCCTACCGTCGTTCGAGAGGCTGTAGTAACTGCGCCGGCCAATCTGTGTTGACCGCAACCAGCCATCCTGGGCGAGTCGAAACACCGAGGTGCGCACCAGCCGCTCGCTGATACCGAAATCGTTCATGAGCCGGATCAGGCTGCCGAGCCACACCGAG
>CAZHLE010000081.1:2357-11565 GCA_964533065.1 uncultured Woeseiaceae bacterium | reverse complement strand
TGTTTCTGGGCAGAGTCGTCTGCATTGCCAGGAACAAAAAAAAGAAAAGGCCGCTCGCGCGGCCTTTTTCTTTTTGCTCAGAAATAAAAAAGTCGGCGTCCCTGCCGACTTAGTTCTCGTATCAACCAATAAGGAGATGCGAGGGTTGGAGAAGCCACCCCCGAGCGATTAGGAGTGACTTCGAGGACATCTTAGTTTCGTTGACGCGGCGTTGGTGTGATAGTGATCACATAACCAAATCCGCAAAAAGAAAAGGGCGCCAACAGGCGCCCCAATCGGAAAAAACATTTTGGATTAGGTTAACTCACTCCGAGGAACCACTGGTCGTTCGAAGTTGTTCGAGGTAACGCTCAAAATTACTCTGTTCTACATTGCTCTTCAGAGAATCTCGAATACTTTCCAATGGAGGTGGTTCGCTTTTCCGGGACTCTTCGCGCAGTATTACGTGCCAACCAAACTGCGTTTGTACCGGTGACTTCGTATACGCGCCGTCTTCCAGCGCAGAGACTGCATCTGAAAACGGTGCCACCATGTCGCTCGGAGAAAACCAGCCCAGGTCGCCGCCGGAAGGTCCCGAAGGCCCGGCAGACGTTGCCTCCGCAAGCTCGGCGAAATTCGCACCAGCGTCAAGCTGCGCAATCACATCAATAGCGGCGCTTTGAGTTTCAACAAGTATGTGTCGCGCTTTAAATTGCAAACCAGACCCAAGCGATGCCTGCGAGGCATACGCCTCCTGAATTTGTTCCTCGGTGGCTGGATGGCTTTCAAACCAATCATTCGCGACCGCCTGAGCAAGAGAAGCTCGATATTGCAATTCCATCTGAGCAAGGAAAGCCGGATTGCGCGATAACTCATTCGCCCGATGTTGCGTCGTCAGCGAATAAATATCGGTGATCTCCTGCAAGATCATTTCGCGTTCGGCCGCAGTGGCCTGAAGAGCCGGTTTTTGCAGGCGGCTTGCGAGGTAAAACTCGAAAACTGTTCTTTCGATTTCCACGCCATTCACGGTCGCGACTGCTTCCGCGTGGCTGGCTGTCGCTAGCGACAGGCATAAAATGGCCAGCGCCGCTCGGCAGCCGGCGTATCTGGCTTGTTTCTGGTATTCCATAAAAAGTCCTCGTTTGGGAAGTCTGTCGACGCGGAAAGCAGAAATCAGTCTTGCGAAGAGAGTGCAGTGATGCGTAACGCGTGTATGTCGCTGTGCATGAATTCGCCGAGCGCGTCATAAACCATTCGATGCCGGCTGATCCGGCTGTGTCCGGTAAACTTGTCAGTCATGACCGTTACGTCGAAGTGCCCTTTGCCCTCTCGAGCTCCCGCATGACCGACATGCAAGTGACTCTGGTCCTTGACTAGCAACTCGGCAGGACTGAACGCGTCCCGAAGTAACTGTTCAATGATTGCTGCGCGATCGCTCATTCGGTGGGTTTGTCAGCCATCTGTTGCGAAAGCCAGATCGATTGCGCTATTACAAAAACGAAAGTAAGGCTCAGCAAACCGAATAGCTTGAACTTGACCCAGGTGGCTTCTGAAAAGCTGTAGGCGACATAAATATTCAGGGCGCCACCGATAACAAAGAAAACGACCCATGCGAGGTTGAGCGTCAGCCATTGCCGGGGTGCAAGTTGAAAAGCCGTATCGGGCTCCTTGCTGGTCGATTCCATGATGCGCTGGATGATAGGTCTTTCACCGACAAACTGGCTGATCAGGAATACCGCCGCCGCAGCCCAGTAAAAAGCCGTCGGCTTCCAGAGAAAAATGGTCGTGTTGTTGAGCAGCAAGGCGCCGCCACCAAGAATGACCACCAACGCCGTTGATGCCGCCGAGACCTTATTGATCTCCTTAGTCAACAACCACTGGATGCCCATCGCCAACGGAGCGGTGATCATGATGACAACCAGCGCTACGAAAAAATCATTGCTTAAAGAATAAGCGGCAAAAAACAGAACAATTGGCAGAAAATCGACAAGTAATTGCATCAGGGGAGCGGTCGCTGAAATTAAAGGGTGGAATAATAGCAGCAAAAGGCTGCAATTTGACTATGCAAGCACCTACAATCCGCGCGTGGCCAAGCTCATTGAAATTCATCCAACCGACCCACAGCCGCGGCTGATCGAAACGGTCGCCGAGATCATGCGAAAGGGTGGTTTAATCGCGTATCCGACTGATTCAAGTTACGCCTTCGGCTGTCATATTGGTGATGCCAAAGCTATCCAGCGCATTCATCGCATCAGGCAAACGGACAAAAAGCATAATTTCACACTGGTTTGCCGGGATCTCACTGAGATCAGCCTGTATGCACGCGTGGATAACTGGGCGTACCGGATGATCAAGGCCTATACGCCCGGACCTTATACATTTATCCTGCCTGCGACCCGCGAAGTGCCGAAGCGACTGCAGAATCCCAAACGACGAACGATTGGGCTTCGTGTGCCGGATCACCAGTTCGTTCGTGCCATGCTCGATGTGCTGGGCGAGCCCATAATGAGTTCGACGATGCTCTTGCCAGGGCATGAGAAACCCTTGACCGATCCGATCGACATTGAACGGTGTCTCGGGCACGAGCTTGACGCGATCATCAGCGCCGGCCCTGTGGGGATTGAACCAACCAGCGTGATCGACCTGACTTCCGGTCACCCCGAAGTTTTGCGTGTCGGTCGTGGTGACGTCAGTGCACTTGTTTGAAGATCGCGCAAAACCTGACGCGCTGCGGTTTTCCAGCGAAATTGCGTTAGAATGCGCCGGAACCGTTATGGAAGCCCGATGAAGCCCGAATTAAGAGTCCTGAATCCCGAGGATGCGGCAAAGCCGCCGCAGGACGAAAGGCAATCTCCCGCTCAATCCGAAATGCCGTTTGCCGTCGTTGCCGGTGAGCCGGTTACGGCCTTGCCCCAGGATCTGTACATCCCTCCGTATGCCTTGCAGGTCTTCCTGGAAGCATTCGAGGGGCCGCTGGATCTGCTGCTTTACCTCATTCGGCGGCAGAACATCGACATTCTCGATATCCCAATTGCTGAAGTTACCCAGCAGTACGTTCAATACATTGAAATGATGAACGAGCTGCAGCTGGAATTGGCCGGCGAATACCTCGTGATGGCCGCGATGCTGGCCGAGATCAAGTCCCGCATGCTGCTGCCGCGCCCCGAAGTGGAGGAAGATGAAGAGGACGACCCGCGCGCGGAACTGGTGCGACGGCTGCAGGAATACGAACGATTCAAAAAGGCGGCGCAGGACATTAGCGACCTGCCGCGACTCGAGCGGGACATTTTTGTGGCGAGCGCCGATGTGCCGGAACGACAAGTGGTCGTCAAGTTGCCTGATGTAACGTTGAAAGAGCTATTGGTCGCGTTTCACGATGTTCTGAAGCGCGCCGAGATGTATTCGAACCTCCATCTGCAACGCGAAGCGTTGTCGGTTCGCCAACGCATGTCGGAGATTTTGACCCGTATCAACGCCAACTCGTTCATTGGATTTGCGGCGCTGTTTGATCCTAAGGAGGGTCGGCACGGCGTAACTGTTACTTTTATGGCCCTACTCGAATTGTTGCGCGAAGCGCTGATCGAGGTTGTACAGGCTGAGCAGTTTTCGGCCATTCATGTTCGAGCGGCGTCGACCGTACGACTCGTTGCCGACGGCGCGGATGCCGTTGGCCAGGAATAGAGATCACCGAGAAGCTTAAACAATGGATGTAACGGAGATTAAGTATTTCGTCGAGGCTGCGCTGCTGGCGGCTGGTAGGCCCTTGAGTATCGAGCAGCTGCAAGGGCTGTTTGACGGGCGAATGGCGCCGGAGAAAACGGAAATTCGTCAGGTTATCAATGATCTGGGTGACGAATATGCGCCGCGCGGTATCGTGATCAGCGAGGTCGCTTCGGGCTTTCGGCTACAGATCAAGAGCGGCATGGCCGATCGACTGCAAAAGCTCTGGGAGGACCGCCCGCCGCGATACTCCAGAGCGCTGTTCGAAACTTTGGCCCTGATAGCGTATCGCCAGCCTATTACTCGTGGTGAGATCGAGGAAGTCCGCGGTGTATCGGTCAGCTCCAATATCCTGCGAACTCTGATCGAAAGAGATTGGGCGCGTGTGGTCGGTCATCGGGATGTGCCGGGCCGGCCGGAAATGTTTGCAACCACAAAGAACTTTCTCGACTATTTTGGCTTGAAAAAGCTCGACGATCTTCCACCACTGGCGGACCTGTCGGATTGGGAAAGCCTGCGCGTGCAACTGAATCTGCCGGCGGTCGAGGATGATATGACGGGTGCGGATATGGATATCCCAGAGTTGCCGGTGCTGTATCCCGATGCTGATGAAAATGAGGCTGTGGAAGAGTCCGATTTCATGACAGACGTTGAGATCGACGCCATGAATAAGAGAGTTCCGGTACTGGTAGCGGTCGTTGACGATCCGGGTGAAGCCGATGCCGGTCTCGTGGCTGACGCCGAGCAGGACGCGTCGGCCCGCAGTGGCTGACCGCATTCAAAAGGCGCTGGCGGCGGCCGGCCATGGCTCCCGGCGCGCAATCGAACAATGGATTCGCGAGGGGCGACTCAAGGTCAACGGAGCGCTGGCGGAACTCGGCCAGCCTCTCGATGGTGGTGAACGAATTACCCTCGATGGCCGGCCGCTCGGTATTTACGCCGGCCAGCTCAAGCATCGATACCTGGCGTACAACAAGCCAGGCGACGAAGTAACAACCCGATCAGATCCCGAGGGCCGCAAGTCAGTATTCGACAGCCTGCCGCGCCTGAAAGGTGCGCGCTGGGTCGCCGTGGGGCGCCTGGACATGACCACGACTGGCCTGTTGCTCTTTACGACGGACGGTGCCCTGGCCAATGCGCTTATGCATCCCTCGACAGAAATTGTCCGGCGCTACGCGGTCCGCGTGCACGGTATTCCGAGCCCCGAACAGCTAGAGAACCTGCAGGCCGGGGTCGAACTGGACGATGGCCCGGCAGCCTTTGACAGTATCGAGGCGGCCGGTGGCGAAGGCAGGAATCGCTGGTTTAACGTCAGCCTCAGTGAAGGCCGAAACCGCGAGGTGCGGCGCCTCTGGGAGTCGCAGGGTCTTGAGGTCAGCCGCCTGATGCGAGTCGCCTACGGGCCAATCGAGCTCTCCCGGCGCCTGCGCGTCGGGCGTTATGAGGACCTCACTCCGGCCCAGGCCGGTCAGATCTACGCAGCGGCCGGTATGCCGTCGCCAGACCACACAGAACCCGATAAGAAGAGTAAAAAACCGTTTAAAAAGAAAAGGGAACGGAGATAATTTAAAGCGAAATATTACTGGGCGTTGAGACTCTGGCCCGTGATGCCCTGGCTGTCGGGTCCGAGCAGCAAGAGGTACGGCGCCAACACCTCGTCGGGGCTCTTCAGGAGGCCCCGATCTTCTGCCGGAAAAGCCTCCAGCCGCATGCCGGTGCGGGTCGCACCCGGATTGATGCAATTCACGCGCAGCTTGCCCTCGCGATGCTCGTCGGCGAGGACTTGTGACAGACCCTCGGTCGCAAACTTGGAAACCGCGTAGGCGCCCCAGAATGCGCGTCCAACTCGACCGACGCTGCTGCTCGTAAAAATGATCGAAGGATCCGCGGCCTGCTGCAACATCGGCAGCAGCACCTGGGTGAGGGCGAATGCCGCCGTCACATTGACATGCAAGACACGCTGCCACTGCACTGCATCGTACTGGGCGATCGCGAAACGGTCACCGACGATAGCGGCGTTGTGCACCAGGCCATCGAGGCGGCCGAACTCCCCGGCGAGATTATCGGCCAGGGATTCGTAGGCGACGCTGTTCGCGGACGCAAGATCGACGACCGCAATAGAGGGTCGAGGCGCGGCTTCAAGAGCCTCAATCTCATCGTAGACTTTTTCCAGCTTTTTGATGTTCCGCCCATGCAGGATAATCTGGGCCCCAAGCGCAGCGGTGCGCAGGGCAAGGGCACGTCCGATGCCGTCACTTGCTCCTGTGATCAGGATAATTCGATCGCGCAGCAGGTCCGGCGGCGCGACATACGATTGCGGCTCGATTTTCAATGCGCTTCCTTGATCTCGTCGTCATCGCCTGCAACTTCGATCATCGTGCGCGGCACCGGGTCCAGGGTTTCGAGCTTCTCGATTGCTTTCTTTGGATGGATGCCGAGCTCGACGAATTTTCGGGCGCCGGGCAATACGTTGCGTTCCAGCGAACCAACGGCTCGATTGTAATTCTCCACGCTACCCGCGAGCTGCTTGCCGACCTTGTTCATGTGCGTCACAAACGTTGCGAGGCGCCCATAGAGGTCCTCGGCAAGCAGACGGATTTCCTGCGCGTTGTCCGCCAGAGCCAGCTGGCGCCAGCCGTAGGCAACCGCCTTCAGCAGGGCGATAAAGCTGGTCGGCGTGGCCAGAATGATCTGTTGCGACAGGGCGCTTTCAATCAGGTCTGGGTCCTCATTCAGAGCCGCGCTCAGGAACTGATCACCCGGAATAAACAGGATCACGAACTCCGGGCTGTTCGTAAACTGCGCCCAGTAGCCTTTGCTGGATAATTTCCGAATGTGTTCGCGTACGTTGCGCGCGTGACGTTCGAGGCCCAGCTGGCGCTGTGCATCGTCTTTCGCCTCGATCGCATCGAGATACGCATCCAGTGGCGTTTTGACGTCCACCACTAGGTCCCGCTGATTCGGCATTCGCACGACCATGTCGGGCCGAATCACCTGGTCATTGCTCGTGCTATGCACCTGCTCTTGAAAATCGCAGTGCTCAACCATACCCGCAAGTTCGACGAGCCGGCGCAGGGTTATCTCGCCCCAACGCCCGCGAACCTCCGGCCGGCGAAGTGCCTTGACGAGGTTTTGAGTTTCCTGGGTCAGGGATTGCTGGTTCAGCCGCATGCTCTCGAGCTGGGCTTTTATGCCGCCGTAGGCCTCGCTGCGAGCCTTTTCAAGTTCACCGATCTGCTTTTGCGAGGCTTGTAAAGCGTCCCGGATCGGTTTGACGAGATCCTCAATGGCCTTCTCACGATCACCCAGATCACGCTTCGCCTTGTCCTGATGCGCGCCAAGGTTTTGCTCGGCAAGGCGCAGGAAGTGCTCGCTGTTCGATTTGAGGGACTGGTTCGCAAGATCTGTGAACGCAGTGGTGAGTTGCGCCCGGGCCGTCTCAAAGGCCATTTCGCGTTCGCGTTGCAAGGATTCCTGGCTGCTGACGATGGCTTCGAGTCTTGCCTGCCGGCGGGCAGCAATCAGCCATGTGATGAGCGAGCCCAGAAAAAGTCCTAGCAGCATCGCGGGCACGCCGATCTGAATGAGGGGTGCGGTCATGTCAATTGCGGTCATCGTGCCCGAAGATTAACCGCTTTAAGCAGTATTTGGCTAAGTTCTGCCGGATTGCTTGCGTATTCGTCGGCACCCCAGTTTCGCGGATCGTCGGAGCTGACGACATAACCGTAGGTGGCTGCGACGGTTGCCATGCCGGCGCGGCTGCCGGCTTCTATGTCGCGTGCCGCGTCGCCGACATAAATACTGTCCGCGGGCGCGACGGAAGCTATTTGGCAGGCATGCAGCAACTGCGCCGGGTCCGGTTTACGCGTCGGCAAGGTGTCACCGCTGATGGTGCAGACGCTACGCGCCGACAAGCCCAGCGCCGCCATGATCGGGTCAGTCAGGTGTGCGGGCTTGTTGGTGACAACGCCCCAGGGCAGAGATGCTTTGTCGAGACGCTCGAGAAGGACCTCGAGGCCGGCGAATAAGCTCGACTTTTGGCAAACTCTCGCGGCGTAGAGGTCAATATACTCGCACAGCAGCGGGCTCGTCGGTGTGATCGCAAGCCCGGGAAACGCGAGCTGCAAGAGTCCGAGTGCGCCGTTTGAAACATGGGACCGGCCGAGTTCGTAATGAACCGGCGTCACGCCATGTGCGACCTGCAAGTCGTGCAATGCGCTGACCATGTCCGGAGCCGTGTCCACCAGCGTGCCATCGAGATCGAAAAATACGGCTTTCGCATCGCCGTTGAATAGTTGCGTCAATGGATTACTCGGTATCGGGTCGGCGGTAGTACATAAGGTAGTTCACGTCGAGGCCAGGCCCAAGCGAGTATTCGCGGCTCAGCGGGTTGTAGTGCATGCCGATGCTGGCAACGAGTTGCAGGCCTGAGGAACGGGCCCAGGCGTCGAGCTCCGATGGTCGAATAAACTTCCGGTATTCATGCGTTCCGGCAGGCAGCAGCCTGAGCAGGTACTCCGCGCCGACGATCGCTAGCATGAACGACTTCGGATTGCGATTGATGGTTGAAAAAAAAGCATGGCCGCCCGGTCGCAGCAAATCGTGGACGGATAAAACAACGCCTGCGGGCCCGGGTACATGCTCGAGCATTTCGAGGCAGGTGACGACGTCGTACTGGCCTGGCTCGCTGGCGGCAATCTCTTCCGCGGTCATACGCCGGTAGTCGACCACTGCCCCGGACTCAATCTGGTGGAGGCGCGCAACGGCAAGCGGCCCCTCGGCCATGTCAATTCCGGTTACGCCAGCACCGCACTGCGACAGTGATTCAGCCAGGATTCCGCCGCCGCAACCGATATCCAAAACCTTGGCACCCTCCAGGCCGACGTGTTGGCGAATCCAGTCCAGCCGCAGCGGGTTGATCTCATGCAGCGGACGAAACTCGCCATCCGGGTCCCACCAGCGAGAGGCGAGAGCATCGAATTTGGCGACCTCGGCAGGGTCGACATTTTGTCCGGCTTGTGCTGCGGTGATCAATTCGATTCCACGCGATCAAGAGTGTTAATTCGGTGCTCAGTATACAGGCCTGGACGCCAGTCACCACGTGCTTTGCAGGCCAAATTAAATGCCGGCCAAGGACTGCGAATCCGGGATTGCTGTGGTAGAATTCCGGCCTTGATGCGGGCCTCGAAAAGGCGCCGAATCGAGCCCGGCAAAACACAGATTTTTTTAACAAATCCAACGTCTTTTTACGTAACTCCGTTCCAGTCGATGACCGGAACTGCGCTGAGATTGTGAGTATTTATGGCTGAAGTGGCCCAGGAATTGTTGACCGTAAGCCTCGAAGAGGAGATGCAGCAATCCTATCTCGACTACGCGATGAGCGTGATTGTCGGGCGTGCCCTGCCGGACGCACGTGACGGCCTGAAACCGGTTCACCGGCGCGTGCTGCACGCGATGCGGGAGCTGGGCAACGACTATAACAAGCCTTACAAGAAATCGGCTCGCGTCG
>CAZHLE010000081.1:571-2347 GCA_964533065.1 uncultured Woeseiaceae bacterium | reverse complement strand
TACCACCCGCACGGCGATACGGCCGTTTACGACACGATCGTGCGCATGGCACAGCCGTTCTCGATGCGGGCGCTGCTTGTTGATGGCCAGGGTAACTTTGGCTCGGTCGATGGCGATGCGCCGGCCGCCATGCGTTACACCGAAGTACGCATGTCGAAAATCGCACATGAATTGCTGGCCGACATCGAGAAGGAAACAGTCGATTTCGTCGAAAATTACGATGGCTCCGAGTCTGAGCCATCCGTCATGCCGACCCGTATACCGAATTTGCTGGTCAACGGCTCTTCAGGCATCGCTGTTGGCATGGCGACCAACATTCCGCCACATAACCTTAGCGAAGTGGTCGATGCCACCCTGGCGCTGATCGATAACCCGGCGATTGACGTGGCCGGCCTGATGCAACACCTGCCGGGGCCGGATTTTCCGACAGCCGGCATCATCAATGGCGCGCAGGGTATTTACGCCGCGTATGCCACCGGACGAGGTCGCGTCTATGTGCGGGCCAGGACCCACATCGAGGAAGTCGGCAAGGCAGGGCGGGAAGCGATTATCGTTACGGAGCTGCCGTTCCAGGTCAATAAAGCACGCCTGATCGAAAAGATTGCCGAATTGGTCCGCGACAAGCGGCTCGAGGGAATCAGCGAATTGCGCGATGAGTCCGACAAGGATGGCATGCGCATTGTGATCGAACTTCGCAAAGGCGAGATCTCGGACGTGGTGCTGAACAACCTCTACAAGCAAACGCCCATGCAGAGTGTCTTTGGCATCAATATGGTCGCCTTGCTGGGCGGCCAGCCAAAGCTGCTCGGCCTGAAGCAAATCCTGGAAGCTTTTGTCAGCCATCGACGCGAAGTGGTCACTCGGCGCACGATTTTTGACCTGCGCAAGGCGCGGGATCGCGCTCACCTGCTGGAAGGTCAGGCGGTCGCGTTGGCGAATATCGACGACGTTATTGCGCTGATCAAGGCATCCCCAGGGCCGGCGGAAGCGAAGGACGCCTTGATGGCGAGAACCTGGCTGCCCGGCTCGGTCAGCGCGATGCTGGCGGCCGCCGGCAAAACGGACACTCGTCCCGACGGGCTCGAGGACGGTTTCGGCCTTAGTGATGGCCAGTATCGTCTCTCGGCGGTTCAGGCACAGGCCATTCTCGACCTGAGGCTGCATCGCCTGACTGGCCTGGAACAGGACAAAATAATTAATGAATACAAGGAAATACTAGGTAATATTAAAGTGTTTTCAGACATTTTGGGTGCCCCCGACCTGTTGCTGCAGGTGATCCGCGACGAACTCGGCGAGGTACGGCAGGCGTTCGGTGATGCGCGGCGTACGGAAATCGTCCAGGACCACAGCGACCTTGGTATCGAAGACCTGATAACGAATGAGGAGGTCGTGGTCACCCTGTCACACGGTGGCTATGCCAAGGCGCAGCCGATCGACGTCTACCAGGCGCAAAAGCGCGGCGGTCGGGGCAGGTCGGCGACCAAGGTCAAGGACGAAGATTTTATCGACAAGCTGTTCATTGCTAATACGCATGACACGATTTTGTGCTTCTCCAGTCATGGCAAGGTGTATTGGCTCAAGGTCTACCAGGTGCCGCAGGCCAGTCGCGGCTCACGCGGAAAGCCCATCATCAACCTGCTGCCGCTCGATGAGGGTGAGCGCATCAACGCAGTCCTGCCGATCCAGGAATACGCCGAAGGCAGCTTCGTATTCATGGCGACTTCCGGCGGAACCGTCAAAAAGACGCCTTTGAGCCAGTTTTCGCGGCCGAGATCG
>CAZHLE010000081.1:0-561 GCA_964533065.1 uncultured Woeseiaceae bacterium | reverse complement strand
ATCGAGCGGCATCATTGCCATCGATCTGCGTGACGATGAGCTCGTGGATGTGGCCCTCACCGATGGCGAGGCTGAAATCCTGCTGGTGGCGAGTTCCGGCAAGGGTATCCGCTTCTCCGAGGAGCACGTCCGGCCAATGGGACGCGGTGCGGCCGGCGTGCGCGGCATCAAGCTGGCGGTCGGGCATGAAGTGATCGCGCTGGCGAGCGTTCGCGAAGGGCTGCTCCTGACGGCTACCGAAAATGGCTACGGCAAGCGTACCGCGATCGAAGATTTCCCGTTGCAGGGCCGCGGCGGGCAAGGTGTGATTGCGATTCAAACATCCGAGCGCAACGGGCGTACCGTGGGTGCGGCGCTGGTCGGCGATGTTCGTGCCCATGGTCGCATTGCCGCTGGCCGGGCTTCCCCACAATATTGAATTATTCGATATCGTGGGGGGCTTACCCAGAACAAGCTACGCATCGCGAGCTGATCTGGTCGTCGCACTGGCAAACCATCCACTGGTCGATCAGGTACAACGCGATGCGCGTCCGTATGTTCCAGTGCTGGCAGGTGTTACCG
>CAZHLE010000080.1:0-11603 GCA_964533065.1 uncultured Woeseiaceae bacterium | reverse complement strand
ACGGCGCCGACGCCGACGCCGAGTGCCAGGCCATGGAGTAAATACCGCGGAATTCTGTTACCGATCATCATTGTTATTGTTTTGATTTGGCCGGTTGATCAAAAGCTTACCATCGGCCCGGCGGGAGTCGCGCTTGTTTCCGAGATGGAGCAGAAAAAGTGCCGGATTCGCTCAAAGATCCCCATATATGGGCGCAGTAGATCATATACGGTAAGTACCGTCGATCACTCACGCTCGCGCTTTTCAACAAATTCCTGTGGGTCGGATCGGCCCGTGGTCCGCATCACGCCTTCGACAACGGCGCCTTCCGCAACGGCAATCGCTTCACCAGTCACCGTGCCGGAAATTTTCGCTGTGTCCATGATCTCGACTCTGCCCAAGGCGACAATGTCGCCTTCGACATGACCGGCAACAATGACGTTGCCCGCCTTGATCGTCCCGGTCCAAAGGCCGGTCCTGGCCAGGGTCACAGTGCCTGCCAGATCGCAGTCACCCTCGACTTCGCCGCTGATCAAAAAATCGCCCGAACCGGTAATTACGCCGGCAATCTTGCAGCCATCGCTGATCAGGGTCGCGGGGCCGGAAGTCCGGTCGCGCAGTCGGCGCGATTTGGAATCGTTCATACGTAGCTTGCTCCAGGAGAAAGGGTTGAGTCAGCACGCATGGTAGCTGCTGAACGGTAAATCGCGCTATTCGCGGTATCCATAGCCGATGGTCTCAATCGTCACCAGCACGCCGCCCTCAAACAACAATCGCCGCATCAGCTTTCTCGGCCCAAAGTTGTAGACGTATTCAGTGATGACAACTTCCTGCACGAAACCGCTGTAACCGGGTCGCGTGTATCCGGTCCATCCTGGCCCGAGGTATCGACCGTATACGTAGTCATAACCGCGTAGCGCAACTCCAAGATCGCGTACCGTAGTCGGCTGGCCGCATTTTGCGACAACCTGCGCTTCGTGCATACCATCCTTGATTAGATTGCTGCCACAACGAAATGCCGCGGCTGGCTCGGCGAACAGCAAAGCTGCAGCCAGGATGGTCGCTATCGATACAGTCTTGTGGCGAAGAATATTCATGGTCCGGTGCGGCCCATTGTAGCGCAGTTGGGAGGCGCGAATCGCCGGCGCTTATGGTAAAAAAGCATACCGGTTTACAGGAATCGCATTCGCGGCGAGTCGTGACCGTTCGAGAGCAATGATGAGCAAAGGTTTCGACAAGCGATTCGATGCGCTGATCCGCGGTGGCCGCGGCGCAATTGCGGGTGGACTCAAGGGCATCGAGAAAGAGTCACTGCGCATCGACGCACGCGGTGACCTGGCGCAAACCGGCCACCCGCCTGCGTTCGGGTCGGCTTTGACGAACAGCTTTATAACGACGGATTTTTCCGAAGCGCTGCTCGAATTCATTACGCCGGCGTTCCACAGCACGTGGGAAGCCCAACAGTTCCTTTGCGACGTTCACCAGTTTGCCTACCGGAATCTGTGCGACGAATTGATATGGACGGCCAGCATGCCGTGCCGAATTCCAGCGGATGCTGAAATACCGCTGGCGCGTTATGGAAACTCAAATGTCGGCCAAATGAAAACCATCTACCGTCGTGGCCTCGGTTACCGGTATGGCCGCCGTATGCAAACGATCGCTGGCGTGCATTTCAATTATTCACCACCGAAAAGCTTCTGGCCGGTCTATCGCGACGCAATTGGCAGCACGCAAAGCGACGATGAATTCAGATCCGAGCAATACCTGGGACTGGTGCGCAATTTTCGACGTTTCGGCTGGCTGGTGCTGTACCTGTTCGGAGCGTCGCCGGCAATGTGCAAATCATTTGCTGGAAATCTCTCGACCGGAATGTCGGCACTGAATGCCGAGACCCTGTATGAGCCATTCGGTACTTCGCTGCGCATGAGTGATCTTGGCTATAGCAACCAGAACCAGGCGCAGCTGAATATTTCACTGAACAGTCTCGACGAATACGTACACGATTTGAGTGCCGCAGTAGCGACCCTGGAGCCAGCTTACGAAAAAATCGGCGTCAAGGTGGACGGAAAATACCGGCAGCTAAATGCCAACCTGCTGCAAATCGAGAACGAATATTACAGCTCTATACGCCCCAAGCGCGTCGCGATGAGCGGCGAACGGCCTACCGCGGCGCTGCGTCGCGGTGGTATCGAGTACGTAGAGATTCGTTCACTCGACATCGCGGTCGATGACCCGGCAGGCATCAACCAGAACACGATGCGCTTCATCGAGGCGTTCCTGATTTACTGCCTGATCGAGGACAGCCCGCCGCTATGTGCCGGATCGCTGGATGAAACCCGACGCAACCAGACGTTGACAGCAAAGCGCGGTCGTGACCCGGAATTCCGGCTGCAGCGCGATGGCAGGCCCGTCGCATTGCAGAGCTGGGCCAGCGAGATACTTGGCAAGGTCGCGGCTGTAGCCTCGGCGTTCGACTCGGAAGAGGGTGGCGAATGCTACGCGAACGCGGTGTGGCTGGCGCAGTCTCTGCTGGCGGATCCTGATGCGACGCCTTCAGCTCGCCTGCTGGACAAGCTACACAGCGAAAAATGCAGCTTTTTTGATTTCACTTTGCAGCAGGCCGTTGTACATCGTGACTATTTCGCGTCGATTGCGCCGCTCACCACTGAGCGCCAGGCCATGTTTGAGCAGGAGGTTCGCGAGTCGTTAGAGAAACAAAAGGCAATCGAAGCCGGCGACGACCAGAATCTCGATGAGTACCTGGCGCAGTACTTCCGTTCAAATCAGGCAGCCGGCAGTGGCGTGCCGTGCTCGTAAGCGTACTCGCGATGCAGTTTCTGCAAGCGTCGCGTCATCGCACCGCGTTGACCGCTGCCGATGGTCCGCCCGTCCGCCTGCAGAATTGGCGTTAGCTCACCCATAGTTCCGGACGTGAAGACTTCGTCTGCAGAATAGACTTCCGTCATTGATAATCGGCGCTCGCCCGCCGGGATGCCCTCGTCGGCGCAGATGTCCAGTACCATGCGACGTGTCAGCCCTGGCAGGCAGGCATCAGCAAACGGCGTGAGTACTTCGCCCTCATGTACGATGAAAAGATTCGTGTCGTTGGTTTCGGCGACAAAACCGTCGATGTCCAGCATGATCGCGCTGTCGACGCCGGCGACATTTGCCTCGATCGAGGCAAGAATGTTGTTCAGCAAATTGTTGTGATGAATCTTCGAGTCCAGGCATTGTGGCGTATTGCGCCGTGTTGATGCCGTAATCACACGAATGCCCGAATCCGAATAAACCGGCGGTTTCCACTCCGCCAGCACAATCAGAGTGCAACCCGACTGGTTAAAGCGCGGATTCATACCCGAAGTGATTTTTTCGCCGCGCGTCAGGGTTAGCCGGATATGCGTTTCATCACGCATGCCATTGGCCGCCAGGGTGTCGAAGATTGCATCGCGAATGACATCGCTGGATGGCACCGAGGCAAACGCCAGCGCTTTCGCGGAATTCTGCAAGCGTTGCAGATGGCCATCAAGCGCGGCAATGCGACCACGGTAGACGCGCAGGCCTTCCCAGACAGCATCGCCACCTTGCACGACACTGTCGAATACCGACACCCTGGCCTTCGCACGCGGAAAAAGCGAGCCGTTGACATACACAAGGATGTCGCGATTGCGCGGGTCGGGCAACGTCAAGTGACATGCTCCTTTGTCATGCGCGCAAAGCGTGCGCGAAGAGTTTGTCATACCATGGTTTGCATTCGGCCAACAGCGACTCAAGCTCGCGCGGGAAATCATTTTTTGGCTGATACGCCGAAAATCCTGTGCTCTGGTGTACGGCGTGATACCAGTGCCTGGCCCAGATGCCATCCTCGGCCAGTGGCGCCGCCGGCCACCTCAGCATCACGCCCTGGAACGGCAGGCCGATCTTTGCGCACAGCCGGCGCAGCACGCCTTCGGGGTCGAGCAGAAGTTCGCGTGAGTCCAGGATGACCGGCTGCTGCCCGGTTTTGAGCAGTTCGCAATACAGCTGCCATTGCTGCTGCAGGCCAGTGTCGGCGACTGTCGCGTGCGGTAATTGCACACGCAGTGATGGCAGCATTTCTTGTGGATCACGAATCAGGAATACATTGTGTACCTGGCAGAGAAAGTCGCGATCAAGCGCGACCAGGTGATGCGCCATGTTTTTCAGGAACAGACGGGTGGCAGGCTGCTGTGACGCGCTTTCCAGCAGGCCGGCGATGACCGCGTCGCCATCAAGATCCATGCTGGCCAGAACTTCATCACGACCGGGGTGGTCAGCGCCGGAAATTCGCAGGTAATGACCATATAGCGGCTCATCGACAACGCGTACGTCATTTCGCTGCGCGAAGCTGTACATCAGCGCAGTCGACACGTTTCTGGGTCCGGACCAAAGACAAATCGGTTTCGGCATCGTAATCCGCAGGTTTGTTGTGCGTTCTGTCACAAAATCGGCGTTCGCTGTGTGACCACTGCTGCAATTTAACTAAACTTCGCAGGCAACGCCTATATTTGCAGCCCGTGTCCGGGCCGATTGGAAGCTTCAGAATGTTCAAAACGTTCATCGCCGGAATATTGCTTGGTGCCGCTGCTGCCGGCGCTGCGCTCTATTACATCCCGGTTGTCGACCAGGCGCGCGAGTTATCGCTGATCACCATGATACCCAACGTCGGTACCGAAGAAGTCTTCCACGCCAACATACCCACCGATCGCATAATGATTGGTGCGCGGGCGCAGACTGCACCACTGCCGGCCGGACTGATCTGGCCGGATGACGCGCTATTTGCGGATTCTCGCGCAGAGTTGTTCAAGATTCGAAACGCCAAGGATGCGGTTGTCGGTGTGGCCAGCCGCATCGCAGCAAGCAACGACGCCGGTGACCTCGTCGAGTGGGTATTGCACCTGCCTGCCAGGGGATCGGTTTACCTGTTGATGCAACCAGCGCTGGCAGATGATGGCTTGCGCGTCGGCACTCTGCGCTCCGGTACCCAGGAATTCGCCGATCTGGACGGTGAGGTCAGCGAACAATGGATTGCCGATGTCAGCGGTGCGGATGATGCGCCGGCTGGCCGAATCGAGCTGCGCTCGCGGTTTGTATCGATTGCTGCGGGGCAAACGCAGTGAAGTTTATCGTCACCTTACTGATCGGCATGTTGTGCGGCGCAGCAGGTTTTGCGGCCGCGCTTTATTACAATCCTTTTGTCGAATCCAACAACTTGTCGCCACTGTCGGTGACGGACAGCGCGGTCGTACATTTGAGCTATTCCGCGACCGCAACCGATGCATTCATCTACACCAATGATGGCGAGTCGCAAATTACACCCTATCCCGCCAAGGTACTGCAGTTGTGGGAACCAACTGTGCGCCAGACCTCAGTGCTCGTCACACGGCTGGTCGATGGCCGCGGTATACCCGCCGGTTTTGGCGTCAAGTTTTCCTCGGTGTCGGAACGTACCAGCTTGCTTGACGGCAAGATTCTGGTCGACAGCGTCTGGCACATCTACCTGCCGGAACGCGGCAGCCTGTTCATTGAGCAGTCAGAGAACTACTGGAACTACATCCGCGACATCGTTGTGCCGGCGTATCGAAGTTCCGGCGACAACTGGCGAGGCAACTGGCTTGGCAATATCACGCACGGTCCGGGCGCGCTCGGTACAGCGTGGGTTGCCGGTGGCAGCGGCCAGTTCGCGGGCATGGACTCAGAGGCGGTTGAAGCACTTTCCGCCAAGGCCTATTCAGTGGCAGAAGGCCCGGTGGGCGTGAACGGTGAAATTTCGATCGAGTTGCAGCACCGCGAGCGAACCCGTTAACTAACTAGCGAAGATCTGTCGGCGCCGCGGGATCAATGATTGCGCGTGACGCGATCAGCGTTTTCGCGTGCGTGAATTCTCGCGGGGCGTTAATCGCGTCGACTGCTATCAGTTCGCTATCCCTGAGATACCAACAGGCAAACTTTTTGTCAGTCGTCCGACCGCGCATGATCGTCTGATCGTAGCCCTCGGACAAACCGGCGATTTGCAGCTTCAGGTCATACTGGTCAGACCAGAACCAGGGTACCTGTGCATAGTGCAGGGTATCGCCGCAAATATTACTGGCGGCGATCTTCGCCTGCTCGAGCGCATTGTGCACGGATTCAAGGCGTATACGGCGCTGGTAAATCTCGTTTGGGTGCGAGGTGCAGTCACCAACAGCGTAAATGTCGCTGACGCTGGTTTGGCACTGATCGTTGACCACGATACCGTTATCAATGGCCAGCCCGGCGTCCCCGGCGAGTTCGCAGTTTGGCACGATCCCGGCGCCGATGATGACGAAGTCTGCCGGCAGCACGTCACCTTTGTCTGTTTCGATCGCGGTTACCCGCGACCCACCACGAACCGCTTTGAGTCCGGTTGAAAGCAGAAATGCAACGCCGTGTTGTTCATGCTGTTGCTGGAAGAAGGCCGAGACCTCAGGTGCTACTACGCGGCTCATGACTCGATCAGCCATTTCGACAACGGTCACCGTTACGCCGAGCTCGCGGCACACCGCGGCAACCTCGAGACCGATATAGCCGGCCCCAACGATGACAAGTTTTCGGCTTGGGGCGATTTCGCGGCGAATGTTGTCGACATCCGTGATACTGCGCAGGTAATGGACTCCGGCCAGTCCGTCATTGTCAAGCGCAACGCGCCGCACGCGCGAACCCAGTGCCAGCACGAGCTTGTCGTAGGCGAATGATTTGCCGGTATCGGTGTGTACCACGCGGTCGCCGGGCTCTATGCGTTCGATGCGCGTACTCAGGTGAACCTCAATATTGGCTGCATCGTAAAACGAGGGCGGTTTGAAATGCAGGCGCTCGGTATCAAGCGCGCCGGCGAGATATTTCTTGGAAAGCGGTGGCCGCTGGTAGGGCAGGAACGGCTCATCTCCGATCAGTACTATCCGGCCCGCGAATTGTTTTTGCTTCAGCGTGGCAACGAGCTGGCCCGCCGCATGCCCCGCACCCGCGATGACGACGGTACTAGTCAAGGCCTGCTCCGACCACACAGTTAATCTGTAGTTGAATTTCCCTGACCGCGTCCGATGCGTAGGCGTTGTAATAAAGCGAAACTCTGAACATGGATCCCTCTGGCAAGAGCGGGAATCCTAGCATCACAACGCACGGTGATATCGGTGCACACTTGTAAGCATGTCCAGTACTGTATAAAAATACAGATCTTTGTGCCGGAGGCAGACCGTGCAGGCAGCAGAACGGCTTGAAAACCATCTGGACCAATTGAACCCGGAGCAACGGCAGGCTGCAGCATATGGCGCACTCGACCAGGCCAGGCAGTTTCGCGCCGGTCCATTGCTCGTCATCGCCGGGGCCGGAACCGGTAAAACCATGACGCTCGCACACCGCGTAGCACACCTGATCGTAGCCGGCGTCAGCCCGGAACGAATCCTGCTGCTGACCTTCACGCGCCGCGCGGCGCAGGAGATGATCCGACGCGTCGATGCCATCGTCCGCCAGGTAATGTCCTCGAACGCCAGCCGTCATTCGATCACGAATCTGCCTGCCGGGGTACTGCCCTGGTCGGGTACGTTTCACGCGATTGCGAATCGTTTGTTACGGCGTTTTGCGGCCAACCTTGGGCTCGATCCGGGCTTCTCGATTCTTGATCGAGGCGATGCGGCCGACATAATCGACGTTACGCGCCACAACCTGGGGTTGTCGAAAAAGTCGCGACGCTTCCCAAAGAAAGACACCTGCCTCGCGATTTATTCGCGCTGCGTGAATTCGCGACAGGCACTGCCGGATGTGCTGCAGGACGTTTTTCCCTGGTGCGGGGATTGGGAAACCGAGCTGCGCGATCTGTTTCGCGCGTACGTTGCTCGCAAACAGCAAAGCCAGGTCCTCGATTACGACGATCTGCTGTTGTACTGGAGTCACTTGCTGGCCGAGCCGGAATTTGCCGCCGAAATAGGCTCCTGGTTCGATCATGTGCTGGTCGATGAGTACCAGGACACAAATATTGTGCAGGCGGAGATCCTGCGCGCGTTGAAACCGCAAGGTGATGGAGTCACCGTCGTCGGTGACGATGCGCAGTCGATCTATTCTTTCCGTGCGGCAGAAGTCGAAAACATTCTCGGCTTTGCAGATCAGTTCAACCCAGCTGCGGAGATTGTGTCGCTGCAGCAAAATTATCGATCGACGCAGCCGATTCTGGATTCGGCGAACTTACTGATCGCCGAAAGCGCGCGGCAGTATCAAAAGCAGCTGCATTCGACGCGTAAGGATGGTGCCAGGCCGCAGTACGTGACAGTTGAAGATGCAGACGCGGAAGCGGAGTACGTCGTCGAAGCGATCCTGGACAATCGAGAAAAGGGTATGCGGCTTATGGATCAGGCGGTGCTGTTCCGCGGTTCACACCATAGCGACCGCCTCGAACTCGAATTGGTGCGACGCAACATTCCGTACGTGAAATACGGTGGCCTCAAGTTTCTCGAAGCCGGGCACGTAAAAGACGTGTTGTCGGTTCTCAAGTGGGCGGAAAATCCAAAAAATGAAATCGCGGCATTCCGGGTTATCAAATTGTTTCCCGGCATGGGTCCGTCCACGGCATCACGGTGCTTCGAGCACCTCGCCGTTGGCGATTACCGATTTTCATCACTATGCGAGTTTCGACCGCCTGCTGCGTCTGCCGCCGACTGGCCGGCATTCTGTGCCTTGCTGCAAGCCCTGTCGGCGGAGGCCGTGGTCAATGAGGCCTGGCAGTCACAGCTGGGGCAGGTGCGACGCTGGTATCAGCCACACCTCGAGCGGATTTATGATGGCATCGAAACGCGCCAGGCCGATCTCGAGCAACTCGAACAGATCTCGGGCCGTTACCCGACCCGCGAGCGGTTCCTGAGCGAACTGACACTGGATCCGCCCAGTGCGGCCGGCGACCTGACCGGCGATCCCCTGCTCGATGAGGATTACCTCGTGCTCTCCACCGTACATTCGGCCAAAGGTCAGGAGTGGGAGGCTGTCTACCTGCTCAATGTATCGGACGGAAACTTTCCCTCTGAATTTGCCACCGGCAAGCCGCATATGATCGAGGAGGAGCGCCGGTTGCTGTACGTAGCGATGACGCGGGCAAAACAATCCCTGTCATTGATTGCGCCACTTAAATATCACGTCACACAGCAACGTAAAGGCGGCGACAAGCACGTCTACGGAGCTCGCAGCCGCTTTCTGACCGACCGGCTGCTGGGCAGCATGCAGCGTCGCTACCATGGCCGCGACGAAAGCGCACTGGCCCGCAAGGGGTCGCGCATTGACAGCTATATTGATGTGGCCGCCCGTATGCGCGAAATGTGGTGACAAAAAAAGCGGTGGCCGCGAGGCCACCGCCAGTCACAACGAAACAAACTGCATAAGGGAATTCAGGTTCGTTTACGTTTTGTTCGTAGTGTTTGATGCATCGTTGCGGCAATTGGTTGCATTTGTCCAAGAGGAGCGAGATATGTTGAGCCCGGAGAGTGAGGAGCCATTCGATCACGGGGTCGTGGCCCTCATAATGCTGAGGTCGGTGGTTCGAGCTCACCCGTAGCCAGCAACTCCTTCCCGTAGGGTATCCTGTTCGCGGAAGTCCGACCTGTATGGGAGCTTGGTGATCCATGAGAATCGTCGCGTTGTTCGCCGGCCTGCTGGCCGGATTCGGTGCCGTTGCCGGCGCCCCGCAAACCCCTGTCACACCGGTGGTGGATACCTACCACGGAGTGGAAATCGTCGACAACTACCGGTGGCTGGAGGGTAGCGCGGCGCCTGAGGTCGATGCGAACCCGGAATTGGACGCGCGTGTCAGCGCCTGGTCCATGGCGCAGAACGATTACACGCGCAGCGTCCTCGACACGATTCCCGGCCGCGTGGCATTGGCTGCACGCATGACCTCGCTGATGGAAGTGGGTACGGTCGGCCTGCCGCAGGTGCGTGGCCGCCTGCACTTCTACACGGAGCAGAAGGGCGGCGAGGCGCAGCCGGTGCTGTATGTCCGCGACGGTGCGGACGGTGCCCCGCGCGTGCTCCTCAACGTCAACACACTGGATACAGAAGGACTGACCGCGCTGGCCTGGTATACGCCCAGCCAGGACGGCGCGCTGGTGGCATTCGGTACCTACCGTTCGGGCGATGAGAATTCCACGCTGTATGTCCTGCGGACGCGTGATGGCCGCAGGCTCTCCGAGGAGATCCCCGGCAAGGTCAACGGGGTCCACTGGCTCCCGGGCGACGATGGGTTACTGTACCGCCGCCTGCGCTCGCTGGACGACCCCTACTCAGGGCAGATCAAGCTGCACATGCTCGGTGAGCACCACAGCCAGGACCCCCTCTTGTTCGAGCAATACCGCGAGGGTCCCCTGGCGACGACCTGGGGCCCGTTCGCGACCCTGGACAAGAACGCACGCTGGATGCAACTCGGGTACTACACCTCGACCAGCTCGAACGATCTCTGGTTCTACGACTTCCGCCACTGGCAGCGCACGGGCGAGATGGTCCGACAGGACATCTTCGCCGGCGAGGAGGGGACCGCCTTAGGTGAGGTCGTGGGCGACACGCTGTACATCCAGACCACCATCGGTGCACCCAATGGCCAGGTCATCGCGGTGGACCTCCGCCGGCCTGCACCGGAGCATTGGCGCGTGGTCGTCGCGGAGCGCGCCGACGCGGTTCTCGACAGCGTGTCGATTGCGCGCGACCGCCTGGTCGTCACCTGGCAGCGCGATGCCTACAACCAGGTCGAGGTATTCGACCTGCGCGGGCGCTCACAGGGCGCGCTCGAGCTGCCCGGCATCGGGTCGGTCTCGGTGGCGACCGAGAGCGATCGGAGTGAGATCTTCTATGCGTACACCAGTTTCAATGAGCCGCGTTCCATCTACCGGTCCGACCTGCGGCGGGGCGGACGGACGCTCTGGGCGCGGCCTGACGTCCCGGTGGACCCGTCCCTCGTCGAGGTGAAGCAGGTCTGGTATGAATCCCGGGATGTCACGCGCGTGCCCATGTTCATCATCCATCGCAAGGGCCTGAAGCTTGACAGGCAGCGCCCGACCATCCTCTACGGTTATGGCGGGTTCAACATCTCGATGAACCCCTCGTTCAGTGCGAACCTGTTCCCCTGGCTGGAAGCCGGTGGTGTGTATGCCATCGCCAACCTGCGAGGGGGTGGTGAATTCGGGCGCGAATGGCACCGCGCCGGCATGCTCGAACAGAAGCAGAATGTCTTCGACGACTTCATCGCGGCGGCGGAATTCCTCATCGAGGAAGGCTACACGCGCCCGCAGAACCTCGGCATCCACGGCGGGTCGAACGGTGGCCTCCTGACGGGCGTGGCCATGGTTCAGCGTCCGGACCTGTTCAGTGCCGTGAGTATCAGCGTGCCGTTGCTGGACATGCTGCGCTTCCAGCACTTCCTGATGGCGCGCTACTGGGTCCCGGAGTACGGCTCGTCCGAGGACGCCGCGCAATTCGCGTTCATCCGCGCCTATTCGCCCTACCAGAACATCCAGCCCGGGACGGCATACCCGGCGGCGTTGATTACCGCCGGCGAGAACGACATGCGCGTCCACCCGATGCACGCCCGCAAGATGGCCGCCGCGCTCCAGGCCAGCACC
>CAZHLE010000079.1:0-11681 GCA_964533065.1 uncultured Woeseiaceae bacterium | reverse complement strand
TGGGAGCATCATCATTGATCCTTTCTGAGTATTGGCTTGAGAAACCTTCGTGAAAGACCCTGACATTAAGTTGCTGATTTTCCTTGCTTTTCTGGTCATTGTTGGCGGAGTGCTCTGGTACTTGCGCGAGGACCTCGGGCTGACTGACGCGCCGGCGCCGACGCAGACTGACCCCGTCGTCGTCGAAGATCCTCTGCCGAGCGGGCCAATGCATCCCCTGCTGCCGATCGAACCCGTCGACGGCCTCGACGGCAATCTCGTACCCTTGCCGGATCTGGACGACAGTGACAGTTACTTTTTGCTATCGCTCGTCGATACGTTCGGAAGCGGCCTGCGGCCTGTGCTCGTGAATGACGCGCTGATCGACAAGTTCGTCGCCACCGTAGACAACCTGCCGCGCAAGCACGTACCTGAGAAAATCCGGCCAGTTAACAAATTGCAGGGCGCTTTCGTGGCGGACGCAACGGATGATAAGGAACAGTTCTCAATCAACCCGGGAAACTACCGTCGTTACGATCTGCTGGTTGGCCTCATCAGCAGTGCCGATCCGGCCGCCATAGTCGCAAGCTATCGACGCTTCTACCCGCTGATGCAGGAATCCTACGAGCGCCTCGGCTACCCGAACGCCTACTTCAACGATCGCGTGGTGGAGGTCATTGACCACCTGTTGTTGACGCCGACACCGGTGGAACCGATCCTCGTTGTGCAGCCGCACGTGCTGTACGAGTTCGCTGACCCCGAGCTCGAAGCATTGTCGAGCGGTCAGAAATTGCTGTTGCGCATGGGCAGCGAGCACGCCGCGAGCATCAAGGCAGTACTGCGAAACTTGCGGCCGCTCATCGCGCAATGACAGAACTAGCGCCGGTTCGCCGAGGAAGCCACCAGGATCAGAAAAGCATCCTCGGCTCGGGACTCTTATACAGGTCGAAGGGCAAAAAAATGAATTACACGATCGCTCAATAGCTTCAGGGAAGTCCGTAAGAGCGGATTTCGAAGTCCGCAATCATTTGCTAAACACGAACTCTTGCAGCGCTAGGAAAGCCAAAAAGAGAAATAGAGGTAGATGGCTGCCACCAACCCGAGCACCACAACAGTTGCGAAAATGTCTTTGGCGTCCCAGGTTTCGCGCACGGCTGCGCGGTCAATGGAATCGAAAGTCAGACCCTTGATGCGTTCCGGATCTGGACGCGCGGCGGTGTGCGATGCGACGACGATTGTCACGACGCAAATTAGTAGTAGCACACCCGAGAAATACAGGAAATTGAAATCACCTATTGCTGCCAGTATCGCCGGGGTTTCGAGTTTTCCGGCACCGAAGAATGCCTGGATGATGAGTTTTGCCATGCCCAGTGCGAATCCGAGTCCCAGGCCCCATACTGCACCTCGGTTGTTGACCCGGCTATTGAAGATGCCAAGCAGGAAAACTGCAGTAATCGGTGGCGCGAGATAGCCCTGAACGCTCTGCAGGTATTGATACAGGCCTCCTTTGGAAATCATCGGCATGATGGGAATCCAGGCAAGGCCGAGTATGACGACGATGAACGTCGCGATTCGACCAATTGTGACGAGCTGAACTTCGCTCGCACCTGGCCGCAGCTTGTCGTAGATGTCCACCGTAAACAGAGTTGCAGTCGAGTTGAACAGCGACGACAACGAACTCATAAGCGCAGCCATCATGCCTGCGACGACCAAGCCACGTAGACCCTCAGGAAGAAGCGACGCGACCATCGTTGGAAACACCTGATCGCCCGAGAGCGCTCCATCCGCTTTGGTCGGCATAACCAACAGACCTTTAGAATTCAGTGCGGCGCCAATCAAGCCCGGCACCAGAAAGACCAATACTGGCCAGACTTTGAGGAAAGCACCCCACAGTGCGCCACGTCTCGCAGTTTTCAGATCTTTGGCCGCGAGCGTCCGCTGTACGATGTACTGATCCGTACACCAGTACCAGATACCGACGATGGGCGACGCGATTAGAATACCGAGCCAGGGAAAATCCGGATCGGACAATGGTCGCCACAATGCGTACTGCGCGACATTTTCACTCGCGAAACTGCGCAGCTCGCTCCACCCGCCAAGTCGGTCCAGGCCGAAATACGTAATCGCAATAGACCCAATCAGCAGGACAATCGCCTGAAACGAGTCGGTGTACAAGACCGCACGCAATCCGCCGGCAACGGTATACATTCCGGTCAGGACTACTGTAGCAATAGCGCCGAACCAAAAGGCGTTCTGGGGGCCACCAAACGTATCCGGCAACAGCGTACTGAACACGAGTGCGCCGGCATAGACGGTTACCGAGACCTTGGTAAGCACGTAGGCTGCCAATGACACGAGCGACAAAATCCAGCGGGGCCGTGGGCCGAAGCGACGCTCGAGAAATTCCGGCATCGTGAAGATCTTCGAATTGTAATAGAACGGTACGAAAACCCACGCCAGTAACACGACGATCCAGGCGTGCAGTTCGTAGTGCGCCATGGCGAGGCCGGTTGATGCTCCCTGCCCGGCAAGCCCCACGATGTGTTCGGAACCGATATTCGACGCGAAAATCGAGCCGCCAATTGCGAAAAAACCAACGTTCCGACCTGCAAGGAAGTAGTCCGTTGTGGTGGTTTGACGGCGCGTTACAGAAACGACAACAACCAGCAGAATCAGAAAATAGACGCCGATTACCAACCAGTCCAACATGTTCAGTGTTGCCACTTTGTGCTTTCCCCGCTTCGGCCGGGTAACTCCCCCATTTTTAGCAAAGTTCGGAAGTAGTGGTTACGCCGCAATCTGCAATTTCTGATACGAAGTTAAGCCGCTCCCGGTGCGGGTGCACCGGGAGCGGCTTCTTTAAGTATCTGAAATTTCTTGCTTTTCGGACACTTCGACTTCTTCAGAATAACAATAGCCGCATATAACTTTCTCTAATTATTAATCCGGCAATAGACGAATCATCGCATTCCGAAAGTGAACACGGCTGTCGGAGCCCACGGACTCCAGGCCGATCGTGCCGTGGCGGAGACTGGCCGGTCCATCTACATTTGCAGGTTCGGTAAATTCGTTGACTGTCTTACCATTCACTTTTACCGTTACTTTTTTGCCATCAACCCTGATGTAGTAGCTAAACCATTCGTTATCGCGGTGTGCGGCAGTCTTCACCTCGCTTGCCCCAACCAGGCTTCCGGTCTTGCTCTCACCGGCCCGGCTGGCATTGATCTGAGCTTCATAACCAAAGGCAGGAGTTCCCTCCTCTTCGTAATGAGTATGAAAATAAATCCCTGAAGCCGAACCAGGATGGGTGTAAACGTCAACCTTGAATTCAAAATTTTTGAAATACCCGCCAGCAATCCGGCCGTCATAGAACAGATTTCTTTGATCTCCCTCGACAATCAGGGTGTCGTCGTCAAGTCGGAATGATTCTCCCGCCCGGGTATTATAGGCGGTCGACAAGTTCATCCGTTCTATACCATCTCTGCCATACCACGTAGCCGACGTCCAATCCAGGACACCGCCGCTTTCAAGCCAACCGTTCAGCGTATCGTCCCAGAGAGAGATCCACCCAAGTCCACGTTCTCCTTCATATCCCGGGGCTGGCGACCCATCGTCTTCAAGTTTTCCCGCTGCCCAGAGCACGCCCGATGCAATAAGATTCAAATTCACATCCGAGCCCATCTCAGCATTATGATGCCCAATTGTACTGGCGAAAACCCGAACGCCTTGGTGTTCGTGTGTCCAAGCTGTTTCAGTAAAGGCTCCTGTCTCCACCGAATAGGCCTGAGATAACGGAGTGGCATTATCATGCAAATCAACGATCAGATATAACTCGCCTGCGGGGGGCGTGTGCCAAGTACGAGGATAGTTCTGCATGATCGGGTGTTGCGGCTCCAGAACCTCGATCGTGACGGAAGGGGTATTTGGATGATTTTCCTTCTCGTGAACGTATGAAACAGCGCCGGTAAAGTCCCACCACGCCTTCGGTGCATCGCCACTTGCATATTGATAAAGATGCATGGG
Source organism: uncultured Woeseiaceae bacterium (assembly GCA_964533065.1). GTDB lineage: Bacteria > Pseudomonadota > Gammaproteobacteria > Steroidobacterales > Woeseiaceae > UBA1847. The sequence continues at coordinate 7,679 of CAZHLE010000079.1, read as the reverse complement.
GCAATGAAGCATAACGGCAGGCACTTGATGCTTGATCTTCCCCCACGACTTCGGACACGGGGTTAAGCTGCCTGCTCAAACTGCATCGGTATTTTATATCCGATTGCGGAATGTTTTCTCTGCCGATTGTAATACGTTTCAATGTATTCGAATATTTTCGATTTAGCCATGCGCCGAGTCGGATATCGCTCACGATGAACCAGCTCGACTTTCAGCGTATGGAAAAAACTTTCCATTGCGGCGTTGTCGTAGCAGTTGGCCTTGCGTCCCATGCTGCAGCGCAGACCGTTGTTTTTGATTAGTCGCTGATATCGCTTGGAACAATACTGGCTGCCACGATCAGAGTGAATGATCGTTCCCTTCGGAAAGTGGCGGCGAAACAAGGCCATGGTCAGTGCATCACAGACCAGTTGTTGCGTCATGCGCCGGTTCATCGACCAGCCCACGATGGCTCGTGAATACAGGTCCATCACCACCGCGAGATACAACCAGCCCTCGTCGGTCCAGACGTAACTGATGTCGCTGACCCACGTCTCATTCGGCACCTCAGCGGTAAAATCCTGCTCGATTAGATCGGGCGCCACTGGCTTCGAGTGATTCGAGTCGGTCGTGACCTTGAACTTCTTCGCCTGGATCGCCCTCAGGCCCAGTACCCGCATTCTTCGGGCAATGCGGTTCTCGCTGCAGGCAACGCCCTCATCGTGCAGGTCGTCTGTAATCCGAGGCGCTCCATAGCGTTGCTTGTGGCGGGCGAAGAGCAGGCGGATGCGGCTATCCAGTTCCCTGGTCGAGCACTCTTGCTGGCTCGGCACACGCGTCCTCCAGTGATAAAAACCGCTCCTGGACACCTCCAGAACCCCGCACATGAGATTGACCGGCCAGGCCTTCTTATGCGTATCGATAAATCGATACCTCATGAGTTTTCCTTGACAAAGAAGGCCGTGGCTTTTTTTAGGATTTCTTTTTCCATTCGCAGCCGGCGGTTCTCAGCCTCCAACTCGTGAATGCGCTGCTGCTCCGCTGTGCGTTTTCCTTTACCCGGAAATGACTCAGACGTATCGTCTTCCAACTGCCGTTTCCAGCGACCAATCAACGCACCTTTCACGCCTAAACTGCGGCCCGCCTCTGCACAGCTGTAGCCCTGTTCCACCACCAGCGCCACCGCTTCTTGTTTGAATTCCCGACTGTGGCTTCTTCGTTGCTTTTTCATCTAACACCTCGTATTGAATCACTTTCATTATATGATTCTTAACTCGGTGTCCGGTACCGTGGGGGAAGATCATTACCCGCTCTAAGAAGCTCCCGGAAGGCAGAATTATTCTCAGGAAGTAACCATACAAGTTAACTCTCTTGGCGCCAAAAAGTGGGTATTCAGCGCGACGTCCAATCCAGGACGGTAGTCGGAGTGGGCGCTCTGGTCGAGAAGTCGGGCGATAAGGGGTGTATTAGGTAGCGTCGGCCCACGTCTACGAGTTAACTTGTCAATACCGAGTTAATTGTTTTATGACGGAGTTTAGGTGTCAGGATCAGCGCCAACCCGAGACGCAGACTGCTACTCAACCGTAACGGACTTCGCGAGATTCCTCGGCTGGTCGACATCGGTACCTTTGAGCACGGCTACGTGATACGCGAGTAGTTGCAGCGGTACCGTGTAGACGATCGGCGCGATAAGGCGATCCGCATGCGGCATCGCGATGACTTTCATACCCGGCTCGCTCTTGATGCCGGTTTCCTTGTCCGCGAACACGTAGAGCTGACCGCCGCGCGCACGAACCACCTGCATATTGGACTTCAGCTTGTCCAGTAATTCGTTGTTCGGCGCCACGACGACGACCGGCATTTCATTGTCGATCAGCGCCAGCGGGCCGTGTTTGAGCTCACCGGCCGCATACGCCTCGGCATGGATGTAGGAAATCTCCTTGAGTTTCAGGGCGCCTTCCATCGCGATCGGCCACATCGGCCCACGGCCCAAAAACAGTGTGTGTTGCTTGTCGGCGAAGTCCTTGGCCAGTTCCCGCAGCTGGTCGCTCATCTTTAGCGCGAGATCCGAGGCCGCCGCGGCATGGGTCAGATTCGCGACGAATTCTCGCTCTCGTTCTACCGCGAGGCCGCGATGCTTTGCCATCATCAGTGTGACCAGCAATATCGACAGCAGCTGCGTGGTGAACGCCTTGGTGCTCGCAACGCCGATCTCCGGGCCCGCCTGTGTCATCATGACGAGGTCGGACTCTCGCACCAGCGAACTGTGTGCACTGTTGCAGATAGTCAGCGAGCCGAGGTAGCCCAGCTCCCTGGCCATGCGCAGGGCCTCGAGCGTGTCGGCGGTCTCGCCGGACTGCGACAGTGTCACGAACAGCGTGTTCGGCGGCACCACCACATGCCGATAGCGATACTCGCTCGCTATTTCCACCTGGGTCGGCACGCCGGCGATGGCTTCGATCCAGTATTTGCCAACGCAGCCCGCGTGGTAACTCGTGCCACAGGCCACGATATGAATGTGTTCGACCTTGTCGAGCATTTCCGCCGCCCGCGTGCCCAGCGACTCCGGCAAGACAAGCTGGTTCGATACACGCCCGTACAGGGTGTCTGCCAGTGCGCTTGGCTGGTCGTGAATTTCTTTCAACATGAAATGTGCGTACGGCGCTTTTTCAGCCGAGGCGCTGTCCCATTCCGTTTCGTGAACTTCGCGCGTGACGGGCTTGCCTTCGGTATCCACGATGCGCACGCCATCGCGCCGGATCTCGGCGAGATCGCCCTGCTCGAGATATATGAATCTTTGGGTTACGGGTAACAGCGCTGGCACGCCGCTCGCCACGAAGTTTTCACCTTCGCCAAGGCCGATCACAAGCGGACTGGCAACGCGACTTACCACGATCCGGTCCGGATCTTCGGCGTCGATGACGAGCAGGGCGAACGCACCTTCGAAGCGCTGCACGGCTTTACCAACCGCCGCGACCAGGTCGAGGCCCTGTTTCAGGTAATCGTGTACCAGGTGTGCGGCGACCTCGGTGTCAGTTTCGGAATGGAACTCGTAGCCCTTCGCCAGCATTTCGTCTTTGATCGGCTGAAAGTTTTCGATAATGCCGTTGTGAATAACGGCAACACGGTTGCCCGACATGTGCGGATGTGCATTCGCCTCGGTAACGCCGCCGTGCGTTGCCCAGCGCGTATGCGCGACACCGAGAAACCCGCTGAGCGGGTTGTTCTCAAGTTTTCTTTCGAGCTCGGCCACTTTGCCGACGGTACGACACAAGCCAATCTTGCCCTTGTTATCCAGCACGGCCACGCCGGCCGAATCATAACCGCGATACTCAAGGCGCCTGAGCCCCTCGACCAGTACCGATACGATGTCTCTTGTCGCCACCGCTCCGACAATTCCGCACATGCGTTACTTCCCTTTCTTGACCGGCTTCTTCCAGCCGGCGACCGTTATTTGTTTGGAGCGTTCCAGCGTCAACTGGCCCTCCGGCGCTGTTTTGGTGATAGTCGACCCGGCTCCGATGGTCGCGCCCTTGCCAATATGTACAGGAGCAACCAGGTTGACGCCCGAGCCTATGAATACATCGTCGTTAATTATGGTCTTGTGTTTGTTCGCGCCGTCGTAATTGCATGTGATTGTGCCGGCGCCGACGTTGACGCCTGTCCCAATTTCGGTATCGCCGATATAGCTCAGGTGATTGACCTTGCTGCCATCGGCAATCGTGCTTTTCTTCACCTCGACAAAATTGCCGATTTTCACGTTGTTGGCGAGCGTTGCGCCGGGCCTGAGGCGCGCGAACGGGCCGATTTCGCAGTGGCTCCCGGTTTTCGCGCCGTCAATGTGACAGTTTGGGTGCACCAAAGTGGAGCTTCCAAGGTAACTGTCACGGATCAGGTTGTTGGATTCGATGTGGCAGCCGTCGCCAAGCGTGACCTCGCCTTCGAATATCGCATTGATGTCGATGAAAACGTCTTTGCCGCAAGTCAGCTTGCCGCGAATATCGACGCGCGCCGGGTCCGCAAAGCCGACACCCTCGGCCATGAGTTGTTGCACGAGCCGTGCCTGCAGTGCGCGTTCGGCCTGCGCAAGTTGTTGCTTGTCGTTGATGCCCATCACTTCGATCTCGTCGTCAGTTTGGATTCCGTTGACAGTGACGCCATCGCGCACCGCCATCGCAATCACATCGGTCAGGTAGTACTCACCCTGTGCGTTGTCGTTCTTGAGTGCCGCGAGCCAGCCCTTGAGTCTTTTGCCCGGCGCAATCATGACACCGGTATTGATTTCGGTCACGGCGCGCTGCGTCTCGGTAGCATCTTTTTCCTCGATGCTTGCGACAACCTTGCCGTCAGCACGAATGATGCGGCCGTAGCCGGCCGGGTCTGCAAGGTCGACGGTCAGCACGCTGAGGGCGTCGGCGTCAGTTTGTTCGATCAGGCGCCGCAGGGTTGAAACCCTCAGCAGTGGTACATCGGCGTAGAGGATCAGGACCTGGTTGTCGTCCGGTATTTTCGGGGCCGCCTGCTGCACGGCGTGCCCGGTACCCAGTTGCTCGGCCTGTAGCGCCCAGCGCAGGTCATCGGCGCCACAGGCCGCCTGCACCCTGTCGCCACCATGGCCATAAACGACCGCGATATCTTCAGCTTTCAGGGCTCGTACGGTGTCCAGCACATGTCCCAGCAACGGTCTGCCGGCCAGCGCCTGCAGCACTTTCGGCAGGTCCGAGCGCATGCGTTTGCCCTGTCCGGCGGCCAGAATGATCGTGGTCAAACCCAAATGGAGACTCCTCAGTTTGAGCGCGAATGATACCGTAAGACTCGTGGCACCGCTGTGCGGCAGGTCTGGCAAAAATGCTAGTCTTGCCACTCGCACAAATAGCAAGAAAAGCACATGTCGATTGCAAACATTCTCGGCACGCAGCCGCTGTTTCGGGACGCATGAAGCAACTGGCTGGCCGGCTGTTGCGTTTAACGCTGGGGGCCGTTGCGCTCGGCGTTACGATCCTTGCGACCATCTGGCTGGTGCGCGGAATCGACGCACGCAAGCTGCCGGATCTTGGTATCTGGCACACCTACCTTCCGCAAAGTGAATTCCGTGCACGCGATTACCCGGATGGCATTTCTTTCGCCGCGTACCAGGATCTGGAAATGCGGCTTGCCGCGGAGCTGGACGAGAAGATTTACGCGGTAATCGAGAACGCGCGCAGTGCGCAGCTCAATCGCTATAACAAGCACAGCCTCGTTTATGCCGGCGAGGCAGGCCAGGTCTGGAACCGTTCCTTCGAGATCGATACTCCGGAACCACGCGGCGGAATACTGTTGTTGCATGGTGCCTCTGATGGACCCTATAGCATGCGGGCTCTGGAGGAGACGTTCGCTGCAAGTGGTTTGTACGTCGCCGTGTATCGCATGCCCGGTCATGGCACCGTACCGGCCGGACTCAGGCACGCACGAGTTGCTGACTGGGTTGCCATTGCACGTTCCGGAGTCGCGCACGTCGCGGAAACGGTGGGCAAGGACAAGCCCGTGTATGTCGGCGGGTATTCGGCCGGTGCGACCGTGGTGCTCGACTATGCGCTGGACGCGGCAGCGGATAATACCCTGGTCATGCCCGAGCGCGTGTTGCTGTATTCGCCGGCCATTGCGGTGACGCCGTTCGCGCGTTTCGGCGACTGGGATGAGGCGCTCGCGCTGATTCCTTTTTTCCAGAAGCTGTCGTGGATGTCGATCGAAACCGAGTATGACCCGTACAAGTACAACTCCTTTCCGAAGAATGGTGGCTACCTCAGTTTTGCGTTCTCCGAGCGCGTGATAGACAAGGTCGCGTCGCTGGCAAGCCGGCAACCTGAGTCCCTGCCCTCCATTATTGCGTTTCAGTCGTTAATCGATTCGACCGTGCAAACCGACGGCCTCGTGCATGAGCTGTTCCAGCAGTTGCCGGGGAACGGCAGCGAACTCGTGTTATTCGACTTCAACCGTGCAGACCGGATTCAGCATTTCGTGGTCGACAGTCAGCGTGCATTGCTGGACGAACTGGCTGCCGACGGTCCCGCGGACTTCGCTTACACGCTGGTGACCAACCAATCGGTCGAGACGGGAGCTGTCGAGGCGCGCACGCGTGCCGCGGGCGGCGAGGACTTTGTGGCCTTGTCCTTGCAAGCGTCCTGGCCAGCCGACGTGTACTCGCTCTCGCATGTCGCGATTCCGTTTCGCGAATCGGATGAATGGTATGGAGCGAATGCTCCGTTCAGTGCCGTTGCGCCGCGTGGCGACCAGACAATCCTGCAGGTGCCATTGGGCCGCTTGATGCGTTTGCGCTACAACCCGTTCTTCGACTACGTCGCCGAACGCAGCCAGGCCTTTACCCACTAAAAGGGGTCAGAGCCCTTTTTCGACCAAATACGGCTTTTGTCTGCTCGCTGCGTCGGCTCGTGACGTTCGATCATTCGATGTGCCCAGACGCCCTCGCCAATCTTCGCCGGAAACTCCACTGCATATTGTTCAGCGCGGTGTAAATCGCCAGGACTGTTTTTTAGACCCGCGGGACTACCGCTCGTACGTCGCGGCGTTGCGAGAAACTGCGACGCATTATGGTGTAGCGGTCCATGCGTACGTACTAATGACCAATCACGTGCACATTCTTGCGACGCCTGACGCTGACTGGGGTGCGTCGCGGATGATGCAGCAGCTGGGCCGAAAATACGTCAGCTACTTCAATAAGGTGCATTCGCGGACTGGCACGCTTTGGGAGGGGCGATTCAGGGCTTCAATGATCGAGTCGCTGCGTTACCTGTTCGCCTGCTATCGATACATTGAACTGAATCCAGTCCGGGCAGGCCTGGTGTCGTCGCCTGAGGAGTATGAGTGGTCCAGCTATCGATGCAATGCACTTGGCCGCTGCAATGACCTGGTCAAGCCGCATCGCGCGTACGTCGCGCTTGACGGCGAACCACCGGCTCGATGTAACAGTTACCGACGTCTGTTCGTCGGTACGCACGAGGATACTGATGAGACAATCCGCATCGCGAATCGTAAAGGCAGGACCTTGTGATATATGGGAAAAAAAGGGCTCTGACCCCTTTCGGGGTTAGCGCTTGCCTTTCAGTTTTTGCGCCGTGTTGTAGCGCGCGCGCGCTTCGGCGAGTTCCGCCTGGGCGCGGGCAACGTCGGTTTGTGCGGAGGCGCCGGCCAGGGCGCGCTCCGCTTCCTGCTGCGCGGCCAATGCGGCGGCCTCATCGAGCTGCTCGCCGCGCAATGCGGTGTCCGCCAATATCGTGACCAGGTGCGGCTGGATCTCGAGCATGCCGCCGGTGACGTAAAAGCTTTGCTCGCTGCCATCTTCCAGCTCGATGCGAACTTCGCCGGGTTTCAGCGCTGTCAATAACGGCGCGTGCCGCGGCGCGATGCCGACGTCGCCCATTATTGCCGGCGCATAGACCATTTTGGCGGTACCCGAATGGATGGCGCCCTCGGCGGAGACTATGTCGACTTTGATGGTGTTCATTGTCTAATGGCCTACTGGAACTTCTTGGCGTTTTCGACCGCTTCGTCGATCGTGCCGACCATGTAGAAGGCCTGCTCCGGAAGGTGATCGTAGTCGCCGTTGACGATGCCGTTGAAGCCGCGGATCGTTTCCGCCAGCGACACATATTTGCCGGGCGAGTTTGTGAAGACCTCGGCGACGAAGAACGGCTGCGACAGGA
>CAZHLE010000078.1:0-12143 GCA_964533065.1 uncultured Woeseiaceae bacterium | reverse complement strand
GCAAGGAAGTCGCGGGCATGGCCCCCTCCCACAGGTCGCGGGCATGGCCCCCACGAGGGAACATCAGGTATTTGTCATAACTTATTGACAAGTTTAGGGAAAATAATCCCAAAAAATATTCCGAAATCAGCGATGGGTCACAGATCCTTGCACGCATTCGGCCTACAGTTCGACGCTAGAGATAGTGTCAATGGACTGAACCGGTAGCCGAATGCACAAGGATTTGCGCGCTAAAATCAAGCAGGCTACCCAGGCGTCGGGCGCAGAGAATCCCGATTTCGCCGAGCTCTTGAGCCTGATCGACCAGCACTACGACCAGATGGAAGTGACTATCACCCAGTCGCTGACCAACACCACTCCGATTGAAGCCATCTTTGACAGTGTGACCGAAGCGTTGTTGTCGGTCAGCGAGAGCGGCATCGTCTGTAATTGCAACAAGATTTGCGCGCGCTATTTCGGCTTGGCCAAGGACCAGCTGATCGGCTCCAAGGTCGAACATATTCTGCCGGAGGCAAAGGGTCAGACCCTCGAGCGCTTTCTGACGCCTTTCATGCCGGACATGGAAGATACGCTGCCCCAGGTCGAAGGTGGCCAGGTGCAGGCGCGACGCGCCAACGGCGACAAGTTCGTTGCGGAAATCGCCGCCAGCCAGATCGTAGCCGGCGAGGGCCGGATTTTCGTCATCAGCCTGCGCGATGTCACGGGTCGCCAGCAGGCCGATTCCGCACTCAAGGAAAATGAGGAACGTTACCGCTCGCTGGTCGAGAATGCGCCGGAGGCGATCGTGGTGTTCGACATCGACAAGGATCGCCTGGTCGATGCCAATGAGAATGCCTGCAAGCTGTTCAACCTGTCACGGCAGCGCCTGCTGTCGATTGGGCCGCGGGAAATCAGTCCGGAAATGCAGCCGGACGGTCTGCCCTCATTCGGTGTCAAACGCGGCTACGTCGATCGCGCTCTGGCCGGCGAGCACCCGACGTTTGAATGGACTCACCAGGATTCGACGGGCAAGGAGCTGCCTTGCGAGGTGCGCTTCAGTCGCCTGCCGTCCAATTGTTCGCGCCTGATTCGCGCATCGATTACCAATATCGAAGATCGCAAGCGCAACGAAAGTATTGCGTTCGCGCAAAACAAGATACTCGAGATGATCGCGGCGAGTACACCGTATGCACGAACCCTGCGCGCCATCTGTCGCTGCGTCGAAAAGATCGACGACGACTTTCGTGCTGCCATCATGCAGATCGACGCCAGGAACCAGATCCTGAACCTGGCGCAGGCACCGAGCATCCCGGAGCCGTTCAAACTGGCGCTGGACTTCATCGCGGTGTCTGCGGACAGCATCACCTGCGGTGCAGCTGCCCATCGTGGTGAAGACCATTTCACCACAGACCTCGCGCAGGCGCCCGCATGGCAAAAGCACGCGGCGACGGCCGCCAAACATGACATTGCGGCCGCCTGGTCGTTTCTTGTGTTCGGTGACGCGGGTCGGGTGATCGCGACGCTGGATGTGTATGTGAATGAGGCGCGCGGGCCAACCACGGATGAACTCGATAAACTCGGCCGCATGGCGCGGCTGGCCGGCATTGCCATCAAACGCCAGATCGACGAGAGCAAGCTCCTGAACTCCGAAATGCGTTATCGGGGCCTTTTCGAGAATGTCCTTGACGGTGTCTACATTGCGACGCGCGCCGGGGAATTGATTGCAGCGAATCCGGCACTGGTGGAAATGCTCGGCTATGACAGCACCGAAGATTTGAAGAGCATTGGCAGTACCAAGATGTTGTATGTTAATCCAGTCGATCGCGAGCGGGTATTTGCACGCCTGGAAGCGCAGGGCGTGGTGAAGAATTTTGAATATCGCCTGCGGCGCAAGGATGGTGTCGAGATCGTCGTGCTGGAAAACTCCCGCGCTGTGTATGACGATAATGGTGCGATCGTGGCGCATGAAGGCACGATTACCGACATCACCGAACGCAAGCGCGCCGAAACCCGCATCTTTGAGGAAAAGGAACGCGCCCAGGTTACGCTGCAGTCGATCGGTGATGGCGTGATTACGACCGACGCGAATGGCTGCGTCGATTATATCAACCCGGTCGCGCAGGACCTGACCTGCTACGACATGCGCAGTGTACGTGGCCGCCCGGTCACCGAGATCATGACGATTGTCAACGAGCACACTCGCGCCACGGTTGAGAACCCGGTCATGCGCTGCCTGCAGGAAGGACGCGTCATCACGCTCGACAACCATTCCGTGCTGATCAACCGTAACAGTGTCGAGATTCCTATCCAGGACTCGGTGGCGCCAATCCGTGATCGCATAGGCAACGTCGTCGGTTCGGTCATGGTGTTCCATGACATCAGCAAGGAAACGCGCTTGTTCCGTCAGCTCAGTTACCAGGCGTCGCATGATGCGCTGACAGATCTGATCAACCGTCGCGAATTCGAGAATCGCCTGGTGGCGTCGATCGAGGAGATTCATTCCAATCCGGCACAGACCCATGCACTGCTTTATCTCGATCTCGATCAGTTCAAGGTCGTCAATGACACCTTCGGCCATATCGCCGGCGATGCACTCTTGCAGCGCGTCGCCGAGATTGTGCACAACAAGATTCGCTCGACGGATGTGCTGGCACGCCTCAGTGGCGATGAGTTCGGTATCCTGCTTGAACGCTGCAGTGAGCAGCGCGCGCTCAGCGTCGCCGAGGAAATTCGCTGCGCGGTGGAAGGGTATCGCTTCGAGTGGAAGGAGTCGTTCACCACGGTACGCTGCTCGATCGGCGTCGTCATGGTCAGCAGCGAGAATCACGATATTGCGAGTCTCATGAGCTCGGCCGATGTCGCGTGCTATTCAGCCAAGGATATGGGCCGCAACCAGGTGCACCTCTACCAGGACAGCGACGCATCGGCACGTCACGAAGAAATGAAATGGGTGTCGCGGATCAGCAGCGCGGTCGAAGAGGACCGGCTGGAGCTGTATTTCCAGCCGATCATCGGTATTGGAAGTGAGAACGGTAACGCTCGTGGCCACTACGAGTTGCTGTTGCGCATGCGCGACGAGAAGGGTGATTTGGTCAGCCCGGATCAGTTCATTCCGGCGGCAGAGCGTTATAACCTGATGTCGACACTCGACCGCTGGGTTATTCGTGAAGCACTCGCCAAGCTCGCCGATCACGACTCTGACGGTGAGGCCGCCTACACGGTGGCGATCAATCTCTCGGGCACGTCGTTGAGTGAGGACCGGTTTCTCGACGATGTCATCAAGGAACTCGAAAAACAGAAATTGCCGCGCGGCGCGATCTGCTTCGAAATCACGGAGACCGCGGCGATTTCGAACCTTTCACGCGTTGTGCATTTTATGAAAACGCTGAAGGCCCTGGGCTGCAAGTTCTCCCTCGACGACTTTGGCAGTGGCCTGTCGTCGTTCACCTATCTCAAGAATCTTCCGGTCGACTACCTCAAGATCGACGGACAGTTCATTCGTAATGTTGCCGAAGACAGCATCGATGAAAGTATGGTCAAGGCGATTCGCGAGGTCGGCAACGCGATGGGGATCGCGACGATCGCGGAACGCGTCGAGACCAGGAAGGTGCTGGAGAAACTCGGTTCGCTTGGCATCGAGTTCGCACAGGGTTATTACATCGCGCGCCCGGCATCTGTCGCGTCGTTCGCACCCTGGGCACGCAATCGATTCGCGGCACAGCGCGCCTGAAGGTATACTGCGCCGATGTCCGTCGGCGCGAACGCAAAAATTAATTCCCTGCTTGCCGTTGCCGAGCCAGCGCCATACTTCGAAATCAATGCGACTTCGGCGCTGCCCATCCTGCTGGTCTGCGACCATGCGAGTTCCCGCTTCCCGCAAGCCCTCGGCGATATGGGTCTCGATCCGTTCGCGCGACGCTGCCACCTGGCGGTCGATATCGGCGCCGGACCGCTGACCGAATGCCTGTCGGACAGTCTTGGTGTGACCGCAGTACTGGGGCAGTACTCGCGCCTCGTGGTCGATCTCAATCGCGAGCTGCTGGACCCCGGGGCCTTCCTCGAGTTCGGCGACGGCATCGTCGTGCCTGGCAATCGCCATCTGCGCCTGGCCGACAAGGAGGCGAGGGCGGAAGCAATTTACTGGCCATATCACCAGGCTATCGACGGCCAGATCGAGCGCCTTAAATCCATCGGTCCGGCGCCGATATTTATCGCGATACACAGTTTCACGCCGGTGTTGAACGGCGAGGCACGGCCCTGGCAGGTCGGCATACTGTGGGATAAGGATCAAAACCTGGCGGAGAAATTTATCGAGGAATTTCGCGCGGCGGGCTTTCATACTGGCGACAACGAACCGTATTCGGGCAAGGCGCCGCAAGACTACACGATCGATACGCACGCTGAAGCGGCTGGTTTGCGTCACGTTGGCATCGAAATACGCCAGGACCTGATCGACAGTGCCGCTGGCGTCGAGACCATTGCCGCGGTGCTGCACAAGATCATCGCGTCGATCGCGGCGAGAATCAGGTAATGCGGATGATCGCAGCCGAGCCAAAATTTACGATTGGCGTCGAAGAGGAGTATTTGCTGGTCGACAGGCAAACACGTGCGCTTGTAGTCGACCCGCCTGCGAGCCTGATGCGCGAGTGCGAGGAACGATGTGGCAGCCAGGTAACGACCGAGCTGTTGCGTTCACAAATTGAAATCGCTACCCGGGTTTGTCAGAACATACACGAAGTGCGCGATGACTTGCGACGCTTGCGAAAAATCGTGGTGGAAGTCGCCAACGATCATGGCCTGGCACCGATCGCCGCGTCGACTCACCCTTTCAGCCGCTGGGTCGACCAGAAACAGACGCAGAAGGATCGCTACGAGGCTCTGACCCATGAAATGCAGGGCGCGGCGCGACGCCTGCTGATTTGCGGCATGCACGTGCACGTCGGCATTGAAGACGACGAATTGCGCATCGACCTGATGAACCAGATGTCCTATTTCCTGCCGCATCTGTTGGCGCTGTCATGCTCGTCGCCATTCTGGGAGGGGCGTGACACCGGCCTGAAAAGCTACCGCCTGACCGTGTTCGATGCGCTGCCGCGTACCGGCATCCCGGAGCGATTTTCCAGCTACGCGGAATACCAGCGCTTCGTTGGTCTGCTGATGGACGCGGGGGTCATCGAGGACGCAACCCGAATCTGGTGGGACCTGCGCCCGAGCGCTCGCTTTCCGACGCTGGAAACGCGGGTGATGGACGTGTGTACGCGTCTTGATGACGCAGTGGCGATAGCGGCGTTGCTGGTCTGCATCCTGCGCATGCTGTATCGCCTGCGGACCAACAACCAGCGCTGGCGGATTTATACACCGATGCTGATCCGTGAAAACCGCTGGCGTGCGATGCGCTACAGCTTCGACGCAGGCCTGATCGATTTTGCCAAGGGCAAGGTAATTCCGTATGTGGACCTGCTCGAGGAGATCCTTGGCCTCGTTGCCGACGATGCCGAGGCGCTGGGTTGCATGGCGGAAGTGTCTCATGTGCGCGATATCCTGGTGCGCGGTACCAGCGCGCACCGCCAGCTCAAGACCTTCGAGATCAACGAGGCATCCGGTGCGAACGAGACCGAGGCGCTGTACGCGGTTGTCGATGCCCTGATCGAGGACACCGCCGAGGGCCTGTAGAAGCCGGCCACTGTGGGAGGCGGCCATGCCGGCGACTTCTCGGGGCCACCCTACTGGCCAAGCCGATAATGCGACGCGTGCCGCATTATGTCTCGTGCGCCCCCGCTAGCATAGGCAGATGCTATGTAACGCTGTCCAACCTGCGCCCGGTGCACATTGATGCTCGAGAACCTCGATCTCATTTTGCGCCCCGTATTTGCGGTCACGGCCCTGCTTTATCTCGGGCTATCGATCCGTGTGGCTCGCTCGTCGCCGCAGCATTCCAACAGCATCATCGCCTTTTTCATGTTCCTCGTCGGCACGCTGGTTGCCGGCTCTGCATTCTCCTTCGGTGCCGATGATCCCAATATCTATGGTATCGGTCGGACACTGTCGTTTTTCGCATCCGGATTCCTGCCGCTCGCCTTTTACATTATTTATCGCGAATACACGGTAGGCCCACCGAGCACGATAATTGTCACGATGCTATCGGTGGTGCCAATCGCTACCACCGTACTGGCGCTGACAAACCCCATGCACGAGATCATCTGGTCCGTTATCGAAACCGATACAGGCCCGCGCTACACGGACCTGACACAACATTACTGGTTCAACCGCGTGCATGCGCCGTTTATGTATGGGCTGTTTGCCTATTCTGTCGCGTCACTGCTAAGCCGACTGCATACGATTGCACGTGCGCACCGCAAGGCGGTTGTTATCCTGGTGCTGTGTGCCTTGCTGCCTTTCGCGGTTAGTGTCTCGAGTAATTACCTGGGGCTCGGGCCGCCCGAATTTCCGATGACATCTGTTGCTGTGGTCTTTCTGCTGCCCTTGTACTGGTACGTGAGCATCACGTTGCGTTTCTACGAGTTCAGTCCGCTCGCATACGAAACACTGTTTCACCATGTGCGTGACCCGATCATCGTCCTGGACACCAATGATGTCATCATCTGCACCAACAAATCGGCACAGGAGTTTCTTGGCGCCAGCGAACAGGAATTGCTGGGGCAGCAGTTATGGAAGAGCTTCCCGAAAGCGCGCGAGTTGCTGCGGCAGGCAAGTGAGCTCGACCTGACGCAAACACTTCGCATGGATAATGCGCATGTGTATGAGCTGAGTTCGCGTCCGTTGACCGGGCCCAAAGGCCAGAATCTTGGCATGGTGGTGGTTTGCCGTGACGTCACCGAACGGCGCAATGCGCTTGACAAGCTGGCAGAAAATGAGCAGCTGATCCGGACTTTGATCGAGACTTCGTCGAACGGAATCCTGCGTTTCGCGCGCGATACCAACGACCCGAATCGCTGCTTCCGCTGCATATTTGCAAATCGGGCTGCGGAGACTTTTCTGGGCTCCGGTGTTGGCACGTTGGTCGGCAAGCCTTTGGACAAGCTGCAGCAACTGGAACCAGAAAAACTGATAGCACATTTCAATGATGAAACCCGGCAAAGTTCGAATGTCACCTTCGAGGTTTCAACAGAGAGCGCGGCCGGTCGCTCATGGTTGCGCATTTCGGGCGAGCCGATCGGCGATGATTTCTCCGTTACGCTTATCGATATTACCCAACGCAAGCGAAACGAAGACAAAATGCTCGCTGATGCGCTGCGAGATCCCCTCACCGGCATGCTGAATCGTCGCGGCTTCGAGAAAGAAGGAAAGAAATCCGTGCATGCGCATGAGACGGGGGCAGTTTTGTTTCTTGACCTGAATCAGTTCAAGAGCATTAACGACCGATTCGGCCACCAGGCCGGGGACGCGTTGCTCAAGGCGTTCGGCCACCGACTCGAATTCTGCCTGCGTCCCGAAGATGTGCTGGGCCGCCTTGGCGGCGACGAATTTGCGATCGTGCTGCCGGGCGTCAGCATCGAGGATGCGAAGCACATCGCCGAACGCCTCGTCGTCACGGCGTCTGAGGCATACATCATCCAGGGGCAGGAGATTAAATGCACCGCCAGCGTCGGCATCTCGCTGATCCCGCAACACGGCGAGGAACTCTGGCACCTGATCAATGTTGCCGACGAGGCTATGTACAACGCCAAATCAATCCCTCAGGAACAGGCAGCGAACGATCGTTCTGCCTATATCGAGGCCGCGACGGCCCGCTGAGACCACAACGCCTTTGCGAGGCCGCTGTGGGAGGTCGTTGTGGGAGGCCGCCATGCGGGCGATAAATCTCCCCGAATTTCCGCAATTCGGGCCTCGCCAAACCACGCTTTGGCGCGCAACTTTGTCCGGTGCCTCTATCAGATTACTTCACAAGCACCGGATCCGGGCGACTACGACATGGCCGGTTCAGTGAGCGGAACCGTATTTACCTGGTGACTTCGGTAACGTACTCGCGTGAGCGCATATTCAATAGCATGAATTCCGGCCGAATTCTTGTCGCGGCCATGCGAGCGGAACAGGACGCGGGGTATGCCGAAACGCTGGCATTTGTTGTCATGCCGGATCATTTTCACTGGTTATTGTCACTAACCGGAGAACAGGACCTCTCCCTGGTTGTCGGTCGGGTGAAGTCGCGCGCCTCGCGCGGAGGACGATCTGGCTGATGTTGCGCGCTACGTTGTGGCAAATCCTTTGCGCGCCGGCATTGTGAGAAAGCTGGGCGACTATCCGCTCTGGGATGCTGTCTGGATCTGATGCCCGTGAGGTCGCCCGCATGGCGGCCTCCCTGCAGCCGGGTCAGGGCAGGGGAATCGCCACGATGTCCGCGATCGCCGGGTCGACATTATCGTAAGAGAGGTAATTCACGACGTCGCCAAGCATCGGGCTGAATGCGATCGGTCCGGCAAGCACCGTCTTTTGGTCTCTCGGTGTCAGGTACAACTCAAAATCGCCGGCCTGGAGATTGAGGTTGGCTGGCGGGGCGCCTACTGTCAGGTTCGTAACGCGCGGGAACGATGTCGCGATGTCATCGCCGGCGGTGAGGATATACAAGTCTGCTGAATCGTGGTTGGTCGCCGTATGCATAAAGCTGAATTTGACCAGCGTCTCGACCGAGCGGCGGTCCGACGGCAGCAATATGCCTCCCAAGGCGCCCATTTCACCGACCGCGTAATGTTCGTATCGAATACCCTGCTGCAACCCGACATCGTCTTCCAGCAGAATCGAGCCCGTATTACCCGCGGCCGTGTAGGTGAGCGTGTATGAACCCGCAGCCAGCGGCAGTTCCGCGCTCACATCGCGATACGTGTGGTTGGCCAGAATCTGATCCAAAAGCATCTCATCCGTATACACATCGGATGTATCGAGGAACTGGGTAGCGTGGAAGAATCGGATGACCGGCGTGGAGTTTTCGTCCACGATACGTAGTGCCCCGCCGTTGTCGGGGTGCAGCCGCACGGCGATCGGATCAATGTCATCGGCGTCGGCATCGAACAAGGCGATCGAATAGCCCGCGGCCACAGCCGGGGTGATGGCGGTCGACGCAAACAGCACATCGTTCGGGTCATTTGGCGTAGTCAGTATCAGGACATAATCTCCCGCCGGCAATTCGACGGTCGATGATTCATCACCGAACTGCATCGTCGCGATCTGATCGCCGAGAACAGGAGCCACGCCGGGGGCCTGAAAATAAGCGTCAACAGAGCCGAGCGATTCAGCCGCGTGCGCAAATCGAATCTCGAACACCGTATCGGTGGCGGCCCACTCGCGCCGTGGTTGCTCCCACAGCGTAATGGTCGGAGTGGTGAGGTCGCCAGTGACCAGGAACGTGTACGCCAGGTCGGGCTGCGTATCGACAAACAGGCTGGCCAGTCGCGTGCGCGAAACGTTGCCGGGAAGAAATGTTTCAAAATTAAACGTGTACTCGAGATCGTCGTACTCGGATGGCGCGGAAACGCCCTTGTAATCGGCACCGGCGATGGTACGTTCTTCGATCAGCAAGGCAACAGATGGAGACGTTGGTATGGCGTTGATGATTCGAAACGTCGAGCTGCCTGTGGCGGTCGGGAAGTTCGACTCTCCTGCACAGGCGGCGAGCAGCGTTGTAATGCCCGCCAATTGGCACAGCAGCTTCCATTTCTGTTTCATTCGATCGTTTCGATAGTTCATCGGCTGAGAAATTACTCTGCGCCGCAAATGGATTTGACTTCGAGAAATTCGTTCAGCCCATGGCTGCCCCATTCACGGCCATTGCCCGACTGCTTGTAGCCGCCGAACGGTGCGCCAGCGTCAAGGCCGGCGTTGTTGATATGTACCATGCCGGTACGAAGACGGGCCGCGACGCGCCGGGCACGTGCCATATCAGAAGATGATACGTAGCTGGCAAGACCGTAAGGTGTGTCATTCGCAATGCGAATCGCGTCTTCTTCATCATCGTAGGCGATGATTGAAACAACAGGGCCGAAAATCTCCTCGCGTGCGATCGTCATGTCATTTGTGACATCTGCGAATATCGTTGGTTTCGCGTAATAGCCCTTTTTCAACCCATCCGGCCGACCGGCCCCGCCAGCCGCCAGGGTGGCACCTTCATCGATGCCTTTCTGAATCAGGCCTTGTACCTTGTTCCACTGCAACTCGGAAACCAGCGGTCCGACCTGTACGCCCTCTGCTTTCGGGTCGCCCACTTTCGTTGCGTTGGCAGCCGCGGCAGCGATCTTTGCTGCTTCCCGCATGCGTGCTCGTGGCACCAGCATGCGCGACGGTGCGTCACAGGACTGGCCGGTATTCAGCATGACCTCGTCGACACCGGCGGTAATCGCGCTTTCAAAATCGGCGTCGTCGAGAATGATATTCGGTGACTTGCCGCCGAGTTCCTGCGCGACACGTTTTACGGTCGGGGCAGCGTTCTGCGCGACCAGCACGCCAGCGCGCGTCGAGCCTGTAAACGACACCATATCGATACCAGGATGTACGCTGAGTGCGGTGCCGACCCCGGGGCCATCGCCGTTGATCAGGTTGAAAACGCCCGCGGGTACGCCCGCAACGTCAAGAATCTCGGCGAATATGTATGCGTCAAACGGCGCAATCTCACTCGGTTTCAGGATCATCGTGCAGCCGGCTGCAAGCGCTGGCGCGACCTTTACAGCGATCTGGTTTTGCGGCCAGTTCCACGGCGTGATCAGGCCACACACGCCAATCGGTTCCTTGACGATCAGGGTGTCACGGCTGTGGCTTTCGAACTCGAATTCACGCAGAGCGCGAATCGCTGCCTTGATGTGTTGCTTGCCGCTCGCGGCCTGCGCCGATGTGGCAACTTCCCACGGTGCACCCATTTCTTCCATGATCGCTTCGGCGATGTCGTCAAAACGCCTGACGTATTCGTCGAGAATGGCCTGCAGCAGTTCGAGTCGTTGCTCGCGAGTGGTTTGTGAGTAGCTCTCAAAGGCGCGTTTCGCGGCCGCCACAGCGATATCGACGTCGGCCGCGGAACCCAGGCTGATGCGCCCGCAAACTTCTTCGGTGGCTGGATTGATGACGTCGAAGGGATGTGGGGTAACCGGATCAACCCATTTTCCGTCAATATAAAATTGCAGCATATTGCGCATTGTTCGTCCCCGGTGTTGGCCTCTCGCAGCGAGCCGCGAATGATATCGCAAAAAGACACTTTCGGGGCGCTTTCAGGTTAGGCTATTATCTGAATGGCGTTTGCGAAGAAAAAAAGAAAAAAAACAACAGCTTAAGAGGAGTTGTATTGCTGCCACTGGATGATGTTGTGCACTTCGCCATAACCGGAATTGCACAGGGTTGTGCCTACGGGCTGATCGCGCTGGGATTCGTGCTGATTTACAAAGCGACCGAAGTCGTGAACTTCGCACATGGCGAATTCATGATGCTGGGTGCGTTCGCGGTCCTGGCTTTTTCCGAGGCGCTGGGCTGGGGCTTCTGGCCGGCATTTGTGCTCGGTTGCCTGTCGATTGCCGTGGTTGGCTATCTGGTCGATGCGCAGATCATGCGCCGCATTATTGGCGAGTCTCCGGCCAGCATATTTATCCTGACGGTCGCGTTCGGTTTCATTTTTCGGGCGCTGGCCGGCATGATCTTCGGCTGGAATACGCGCTCGCTGGACACACCTTTCGACGGCAAGATCGCGATCGGTGGTCTGGTCGAAATCAATGCTGATCGAATTGCGATCATCATCGCCACGATAATCCTGGTCGGGGCGATTTATCTGTTTTTCGGCCGTACACGGTATGGTGTCGCGATGCAGGCGGTGTCGCAAAACCAGCTCGCGGCCTTTTATATGGGTATCCCGGTCAAGCGCCTGGTCTCGCTGACCTGGGCGATTGGCGCGTTCATTGCTGCTGCCGCTGGCGCCTTGCTTGCGCCGGTCACGCAAATCGACACCACGATCGGCCTGCTCGGCATCAAGGCACTTGCCGGTGCGATCGTCGGTGGCTTCGGTTCGATACCGGGCGCGCTGCTTGGCTGCATCCTCATCGGCGTGATCGAGCCGTTTGCCGATTACTACCTGCCTGGCATCAAGGGCGTATCCGCTTACGTTGTCATGCTCGTCATCCTGTTCGTGCGCCCCGAGGGCCTGATTGTGCAGACCTACCAGAAGAAGGTTTAGG
>CAZHLE010000077.1:0-12641 GCA_964533065.1 uncultured Woeseiaceae bacterium | reverse complement strand
CGGGGACCTCTTCCTTACCAAGGAAGTGCTCTACCCCTGAGCTATGTGGGCTTCGTTCCGGCAGACCCTCTACCTTCTCAGTGGAGCGGGTGATGGGACTCGAACCCACGTCATCAGCTTGGAAGGCTGAGGTTCTACCGTTGAACTACACCCGCCTTTAGCCCTTCAATCGCCTTTTCTGAGGCGTGCAAAAATCCCGACAGTCCCAACTCACCAAACTGTCTGGATTCCATTAAAACTCTATGTGTCTTCCCCGCCGTGTTGCTGACCTCACGGTCAATCGTCCGGCTCCGATTGTGTCTCGCGGCGCTCTCTCAACGAGGATGCAGAAGACTGCTATACTCGCTTCGGCCTGCTCTCCGCCGAACTCTATAGTTTGGTGGAGGGGGTAGGATTCGAACCTACGTAGGCATAAGCCAGCAGATTTACAGTCTGCCCTCGTTGGCCGCTTGAGTACCCCTCCGCGGACACAAGCCGGGCATTGTCTAATCCTCCCGCCCGGGTGTCAACAGCCAAGCCACTGATTTTTAGTTTTTACAGCACCAATGCCAAGGCTCGTAACTGATACCCCAGGCATTTTCCCGCGGGTAACTCATCGCGAAGCCAAAATCCTGTGCCCGGCGCTGCAACCAGCCAAATGCCACAGTGGTTTCAAAGTCTTCCGTCAGCGGCCTGGACCCCGGCGTGGCGATGTCAGCCGCCCGGCCGGTGTGATGTTCGCTGAAACCCGGTGCGGCATTGACTTTCAAAATATCGCCAATTAACTGACCCGCACTGATTTTGTTACGAATCAAGGCGGCTTGGTAATCGACACTTCGAAATCCGGATACCATGAGCAGAATGATATTTTCCGAGGCCGCCGCCGTGACCATGGCATGCCATCGCGCCGCTGCCAATGGGGTCAATCGCTGCATCCTCCCGACCAGGTTTGGCCCGACGTCCACCAGCTCGGAAGCCTCGTCGAATACCGGCTGGCCGGTCGCCTGACCATAGTCGGACCGAATGCCGAGTTCTCGGTGAAGTTCGCGTAGCATAAGGGCCGGAATTGTCCCACATTCAGCAGCAAAACGACCATGAGCAAAGACACGATTTACAGATGCGGCGATGACGACAATAAGCCGTTCCGTTTCAATCAGTCTGTCGCTGACGTGTTTCCAGACATGCTGCGGCGATCGATTCCGGGCTACGCGGCATCCATTGAGGCGATTGGTTCGCTGGCGGCCCGCTATGTTACGGCCGAATCTGTCTGCTACGACCTCGGCTGCTCACTTGGCGCCGCTACGCTGGCCATGCGCGATGCGATCACCGTGCCAGACTGCAGGATCATCGCCGTTGACAATGCCCCGGCCATGGTTCGCCGCTGCAAGGAGCTACACGCGGATGACAACTGTCGTGGCGCTACCCCGGTCGAGGTTATTGAAGCGGATATTCGTGATATCGATATCGCCGACGCTTCCATGGTGGTCATGAACTATACCCTGCAGTTTCTCGATATCGCGGCGCGAGACGCGATGATTGGAAAAATTCATGCTGGCATGCTGCCGGGCGGCTTATTCCTGCTGTCGGAGAAGGTGATCGACGAAGACCCGCATATGGAGAAATTGCTGGTCGAGCTGCATCACGAGCACAAGCGCCGCAACGACTACAGCTGCCTGGAGATAAGTCGCAAGCGGGCAGCGCTTGAAAACGTACTGATTCCCGAGACGGTCGCAGTGCATCGCAAACGTCTTGCCCAGGCAGGGTTTGCGCACAGCGGTGTCTGGCTTCGGTATTTCAATTTTGTCTCGATAGTCGCGATCAAATAGCGATGCTGGATTTCGACACCTTGTGGCGCCACCTCGGCGACGCCGGATTGGCCCATTGGCAAGCCTCGATCGAAGACCTGATCCGGAGCCGGCTCATCGACTCGGCGCATGGTGATTTTGCTGTCTGGCGCGGTGCTATCGAGGATCTTAAGGCCTGCGATGCCGGGCAAACTGAGGCTGTCCGCCGGGCTTTGCTGACCCTGGCCCCATGGCGCAAGGGACCTTTCGAACTGGCAGGCATTCGCATAGATAGTGAGTGGCGCAGCGATCTCAAATGGGCACGACTGGAAGGGTTCATAACGCCGCTCGACGGTCGCCTGGTACTGGACGTGGGTTGCGGCAATGGTTACTACGCGCTGCAAATGCACGCGGCCGGCGCCCGCACCGTCATCGGCGTCGACCCGACGCTTCGGTACGTCATGCAATTCCTCGCGGTTAGTCTTTTTCATCCCGCGGCCAATGTGTTCGTACTGCCATTGCGTGGCGAGGAACTGCCGCAGGATGAGCGCCGTTTCGACACCTGTTTCTCGATGGGAGTCCTGTATCACCAGCGTTCGCCGCTGCAACATCTGCGGCAACTTCGCGGCATGTTACGGCCGGCCGGCCAGCTGGTTCTGGAGACGATTATTCTGCCCGGCGATACCGCCACCGTTTTATCGCCGCCCGATCGTTACGCCCGCATGCGCAATGTCTGGCAGTTACCCACCGTTAGCCAACTCACGGACTGGCTGCAGCATAGCGGCTACTCGGACATCGAACTGATCGACGTGTCCGTGACAACGGTTACGGAGCAGCGCACGACTGAGTGGATGCCGTTCGAATCCCTGGCTGAAGCGCTCGTTCCTGTCGACCCGCAGAAAACCGTCGAAGGATGGCCGGTCCCACATCGGGCCATCGTCCTTGCGAATGCGAGCTAGCTTCATTAAATTCAGTCGTAACTGAACTACGGGAAATATCATGCAGCTCTCGCCGGCAGTCGAGAAATACGTCCTGCACTGGGGTGAAATGGGAACCCGCTGGGGTACCAATCGCACGGTGGCTCAGATTCAAGCCTTGCTGTACCTGTCACCAGAACCGCTGCGCGCCGACCAGATTGTCGATGCGTTGTCGGTCGCCCGCTCCAATGTCAGTACCAGCATTCGCGAATTGCAGAGTTACGGCCTCGTGCGCATGACGCATGTGCTTGGCGACCGACGCGACTACTTCGAGTCACTGCACGACGTCTGGGAACTTTTTCGCGTCATCATTGAGCAGCGCAAGCAGCGCGAACTCAACCCAACGCTGTCCATGCTGCGAACAACAGCGAGGGAAGTCCTCGACGAGGAAAATACTGATCCCATAACCAAGCAGCGCATTCAGAACATGCTGCAGTTCGTTACGACAACCAATGAATGGTATGAGCAAATTCGCGAAATTCCGACGCCAACGCTGACCAAATTGATGCAGCTCGGCAGCAAAATTACCAAACTCGTAAAGCGTTAGGCACGGCTATTGCTGAGCGCAGACGGCAGCCAGATTCGTAGTCGATTCACTTTGCTGGCGAAAAAACCAGGTCGATTCCTGCAAGGCAACAGCGGCCGGGCCGCCATGTACAGCGCCGCCCGGACGACGAAAATAACCGCCCGGCAGATAGGTTTCGGTGTATGGCTCGCCGGCAACGCATTCACTGTCCTGAAACTGGCCTGAGACAAGATAGCCTTCGAGCATGCTTGACGCGGATTGCCAGGGAACTACCGCATCGGCCTCATAGCGAACCAACCAGGTTCGTTCACCACTGCCCGGGTCATTGCGCAACTCCTTTTCAAACACACCGATCAAATCCGTTGCCCGCCAATTGACAAGTCCGCTATCGAGAATGATCGCGGATCTTATCTGCGCATCGACGTCCGGGTCGGTGAGGAAATACAGGATTCTCGCGCCACTTTCTGTCTCCAGCTCGAAACCGAGCGAGCCTGGAGGAATATAGGCATAACCGCCCGCAGTCAGCACGAAATCGGCAACCTTCAGCTCACCCGAGAGGACGAAAATTTCCAGTGCCTTGCCCATGGCTCCACCGGTCGTTCCCGACCAGGCTTCAGGCAGATCGATCCGGTTACTCGAGCTGCGGGTCCGAGTATCGCTTGCGTATTCCTTCGCTCGCACGCCCGGAAGCGCGGCCATAAAAATATCCGGTAGTTCATCCGAAATCACGAACGCAGGATACGCCGGAGGTGTCGGCGCGGACGCGCAGCCGACCGCGAGCGTCATCAGGCATACGGGGAAAAACAACTTAACCATTGGTCACCTGCGCTTTTCCTGGCGTCGCCAAAAAAATTGCCGCCCAGAAAACTGGGCGGCATTACAAGCAAAGATGTATCCGGCTGAAAACCAACGGCGTACGAATGGAGCAAAAATCCGTATTGCATCGCTATTCTGCAGTTTTGTTACCAAGCTGACGATTCGCTTCTCCGACGGCGGTATCGGGTCACGCAGGTAACCGGATACCAAAAGCTACGTGTTGAGAGGAAGCACGTGATGCCTGCCGACCGATCATGCGTCTCGCATGGCGCCCCGCCCGCTTTGCCTTCCACATCTCATCTCCGTGCGTACCGGATTGGTACGGACGCAGATGCTACTACATCTTGTACTGGATGGCGAATAGTCCACAACATCTGGTTGTAAGCTCACCAAGGCGGTAGGATTCTCCCCTTCGAAATCCGGAGTCACCATGACCGAAGGCAAGCCTGTCGACGGACTCGCAGTGCATCAGCGGGTCGGCCTGGTTCTTGGCCCCTTACTGGCAGCCGTTATGCTTTTGAGCGACGCGCCAAACGGCATGGGTGACGCCGCATGGTTAACGTCGGCGATAGGCATCCTCATGGCAATCTGGTGGAGCACGGAGGCGGTACCGATTGCCGTGACCGCCCTGTTGCCGGTCGTCGCCTTTCCCATGCTGGGGCTCGCCGATCCTGCGGCCCTCGCCAGTGCTTACGGCAACAATGTGCTATTTCTGTTCCTCGGTGGCTTCATCGTCGCATTCGCGATGCAGCGCTGGAATCTGCATCGGCGCATTGCACTCAACGTGCTGCAATTGGTTGGCGGTAACGGGCGCTCCCTGGTTGGCGGCTTCATGCTTGCGAGCGGCCTCATCAGCATGTGGATGATGAATACTTCAACAACCATGATGCTCCTGCCGATCGCGGTCTCCGTGATCCTGGTAATTCACAAGACGGTCGGCAACCTCAATGCCAGGGCACGCGAGGACTTCCAGACCGCAATGCTGCTCGGGGTGGCATACAGCGCATCAATCGGCGGCATGGCGACGCTGATCGGCACGGTGCCCAATGCGCTGCTGGTCGCCTTCATGAAAGAAACCTACGGCACCGAAATCGACTTTGCCCGCTGGATGCTCGTTGGAGTGCCGATTGCTGCGCTCATGCTGCCGCTGACCTGGCTGGTCTTGACGCGCGGCGTCTTTCGAGTCGATTTTCGAACCTCCGTAGAAGGTCTTGCGGAGTTGCAGCGCATGCGGGACGAAATGGGCGAGCTCAGCAAGCCTGAGATACGCGTCGCCATTGTGTTTACCGGCATGGCACTGTGTTGGATCACACGCCCGCTGCTGGTACAGCTGCCTGGCCTCGCTGCACTGAGTGACGCCGTTATCGCGATGGTCGGCGCCATTCTCCTGTTCCTCGTGCCAAGCGGAGACAAGTCCGATCCGCGTCTGATCCGCTGGAAGTATGCCGAGCAATTGCCGTGGGGCGTGTTGTTGCTGTTCGGCGGCGGACTCGCGCTGGCTGACACCGTAAGCCGGACCGGGCTCGCGGAATGGCTCGGATTGAGCCTGCAGGCCATCGGTGACCTGCCATTGCTGGGCATGGTAGTACTTGTGACAACGCTGATCATTTTTCTCACGGAGCTAACCAGCAACATCGGCACCACGGCGACGTTTTTGCCCGTCGTAGGCGCGATCGCGATTGAGGCGGGCATCGACCCGATCGTGCTGACAGTGCCGGTAGCATTTGCGGCCAGTTGCGCGTTCATGCTTCCGGTCGCGACACCGCCGAATGCCATCGTGTTCGGCTCCGGGTTATTGACGATCCCGAAAATGGCGAGAGCCGGCTTCGCCCTCAACCTGATCGGCATTGGCGTAGTGACTTTCGCGGCGATGACACTGGCTCCACGGTTTTTCTAGGTGGCAACTGATATGACCAACAGCTACGTTATTGATAAGAAGAACAAGGTCCGGCAACTGCGTGAGAAAGCACGCTATGACAAAGAGGTTGTGCACGCGGTGCTCGATGCAGGACTTGTCGCCGCGGTCGGCTTCGTTGAGGATGGCGCACCCGTCGTAGTACCTATGATTTACGGCCGCGAAGACGAAACGATCTACCTGCACGGCGCGCGCAAGGCACGCGTCGTGCGGCTGCTGGAGCAAACGGACCAAGCCTGTGTCAATGTCACGTTGCTCGATGGCCTCGTATTCGCTCGTTCCGCCTTCAACTCGTCGATGAACTACCGCTCGGCGACCGTATTCGGCACACCGTCGCTCGTCGAATCCGCGGCAGATAAATTGCACGCGCTGCGCGTCATCAGCGAACACACGATGCCGGGGCGCTGGGCGGAACTGCGCGATTCTTTGGACAAGGAAGTGAAGATGACCGGCGTGATCGCGCTCAGGATCAAGTCGGCATCGGCCAAGCTCGCGACGGGCATGCCGGCCGACGAAGAAGAGGACTACGCAATCCCGATCTGGGCCGGCGTCCTGCCTATTGAATCGCGGTTTACAATTCTGCAGCCTGACGCACGATTGATCGACGGCGTGAAGCCCAGTGCCGCGGTCAGGGCGTTGCAGAAGAAATTACTGTAGCAGGCCGCGATTTTCCTCTTCGAGCCGCAACAACGTTTGCTTTGCTCCGAGACCTCCGCCAAAACCTGTCAGCAAACCATTGCTGCCGATGACCCGGTGGCAGGGGACGATGATCGGTATTGGATTGCGACCATTCGCGGCGCCGACCGCACGCACCGCGCTGGGCCGACCAATGCGCCTGGCGATATCGCCGTACGAGGTCGTCTCACCATAGGGAATGCGCTGCAGCTCATCAAGTACGCGCAACTGGAACTCCGTGCCCGACAGCTTAAGCGGCAAATCAAATATCCTGCGCCTGCCGGCAAAGTACTCCGTCAGTTGCTTTCGTGCAGCAGAAAATGGCACTTCACTGCGGATCCATCCGGGCTCCGGTTCGTAACGCAGCTTGCCTTCCGGAAAACCAACGAGACTTAACGCGTCTTCATCGCCCGCGAGTAATAGCTCACCAATCGGCGTCGCCAAGTAGCAGTAGTACATGTTTCAACCCCCGGAATTCGACAGGGAACTCCACAACAACAATGCGGCATAGGCACGCCAGGGCCGCCAGGCCTCGGCGCGCGCGCGCAGGATCTTGCTTCCAGCTACGCCTCGCAAGCCGAGCGCCTGCAAAAGACCAAGGTCCGAGGCTGGAAACGCGTCCGGGTATTTGCATGCGCGCATCGCGACATACTGGGCGGTCCAGTCGCCGATACCCTTGATAGCCGTCAACCTGCGACACAAATCGTCCGGGTCCTGGGCAGCGTCAAACGCGAGGCTGCCATCGCACGCCGCCTGTGCAACACGCCGGATCGTGTCGGCCCGGGTCGTCACGATGCCAAGATTTTTCATTTGTGCGCGGGCGAGCTTGTTGGGCGTAGGGAACAGGCGGTTGAGCCCTAACTCGCCGGATATCGTGCCTGGAATTACAACGCTTTCACCGTAGCGTTCGGCGATGCGCCCGGCGAGCGTCGTCGCCGCCTTCACCGATACCTGCTGGCCGAGAATGGCGCGCACAGTGAGCTCGAATCCATCCCAGGCGCCGGGCACGCGGATGCCGGGCCGCTGTTGTAACAATTTTTCCAGCTTTGGGTCCTGTGCCAGCAGGTCACGTACATCGCTCACGGGCGCATCCAGATCGAACATCTCACGCACACGTTGCACGAGGGGCAGCAGGCTTTGCGTGGCCACGCCATGTACGCGCAGGCATAAACTGTTTGTGACTTTATCCGCGCCACACTCGATGACACCAGGCTGGCCATCGATTTGGACGGTTCGAAAATAGCGCTCGGCCAATACCTGCTCGACACCCGGAGTAGCTCGACCGGAGAGAAACGCGGCAATGCCCTCCCAGTCGTAAAGACCCTGCCAGGGCAGGCGCACACTGAGTACACCGCCCGGCGCCACCTCGTTGTCGCGTCGTTTGCGCAGCTCTCGTGGTGCACGGCCGTAGGTGCTCTGAAACGCAGCGTTGAAACGGCGCAAGCTGCCGTAGCCGGCTGCGGCGTAGATCCGGTTCATCGGCAAGTCCGTTTCATCGATCAGGCGCTTCGCGAAATGCAGACGCTGGGTATGGGCAACCGCCTGCGGCGAGGCACCCAGGTGCTTTTTGAACAGTCGACGCAGGTGCCGGCTCGTGACGCCTAGCCGAGCCGCCAGACTTTCTATGCCGCCATCGTCGAGCGCACCCTCGGCGATCAGCCGCAGTCCGCGCCGAACCGTCGTCGATGACCCGCTCCAGGCAGGGGTGCCCGGCGCACACTCGGGACGACAACGCAGGCAGGGGCGAAAGCCGGCTTCACTGGCCGCGGCCGCGCTGGGATAGAACGTGACATTGTCTTTTTTTGGCATATTCGCCGGGCAGATCGGCCGGCAGTAAATGCCGGTCGTCTTTACGCCAACGAAGAAGCGACCGTCAAAACGCGCATCGCGCGACAAGCGCGCCCGTTCGAATATCTTGTGCTGTTGCATGCGGCCAGTATACGTCCGCAAGGGACGTAAACTAGCCGGAATCGGACCTGCATGCCGGAGCTACTTGTCTAGCCCGCCAACGCACATGTATTTGATTTCGAGGTAGTCATCAAGTCCGTATTTTGAGCCTTCGCGGCCCTGGCCCGATTCTTTCATGCCGCCAAATGGCGCCATTTCGTTCGAGATGATGCCTTCGTTGATGCCGACGATTCCGTACTCGAGCCCTTCGGCTACTCGCCAAACACGGCCGATGTCACGCGAATAAAAATAACAGGCAAGCCCGAACTCGGTATCGTTCGCCATTGCAATGGCCTCTGCCTCCGTCTTGAACTTGAACAGCGGCGCAATCGGCCCGAAGATTTCTTCGCGAAATACCTTCATGTCCTTGCTGACATTGGTCAACAAAGTGGGCTGCACGTAGCAGGCACCAAGATCCGATCCGCCACCACCAAGTGCAATTTTCGCACCCTTAGCGACCGCATCTTCGACGAACGTCAGTACATCGTTGGCCGCGCCCTCATTGATCAGCGGACCGATATTCACGCTGCTATCCGTGCCGACGCCAAGCTTCAGGCTCGACATCGCACTGACCAGCCGCGCCGCGAACTCATCGTACACGCCTTCCTGCACAAGGATTCGATTCGCGCACACACAGGTTTGGCCAGCGTTACGAAACTTGCAGATCATCGCGCCGTTCACGGCCGCATCGAGATCCGCATCGTCGAATACGATAAATGGCGCATTGCCGCCAAGCTCCATCGAGGTGCGCTTGACCGTGGCCGCACACTGCTCAATCAGCAGTTTGCCGACCGCAGTGGAGCCCGTAAACGTGAGCTTGCGGACGATCGGGTTCGATGTGAGTTCGGCGCCAATTTCGCGCGTGATCCCGGCAACGATATTGATGACACCCGCGGGAACGCCGGCACGCGCGGCGAGTTCAACGACAGCGAGCGCAGACAGCGGCGTTTCGTTTGCTGGCTTGCAAATCACGGTACAGCCCGCCGCCAATGCGGGCGCGACCTTTCGCGTCAGCATTGCGTTGGGAAAATTCCAGGGGGTTATGCAGGCGACTACGCCAACCGGTTGCTTGATCACAAGCACGCGCTTGTCGTTGCTCGGACCGGCCATTGTGTCGCCGTAAATGCGTTTCGCTTCTTCTGCGAACCACTCGATATAACTTGCGCCGTAGGCGATTTCACCTTTGGCTTCGGCCAATGGCTTGCCCTGTTCCGCGGTGAGGATTTCTGCAAGATCGCCCTGAGATTCCATCACCAGCGTGTACCAGCGGCGCAATATAGCCGCTCTCTCCTTCGGCGATTTTTGGCGCCATGCCGGCAACGCGTCATTCGCGGCAACAATCGCGCGACGCGTCTCCGCCGTTCCACACTTTGCGATATTGGCGATCGTCTCGCCATTGGCCGGGTTGGTGACCGCGAGGGTCGCGCCGCTTTCGGCGTCGATCCATGCGCCATTCACGTAGGCTTGCGCTCTTAATAATTTCTTATCCGAAATCTGCATTGCGGGAATTGCTCCGGTCGCGAATGGGGGGAGACGATTATGAGTTCCGCCGCCTATGGGCGCAATGCTTACCGACCCGGCGGAAGAACCCCTCGCGCTGCAAATCGATCAGGCTGCCCTGGTTCTGCCTCCGTCGAGCCACGCCGCAACTTCGTCGGATCCGCCAATATGGTGGCCGTTTATAAAAACCTGCGGATAGCTTGTGCGATCTGCTACGGCGCGCAGGGTGCGGTCCGTGTAGTCGCGATTCAGCACCAGCTCCTCGAATTCAATGCCGGCATCGCTAAGCAGTCCCTTGGCACGCGCGCAATACACGCACCCCGGCCGCGAGAACACGGTGACATCGAGTGGCCGCGATGCTTTGGGGTCCAGGTATGCCAGCATCGTGTCTGCATCGGACACCGAGAACGGGTCACCTGGCTGCTCCGATTCGATAAACATCTTTTCGATGACACCATCACGCACCAGCATCGAATAGCGCCATGAGCGCCTGCCGAAACCGACATCGTTCTTGTCCACGAGCAGACCCATGCCGGCTGTAAAGTCGCCGTTGCCATCCGGCAGGAAGGTAACGCGATCGGCGCCTTGCGCCGCTTTCCACTCGTTCATGACAAACGCATCGTTGACCGACACGCAGATAATCTCATCAATACCGCGAGCCGCAAACAAAGGTTGCAGCTGGTTGTAGCGCGGCACATGTGACGACGAGCAGGTCGGTGTAAATGCGCCTGGCAGCGAAAATACGATGACGGACTTGCTGGCAAAAATATCCTCGCTGGACCGTTCGACCCATACATGATCCTCGCGGGTCTTAAATACGGCTTTCGGTACGGCTTGTCCCTGGATTGACTTGAGCATTCATTTCTCCATTCAGTTTGATAGTGTCAGGCCAGCATGCTGCGCAGCATCCAGGCGTTTTTTTCGTGCATCTGCATACGCTGCGTCAGCAGGTCGGCAGTCGGCTCGTCGCTGGCCGTGTCCGCTTTGGCGAACACCTCCCGCGCGGTGCGCGCGACGGCTTCCTGGCCGAACACCAGCTGGCGGATCATCTCCGCGGCGTCTTCGTCACCGCTGGCCTCCTTGACCGAGGCCAGTTTCGCGAACGCCGTGTACGAACCTGGCGCGCGCACGCCGAGCGCTCGGATGCGCTCGGCAATCTCGTCCACTGCGGTGGCGAGTTCGGTGTATTGCGTTTCGAACATCTGGTGCAGTGCGCCAAAATGGGGGCCCGCGACGTTCCAATGATAATTGTGGGTTTTGAGATACAGCGTGTAGCTGTCCGCCAGCAGCTTTGACAGCCCGGCGGCGATCGTTTCGCGCTGTTGCTGGTCGATTCCGATGTTGATCTGCATGATTCAGCTCCCTTACTTGAAGGACGATAATAGAGCTGACATATTCATAATAATAATGGTTTAATATGAATACTATAATCTATTAAATAGAATATGGGATTTCCCAGTACCAAACAGCTGCAGTACTTTGTCGCATTGGTCGACGCCGGCCATTTCGGCCGCGCTGCGGACGCCTGTTTCGTTTCGCAATCGGCCTTCAGCAACGCGATCAAGGCGTTGGAAACCACGCTCGGTGCGCAACTCGTGGACCGCACCAACCGGCGCGTGACGATTACTACCCTGGGACAGGAAGTGAACACGCTGGCACGGCTTGTGTTGCGTGACCTCACCGACCTCGTCGAGGCCGCGGCAGGCGGGCGTGAGCCGCTCGAAGGAGAGCTCAGGCTTGGCGTGATTCCGACGATCGCACCGTTTTTGCTGCCGCGCGTGTTGCCGAAGCTGCGCCGCGCGTATCCGAAGCTACGCCTGTTTCTGACTGAGGACCAGACCGGTCGACTTTACGAACGCCTCCTCGATGGCGAGCTCGACCTGCTGGTGCTTGCCCTGCCCTGGGAGACGCGCGGCACCGAACAGAAGAACTTGTTCAGGGACGCGTTTTTCCTTGCCTGCCGCGCAGGGACAAAACGCGTCGATCCGAAAAACTACCGCTTCAACCGCCTCGACGTAGACAGCATCCTGTTGCTCGAGGACGGGCACTGCCTGCGCGACCATGCGCTGGCCGCTTGCAAGGTGCAGAACCTGCAGAAAGTGCAACGTTTTGCAGCCAACAGCCTGTTGACCCTCGTGGAGATGGTGGACGCGGATCTCGGCGTTACCTTTCTACCCGAGATGTCAATGCAATCGGCGCTGTTGAAAAACACGAACGTGCGCCTATACCCGCTGCGCGACAAGAGCTATCGCAACATCGGCCTTGCCTGGCGGCGTGGGTCGAATCGGGTAAGAGAATTCGATCTGTTCGGTCAGTTTCTAACGGACCATCGTTAGGCGAACAACGGCTGTCGTCGCCAGTGACGCATTGCGGCCGGGACTCGGATCGCTCCTCAACGCGCGGCTAAAGCCTGCAGCTCGCCATGCACGGGCTCGCCGCCGAGCAGCGTCAACAACACTTTCGCTTCAGAAATCTGTTTCGGCGGAATATCGAAAATGTTGCGGTCAAGCGCGATCAGGTCC
>CAZHLE010000076.1:0-12669 GCA_964533065.1 uncultured Woeseiaceae bacterium | reverse complement strand
CTCCTCGGCCAGCGGCGGCGGGGTCCACAATGCCGTGTTAATGGGGCAAGTTGCTGCTCTGCTAACGACAACTTCGGTCGCTTCAACCATGACTGCCGGGCTGCATCCTGACTGGGTCGAGGCGGTCGCTTTTGCCTGGCTGGCAAAACGTCGCCTGTCGGGGTTGCCGGGCAACCTGCCACACGTCACTGGCGCCCGTCAGGCCGTCGAACTCGGAACCATTCATCAACCCCGATAATTTGCGAACTGCGTAAAGTTTTCGCAACGCGTGCATTGCTATACTGATCTTCTTGGTCCAACGAGACTCACATGGACGCACCAGCAAAGCCGCCCGCAGATTTGTACATCAATCGCGAACTAAGCCAGCTCGAGTTCAATAAGCGCGTATTTGCCCAGGCGTTGGACTCGACTGTGCCGCTACTGGAACGCCTGCGGTTCCTGTGTATTACGTGCACCAACCTGGATGAATTTTTTGAGATTCGAGTCGCGGTCCTGAAGCAGCAAATTGAGCTTGGTGCGCCGACCCAGGGCCCGGACAAATTGACAGCACAGCAGGTATTCGATGCATTGCGGCATCAGATTCTTGCTCTCGTCCAGCAACAATATCAGTTTCTTAATAACGTCCTGTTACCAGAGCTGGCTGCGTCAGGTGTTCGTTTCGTCGAAAGTCCGGCGTGGTCGGATGAACAACGCGGCTGGCTGCACGATTATTTTCTGCAACAGGTCGTGCCGGTTCTTACGCCATTGACTTTCGATCCGTCGCGACCGTTTCCCAAAGTACTCAACAAAAGCCTGAACTTCATCGTGCGCCTCGAGGGTAAAGATGCATTTGGACGTCCTCGTTATCGCGGCGTGGTACAGGCGCCGCGGTCATTGCCGCGGGTAATCCGCTTGCCGGACCATCTCGGCGGCCCCAATTGTCACGACTATGTTTTCCTCTCGTCGATTATCCGCGAACATATTGACGAGCTGTTTCCCGGGCTTCAGGTCGGCGGTTGCTACCAGTTTCGAATTACGCGTAACAGCAATCTGTATGTCGACGACGAAGAAGTCAGTGACCTCGTACATGTGCTCGAAGGCCAGCTTGAGGCGAGCCGTTACGGAGCTGCGGTCCGAATAGAAGTCGGGCACGAATGTCCGACCGATCTGCAACAGTTTCTACTGGACCATTTTCAATTGCAGGCGCATGACATGTATCTCGTGCAGGGCCCTGTGAACCTGAATCGTCTCGCGACGGTCTGTGATATAGAAGATCGCGCTGAGCTGAAGTATCCCGTATTTACGCCGGGCACGCCTGAGGAGTTGCTCGGCAACGAGAATATTTTTTCAATCCTGGCAACGAAGAATTTGCTGCTGCACCATCCATATCAGTCTTTCGCACCTACCATCGACTTTATAAGTTCTGCCGCAGCCGACGCCAGCGTGCTTGCTATCAAGATGACGCTGTACAGAACCGGTCCGGAGTCTCCAATCGTAGATCACCTCGTGCGCGCCGCTCGTTCCGGCAAGGAAGTTACGGTAATCATCGAACTCATGGCGCGGTTCGATGAGGCGGCGAATATTTTACTGGCAAACCGCTTGCAGGAGGCCGGCGCACACGTTGTGTATGGCCTGGTTGGCTACAAGACACACGCAAAGATGACGCTGGTGGTGCGCCGGGAAGACGGCCAGTTGCGGCGTTATGTCCACCTCGGAACCGGGAACTACCATCACGCCACGACGCGCATATATACCGACTACGGCTACATGAGTAGCAGTCGCCGTTTGGGCGAGGACGTGCATCGTGTGTTTATGCAGCTGACAAGTTTGACGGCAGCTGGCGAATTGAGCCGAATGCTGACGGCGCCATTTACTTTGTACGAGGCACTGACAGCAAAAATAAAGCGCGAGTGCGAAATCGCTAAAGCCGGAGGCCAGGGTCGAATCATCGTCAAGATCAATTCGCTCAGTGAGGCTGGCATTATCAACTCGCTATATGAAGCCTCAGCGGCTGGCGTGCAAATTGATCTAATTGTGCGCGGTATTTGTACGCTGCGGCCCGGCGTGCCCGGGCTATCCGAGAATATTCGCGTGCGATCCATTGTCGGTCGCTTTCTTGAGCACTCACGTGTCTATTTTTTTGGTAACAACGGCAACGGAGAGTTCTACTGTTCCAGCGCCGACTGGATGGAGCGCAATCTCCTGAAGCGCAACGAATCCTGCTTCGAAATTCGCCAGAAGGCCATGAAGGACCAGATCATGCATGACCTGGAACTGTTCCTTGCAGACAATTGCCAGGCGTGGACCTTGCACGGGGATGGCAGCTATGAGCGGCTGCAGCCTGGAGACGACACACCGGTATCTGCTCAGCAGACGTTTTTGAAACTGCTCGCTGCCCCTAGTTGAACGTCAGGCCGAAGCCAATGGCTTGCAGGTAGCCCTGCTCGCGCTCCAGATCTGCGACAGTTAACGGATTCAAGGCAAGCCAATCGGGATCGAAGCGTAAAGCGATGCTGCGATGCTGCACCGAGATTTGCACCGGCGGAATTGCGATCTCAGTTCGGCTACGATTCAACAATACTGCAAGGCGCAATATCAGTGACAGCCGCAGCGCCGCGTCGCGCCAGTCGCGCGGCAATGATTGCAATAATCGCGCATCCGGCTGGTGGCGCTGATTTTGAATCATGTAAGCCAGGAATCGCTGCTCCGCACGTGGAAAGCCCGGCATATCCGCGTGCTCGGCAATATACGCGCCGTGTCTCTGGTAGCCATCGTGCGAAATATCCAGACCAATTTCATGCAATTCCGCCGACCACTTCAGTATATTCGGCGTCAGCGGCGCTTTGAGTTGCCACGCGCTTGCGCACTGCGCGTGCAGCAGTGTGGCTGTGGTGACCACGCGCCTGGCCTGCTCGACGTCCACCTGGAAGCGCGACATCATCGCCCGAACAGACCGCTCGCGCGCGTCTTCGTGATGCAATCGACCCGCCAGGTCGTACAACAGGCCTTCGCGCAAGGCGCCGTCCGAGACGGCCAATTTTTCGACCCTTAGAACGGTCACCAGTTCGACCAGGATCGCCAGCCCGCCGGGCCAAACCTGTGCGCGGCGCTCCGCCAAACCATCTAGTTTCAGGTCCTCAATCCGGTCGAAAGCCAGTACTTTTTCGATGAGCTTCTCGAGCACAGCAGGTGTCAACGTATGCGAGTCAATCAGTCCCAATGCCGTCGCGACATTTTCGGTCGCAAGAATCGTGCCTGATGTGCCGATCGATTCCGCATTACGGGCATCGCGGAAAAACGACTTGATCGGCCGCAGTTCGAGCCTGGCGGCACGTCGGGCCGCCTCGAATGCCGCCTGCGTTATGCGCCCATCGGGAAAAAATTGCTCGGTCATGGACACGCAGCCGAGGTGCAGGCTCTCCAGCTTCTGCGGATCTGCGCCCTTGCCAAGAATTACCTCAGTACTGCCGCCGCCGATGTCCATAACCAAGCGCAATCCGCCGTTTGGCGGCAGGCTTTGCACGACACCGCTGTATATGAGACGCGCTTCTTCGCGACCGGAAATAACTTCTATGGGATGCCCAAGCGCCGCTTCGGCTTCAGCCAGAAATCCGGATCCTTCCTGTGCTCGCCGCAGGGTGCTGGTACCCGCGGCCCGGACGTTCGCCGCATGCACCTCGCGCAGGCGTTGCCCGAACCGCGCCAGGCATTCAACAGAGCGCGTCCTGGCAGCGACCGACAACTCGCCATTTTTCGACAGCCCTTCGGCAAGTCTTACGGTTTCGCGCAGCCTGTCGAGCACGACCATCTGGCCATGCCGCAGTTCACCGACAATCATGTGAAAACTGTTTGAGCCGAGATCGACGGCCGCCAAGACCT
Organism: uncultured Woeseiaceae bacterium; assembly: GCA_964533065.1. Classification (GTDB taxonomy): domain Bacteria; phylum Pseudomonadota; class Gammaproteobacteria; order Steroidobacterales; family Woeseiaceae; genus UBA1847. Next base: position 8,811 of record CAZHLE010000076.1, on the reverse strand, counting down.
CGGCGGACGCCTCAGACCGTAAAGGAGGATCCACAACCACAAGTTGTTGCGGCATTCGGGTTGCGAATAATGAATTGCGCTCCCTGCAAGTCTTCCTTGTAATCTATCTCCGCGCCCATCAGGTACTGCACGCTCATGGGGTCTATCAGCAGCGTGACCCCCTGATTCTCCACCCGGCTGTCACCGTCCTCGATTTTTTCATCGAAGGTAAAGCCATACTGAAATCCCGAGCAACCGCCACCGGAGACAAACACCCGGAGCTTAAGCTCTGGATTGTCTTCCTCCGAAATCAACTGGCTGACTTTGTTGGCCGCCGCGTCGGTAAAGATGATCTGCGGTGGTGGCGCGGTACCGCCTATAACAGGGGCTTGCAGGTTCATAATTTCGAGACTCTGGAATGTTTTGCTGGTTTACGATTTCGCAGCCAAAGCGGCGGACTCATCAATACGACTGGTTTGTGTCAATAGCGGTACCTTGCCTTCTGGTTGATGCACCAGTTTGCCATTGATCTCGGCGCCAATCGCCATTTCGATGAGATTATAGTACACATTGCCTATGACCCGCGCTGTCGGGCCAAGTTCGACTCGTTGTGTGGCAAACACATCACCACGGACAATGCCATGCAGTACAACATAAGGAACTGTTACGCCACCCTCCACATTGCCATCCTCGCTCACACTTACCGCAGAATCGCCGTCGGCATCGGCACTTACGTTGCCTTTAACAGTTCCATCGATGTGGCAACCTCCGGCAAAATTCAAGTCGCCGTTGATTTTCGTGTTCGCGCCAACCAGTGTGTCGACGACGGTATGCCTGCGTTTCTTGCGATTAAACATCTATTACTCCTGCAGGCTCGAATTGAGCCCGCACTGGATTGCTAAACCCGGCTACCTGCCCAGGAAAAACTTTCTTCAATACTTGCGATAGCGCGAGTCTTTGAATTCACGGCAATCTTCACCTGTTGCGGCACAAAACCATCGGGCAGAATGATCTCACGATCGAAGTTCTGAAAATACCGAAATGAATACTCCCAGGCAGATTCACTTTGCCCGGCTGACAAGTCGGCGTACGAATACGACGCCTCATTGCCATCCTGAGTTCCTTCCACAATGAGGCTAACGTCTCCTGTAACTTTGCGGTCATGTTGCAGCGCCTGCACGAGAACCAGCCGAACATTGTATGCGCGTTCAATGCTTGTGCGTGTCAGTTTCAGGCTTTGTACTCGCAGGCCCGCGGCGCCATCCGTTGGGGAAACGATTCCACGGTAAAAAGCGATCGCATCCGCCTGTTCCTGGATTTCTGCCTGCAGGACCACCAGATCCGCCTCGACTTCCTTGTAAGCTTCGCGGTCGACAGCGCTGTCCGTTTGCAGCCGCGCAACCTGCTGTTTTAGCGTAGCGATTTCTTCATTCAGCGCGTCGATGTGATCTTCATACGCCTGCCGTTCGCGATTCACCGCAACAATATCGTAATTGGCTCGAATGCGGCCATATTCGAACGCGAGGTAAACACATCCCGCTACCAGGACAACGATAATGCTGCGAGTCGCAAAGACGCGCCCGCGGCTGTGTAATTGAAACGGTGAATGTTTGGCCACTAAATGCTTCTATCAGCGCAAAGACGTTATGTTACGCGGTGACCCGGCCGGTGAGAAGTGTGCCGGGCTACGATCATCGCCCACATGCGTGACGGGATTCACAGGTTTAGGCATCATATCCCGATGGCGGCACATTATCTTTGGCTTAAGGGCCTGCATATCGTCTTTGTCGTGACCTGGTTTGCAGGACTGTTTTACCTGCCACGATTATTCATTTATCACACGATGGCAAGCGATACGCTCGGCAGGGAGCGTTTCGTACTCATGGAAACACGGCTTTTCGCAATCATGACGATCGGCGGGGTGCTGGCCAGCATATTCGGAGCATGGATGCTGGTACGCAATCCGGGACTGCTGCAACTCGGTTGGGTACAGCTAAAGCTGGTCCTGCTGGCCGGGTTGCTGCTGTTTCATTGGCGGTGTTTCTGCTGGATGCGTCGATTGCGGAACAGCGCACCGTCGGCCGACACTCGCTGGTTGCGCTGGTTTAATGAGATTCCGACTTTGCTGTTGATAACTATGGTATTGCTGGCGGTACTCAAACCTTTTTAGCGAGCGCAATTTCCTTCTCGAAAACGGCGTACCAGCGCCTTGGCCACCAGCGCGGGCGTGGTGGCATCTCATGCGGGTATGCCGTTGAACCCAGCTCATGCAGGGCCTGCGCATAAACGCGACGCTTGAAGTAGATGACCTCGTTGACTGGCCGCCAATAGTCGACCCAGCGTACGCGATCAAACTCCGCCTGCTCGCCGAGATCAAAACGCAGCTTGTCATGCGAACCATTAAGCCGCAGCATGAACCAGCGTTGCTTTTGGCCGATACAAATCGGTGTGCTGTTACGGCGCACATACTTGTCCGGCAAACGATAGCGAATCCAGTCCTGTGTGACGCCCAGAACATCAACGTCATCTTTCTCGAGACCTATTTCCTCGCGCAATTCGCGATACATCGCGACCTCAAGGTCCTCACCGCGCAGCACGCCGCCCTGTGGAAACTGCCAGCCCTTATTGCTTACCCGGCCGGCAAGCAATAGTTTGCCTGCATCATCCGCGAGGATGATGCCGACGTTGGCTCGATATCCCTCCTCATCAATCCAGTCGTTGCTCATAGCAAGCAATAAATCAAACCTAAACTGATAATTACTTTACACCAATCACCCGCATTGATTAGCCTAAACATCGCCCCGCAATCATCGCGGCCACCGCAATAGGAGAATGACGTTGATCACAAGGCGCCCTACAGCCTTGCTGGCCGGACTGGGGATCACTGCAATTGCTGTCTTTTCGGCCGCCCTGGTGTCCGGCAGCGCCGATATCAGTTTCGCGGAGATGCTTGGCGCATTGCGCGGCGATGGCGGCAACCCGGTTTTCGCTACCGTCATCGATCTGCGGCTATCGCGTGCTCTGACGGCTTTTGCGATTGGCGGCCTGCTCGCCGTGGCTGGCGTGCTGATGCAGGTATTACTGCGGAATCCGCTGGCAGAGCCTTACATCCTCGGCACGTCCGGCGGCGCGGCGGTCGCGGCTTTGCTGGCAATGATTCTCGGTTTCGGCAGCCTGATCGTCGATTTCGCCGCATTTGGCGGCGCCATGGCCGCCACGTTGCTGGTGTTTTCGATTGCCCGGGGTACCGGCAGCTGGGCCCCGGCCAAACTGTTACTGACTGGCGTCGTGCTCGCAGCCGGCTTCAGCGCCGCAACTACCCTGTTACTGGCGCTGAGCCCGGACAGCAGTTTGCGTGGCATGTTGTTCTGGCTGATGGGCGACCTCAGCTACGCGCTGCAACCCGGTCGCAGCCTGGTACTGCTGCTGGTACTGACCGCCAGCAGCATGCTGCTGGCACGGCACCTTAACGTGCTGTCGCGCGGGGAATTGCAGGCCGCCATTCTGGGCCTGCCGGTCAGCCAGTTTCGCTACCTGGTGTTCGCCGCGGCATCGCTCGCGACGGCGTTGTCAGTTACCACGGCTGGAGTCATCGGCTTTATCGGCCTGGTGGTACCGCACCTGGTCCGGCTCGCGGTGGGCAGCGATCATCGCATCGTCGTGCCGGCATCGGCGCTTGCCGGTGGCTGCCTGCTGCTGGTCGCGGACACCCTCTCCCGGACCATGCTGGCGCCAAGGCAGTTGCCGGTCGGCGCACTAACGGCTGCTATTGGAGTGCCCTTGTTCCTCATCCTGATGAGTCGAAGTCGCGCTGCCCGCTGACGCGCATACCGGCTGGCTAATAGTAACGTGCACGCTCCGCGAGCAGCCGCGCCTCCTCCTCGCCACTCGCGACCACGCTGATAATGTGCCGGCCCTGCACGTCACCCACCGCAGCAAACGATGACCTCTGTTTGGCATGCCGGCGCTGCACGTCTTCATCGAGCAGCCACTCTACCAGGGCCGCAGCGCCGTCGGGATTGCGGGCGTGCCGGGTAATACCGAGGCCTTCGATATCCGAGTAAAAATCGATCGGTGTATGAACCATTAGTTTGGAGTCCGGCATGGCCTGCGCCGCGTCACTCGACACAATCGCGACCAGACATTGGCCGGATGACAGTGCATGCAACAGCTGCTCCTCGCTCGCAAACGGAGGCAAGGCCAAATTAGCCACCCAGCTGCGCACGACGAGTTCCGTTTCTCGCGCTCCCAGTTTTTGCAGCATCCTCGCCAGCACCGCACGATTGATTGAGAGCGCGGACGTCGACAGACAAAGCTTGTGGCGAAACGTCGACTCCGCAAGCGTCTCATAGGTCGAAAAGTCACTCGCCGAAAACTGTTCACCCGAATAGACAATGGTGGCGTTGCGATAACTGAGTGCGACCCAGAAGTCGTCCGGGTCGCGCAACCATGGCAGCACGTCAGCGACCACGGGCGAATAATTTGGCCGCAGTTGCCCCTCTTCGGCGGCTCGCCATACGCCGCTGACTGACGGCGTCAGCAGCACATCGGCAGGCGGCACGACACGGTCCTGCAAGACATCTTCGACGATGCCTGCTGCGATGCCGTTACGCACGACCACCGGCCAGCCGGTGTCGCGCGTAAATTCCTTAAACAGCTCAGGCAGGTAAGCGCTGTCCTGGTAGGCGGCGTACACAACAACGGGCAGGTCGCGCAGCTCCGCCAAATCGGGCGGTTCCTGCGTGCAGGCTGCGAGCAGCACCACCGTCAACAACCAGCGCTGCTTCATGCGGCATCGCCGATTGCGACCTGATCGCGCCCCGCGGACTTGGCGCGATACATCGCGACATCAGCCCGCGCCAGCAACGCGTCACCTGCGGTCTTGAGATCATCATCGCCGGGACCGGGGCAGACAGCGGCAATGCCAATAGAGACAGTAACGTTAACAGATGCGCCATCCGGCACTGCAAACGGCGCGGCCGCGATCGCAGCGCGAATGCGCTCAGCCAGCCGTTCAGCCGCGGCAATGTTCGTCTGCGGCAACAACACGACAAATTCTTCGCCACCATAGCGTGCCGCCACGTCACTCGCGCGTACCTCGGCATCGATACGATTGGCGAGTTCACGCAATACGGCGTCGCCGGTGACGTGACCCCAGCGATCATTGATGCGTTTGAAGTGATCAACGTCGAGCATCAGGCAAACAACCTGGCTGCGCTCGCGGCGGGCCCGCGCCAGTTCCTCGAGCAATCGAACCTGCAAGTAACGGCGGTTGTGCCAGCCGGTCAGCGCGTCCGTAAACCCGCTGCGCAACAGTCGTGCCCTGTTGACGACGTTTTCGACACAAATGGACGCAATCACGCCAAGGTGTTGCAGGAAGTCTGTCCCCAGTTCTCGTGTAAATCGCGCCGCATCGTCGCTTCCCAGGTTTATGCTGCCGATCAGCGTTTCACGATTCAGCAACGGAATTATCGCAATGCTTGCAAGCTTCCGGGCTCCCGGAAAAACCAGCTGGTGATCGCAAGCGGAGTAAGCGCCAAGCCATGGTACGCGCAGTGTCGTATGTTGTGGCGTCAATCCGGCCATCGAATCCACCATCAGCAGGCGATCGAATTTTTCCGACGGTGTGCCCGCCGCCAGCATCAGGTGCCTGATGTCATGGTCGGGGTCGCACAGCAAGACGCTGACATAGGGCAGCCCGTAACTCGATTTCAGGCCGTCAAGCAATTCGCAGATCAGGCTTGCGAGGCCGTCCGCTTGCAACAGGCGGAGTTCGCGCTGTTGCGAACGGCGCATCTTCTCTTCATTCGCTTTGATACGAGCGATCAGCTCTTCAGCAGATTCCATGCCTGGTCTCGTTAACCGCGCATCGCGATATATTCCTGCCCCTTGCGCATCAAGTCAACGAAGGCAGTCTCGTTGCCGCTGGCAACCACGTCGCGAATTCTGTTCGCTGCCTCACAAAGGGCATCGAGCGCTGCCGAGCCAAAATTGTTGAGTTTCTGGATCTCGAAATACAGATGCGGATTATCCTGCGCAACGGCAGCAGCGACCAGCAGCTGCGCATCAAATGTGGTCGACGACATACGCGCGAGTATTGGGGCCGCTTCACCGCTTTCCGCCAAAGCTGTGAAAAACACAATGTTCAGGGCATGTGACAAACCCAATACGTAGGCGATCAGTCGATCATGGTCGTCAAGACTCATATCTATCTGCTCCACCATCGTAGCGGCAAATAACTCCTTTGCAGCAGCGGTAGCGTCCGCACATCCGGCGTCCACGAAAATCAGGTGGCGGCCGGATAATAACCGCGTCGCAGGCCCAAACATCGGGTGCAACGATGCAACCCGACAGCCGGCGGCCCGAAGTTCCGCCAGGCCATCCAGCAGCGGCGATTTCAATGAGCCTATATCGAACACGAGCCCGGCGGGCTTCAGCACCGCGAGTTGCGCGAGAATACGTCCGGACACTGCGAGCGGGGTCGCAACGACGATGACATCATAGTCAACGCCGGCATCGGTCCAGTTATTGAATGCGCCAGGTGCATCCTGCACCGAGCGGTCCGCAACGGTTGTTGCAAATCCCTGCGACGCAAAGAAATCGACAAACCATCGGCCCATATTGCCGGCACCGCCGATTACCAGGACTGTCTGCCCGTCTCCCTTTCCTTCAGATATAACCCGGTCTCGTTCCTGACTCGTGAGTGACGAGCGAATCAGTTGGCGCAGGATATTCTCGGCCAGGTCGGGATCAATGCCGAGTTGCCCGGCCTGCGCGCGGCCTGAATTGAGAACTTCCTTCTCGCGCGCATAGTCACGCGTACCGGCGCCACTGAATTGTTTGCGGCGCCCAATATCGCCGACCAGCCGCTGACGTTCGGCGATGAGCTCAACCAGCCGCCGATCGACAGCCGAAAGTTCGCTACGTAGTTCGTCCAGATTCATTGCATTCAACTATGACGCCCAAAGGCAGTACAGCAACCGTTTTACAGGACTCCGCCGAGCCGGGGCAAGCGGCGGCGCGTTGTCCGCAGACCGCCAATCATGCGAACATCGGCTGCATTCGAACGGAGCAAATCTAAAGATGAAAACACGTGCCGCTGTAGCCTGGGAGGCCGGCAAGCCTCTGGAAATAGAGACCATCGACCTTGACGGCCCAAAAGCCGGCGAGGTACTGCTGCGAAATGTCGCCACGGGTGTCTGTCATACCGACGCTTTTACCTTGTCGGGCGAGGATCCGGAGGGGATATTTCCAGCCATACTGGGGCATGAGGGTGGCGCGATCGTCGAAGAGATTGGCGCCGGTGTGACTTCGTTGCAGGTTGGCGACCATGTCATTCCCCTTTATACCCCGGAATGCGGCGAGTGCAGTTTCTGCACCTCGGGGAAGACCAATTTGTGCCAGGCCATTCGTGCGACTCAAGGCAAAGGCCTGATGCCGGACGGTACGTCACGTTTTTCCCTGCACGGCAAGACCATTTTTCACTACATGGGGACGTCGACCTTCAGCGAATACACGGTGTTGCCGGAAATCGCGGTCGCCAGAATCAGCCGAGAAGCGCCGCTGGAGAAAGTCTGCCTGCTGGGCTGCGGCATAACCACGGGCATTGGTGCCGTACTGAATACGGCGAAAGTGAAGCCCGGCGATACGGTAGCCGTCTTCGGTCTGGGTGGCGTTGGACTGAGCGCGATCCAGGGAGCGCAGATGGCGAAGGCTGGTCGCATCATTGCGATCGACATTAATGCCGGCAAATTCGAACTGGCACGCCAGTTCGGTGCCACTGACACCGTCAATCCGAACGATTACAGCGACCCCATACAACAGGTGATCGTCGATATGACCAATGGCGGCGTGGATTTTTCATTCGAATGCGTTGGCAACGTGAAGCTGATGCGGGCGGCGCTCGAGTGCTGTCACAAGGGCTGGGGCGAGTCGATCATTGTCGGCGTCGCAGGCGCCGGCCAGGAAATCTCGACGCGTCCGTTCCAGCTGGTGACCGGGCGCGTCTGGCGCGGCACGGCTTTCGGCGGTTGCCGTGGCCGCACGCAATTGCCCGGCATGGTCGAGCAATACATGAGAAACGAAATCAAGATCGACGAGTGCATCAGCTTCACCATGCCACTCGAAGAGATTAATAGGGCTTTTGACCTGATGCACGAAGGCAAAAGCATTCGCTCAGTCATTCATTTTTGATCGTGAGCAACCCCTTTCTCGCCGACCGACTGCCGGAGCAGTTGCCCAACGATCCCATGCACTGGGCGCTGGCCTGGCTCACGCACGCCGAAGAACAAGCGGTCCGGCGCAACGCCAACGCTATGGCAATCATTACCTGCGGCCAGGACGCAAAACCTGCCGCACGTATGGTGCTATGCAAACATTTCTTGGCGAATCCCGGATACCTTGTGTTTTATACGAACTACAAATCCGACAAGGCCCGGCAGATCCAGGAGAACCCGAATGTCGCGGCACTGTTTCATTGGGACCAGCTCGGCCGGCAGGTGCGAATAGAAGGCTTGGCCGTACGTTCGCCCGAGGCGGAAAGTGATGCTTATTTTTCAACTCGCGACTGGGGCAGCCAGATCGGCGCCTGGGGCAGCGACCAGAGCGCGCCACTGGAGTCACGCAGCGCGCTGCTGGCGCAGGTCAGCAAACGCGCATTAAAACTCGGCGTGAATGTTGCGAAGAATCTCGGCTCCATCATTGGTTCCGACCACCCGGCGATACCGCGGCCACCGCATTGGGGCGGTTTCCGCATCTGGGCAAGCCAGGTCGAGCTATGGATTGAAGGCAAGGATCGTATACATGACCGCGCCCGCTGGCAGCGAACCTTGC
>CAZHLE010000075.1:0-12683 GCA_964533065.1 uncultured Woeseiaceae bacterium | reverse complement strand
ACCCAGGCAACCGATTCGAAGCCGGCGGTCAACGCGCGTGATCGCATCGGCCAAGGCCCCTGGGGCAATGCCAAGGGTGTCGAGATCGCGGCGAGTATCGACAGCCTCTTGTACGACAATTCCAATATCAACCATGAACACGCCCTGACCGAGAATGGTGACAAAGTCGAGTCTCGCTCGGCCGGCGACCAGACCAACAGGCATGACATCCTGACGGGGACGCAGCTCGATGGAACTGCATTCCCTGCCGGCGACGACATGACCTGTGGCAACTGGACCAGCAGCGATGCAGGCAAGGCCCAGGTCGGCCATGTTGACCGCCATCGCTTCATTTATCCGGGTAGCCCATGGAATTCAGCACACCCCTCCCGTGGTTGCAATCAAGAGGCATTGCGCGCATCCGGGGGCGACGGCCTTTTCTATTGTTTTGCGGCAGACTGACCGGCCAATCAGGCCGTTGCCAGGTCGATTCGGGCGGCCCCGCAGCCGTTATTCAATGGCTGCCGGGTTGTGCTCGTTTTCCTGACAATTGGAAGTGGTTGGAGCGACATAACGTGAACAACGACAAGAATATCTGTGCAAACCCTGACTCTGGTCTGCTGTTAATCCGCCTTGCTTTTGGCGTGCTGTTTTTCATGCTTGGCTTTAACAAACTCATGGTTGGAACTGCAGCCGAAGCCGAAATACTTGTGAGCAATTGGCACCAGAGCGGTGCACTCTGAGAATGGCTGGAATTGCACCAGCAAACCAGATGGCGGCTGGGAATACGGCATCTTCTTGTTTATATGCTGGGTGGTCGTTTACCCGGTTGGGCCGGGCAAATACAAGCTCGACCACTTCCTCAGCAAGCGAAAGAAATCTGGCTCGGGCGCAGCGCAGGCGGCCAGCCGGGCGTCGATGATCTCGGCGACCTGTGCTATGTTGCGTCGGCTTTCGTATCCAACAAGTACCCCCGGAGCCCGGACAATGAATCTGACTCACCTGCAACGCCTCGAGGCGGAAAGCATCCAGATCATGCGCGAGGTCGTCGCCGAGACGCAGAATCCCGTCATGTTGTATTCCGTGGGCAAGGACTCGGCGGTCATGCTGCACCTTGCCAGGAAGGCGTTCTTCCCGTCCGCTCCGCCATTCCCGTTGTTGCATGTCGATACTACCTGGAAGTTTCGGGACATGTACGCGCTGCGTGACAAAGCGGCCAGGGACGCGGGCATGAATCTGCTCGTCTACCAGAACCCCGAGGCCGTTGAGCGTGGTATTAATCCGTTCGATCACGGGTCCTTGCACACCGACCTGTGGAAAACCGAAGGCCTGAAGAAAGCGCTGGATCACTACGGCTTCGACGCGGCGTTCGGCGGCGCGCGGCGCGACGAGGAAAAGAGTCGCGCCAAGGAGCGCGTGTTCTCGTTCCGCAGCGCCAAACATCGCTGGGACGCCAAGAATCAGCGGCCCGAGCTCTGGAAGCTGTACAACGCTCGCAAGGCCAAGGGCGAGAGCATCCGTGTGTTCCCGCTGTCCAACTGGACCGAGCTCGACATCTGGCAGTACATCCACCTGGAAAACATCGAGATCGTGCCGCTGTATCTTGCCGCTGAGCGGCCTACTGTCGTGCGTGACGGGCTGCTGCTCATGGTCGACGACGATCGATTTCCGCTCCAGGACGGCGAAAAACCCGAGCAACGTTCGATTCGTTTTCGCACCCTGGGCTGCTACCCCCTGACCGGCGCCGTCGAGAGCAAGGCGACGACGCTCAAGGAGGTCATCCAGGAGATGTTGCTGACAACCACCTCGGAGCGCCAGGGACGGGCCATCGACCACGATACGGCCGCATCGATGGAGAAGAAAAAGCAGGAAGGGTATTTCTGATGGCCAAAAAGAAACAGAAATACAAGGCCGACGCGCTGATCGGCACCGACATCGACGCCTACCTCGAGACGCACCAGCACAAGTCGATGTTGCGCTTTATTACCTGCGGTTCGGTTGATGACGGCAAGTCGACCCTGATCGGCCGCTTGCTCTACGACTCAAAAATGATCTTCGAGGACCAGCTTGCAGCACTCGAGGCAGACAGCAAGAAAGTCGGAACTCAGGGGCAGAACATTGATTTCGCGTTGTTGGTTGACGGCCTTGCGGCCGAGCGCGAGCAGGGCATAACCATCGACGTTGCCTACCGGTTTTTTGCTACCGAAAAGCGCAAGTTCATCGTCGCTGATACGCCAGGGCATGAACAGTACACGCGCAACATGGTAACGGGCGCATCGACGGCGGATCTTGCCGTGTTGCTGATCGACGCTCGACAGGGTGTGCTCACGCAGACGCGTCGCCACAGTTACCTGGCACACCTGGTCGGTATCCGGCACATCGTGCTGGCGGTCAACAAGATGGACCTGGTGGCTTACGCGCAGAACCGCTTCGACGAAATCGTCGCGGACTACAGGAAATTCGCGACCAGCATCGGCATCGATTCATTCACTGCAATCCCGATTTCGGGGCTGGCTGGCGACAACATTACGAAGCGATCCAGGAAAACGGCCTGGTACAAAGGCCCGCCGCTGCTGGAATTCCTGGAAAACGTCGAGCTCGATGTCGCGCTCGACCAGGAAAAGCCGTTCCGCATGGCCGTGCAATGGGTCAACCGACCCAATCTCGACTTTCGCGGTTTCAGCGGGCAGATCGCGACCGGTAGCGTCAGGCCGGGCGACCAGGTGCGGGTCGTTCCGTCCGGCAAGACCTCGAGCATCAAGCGCATCGTCACCATGGACGGTGACCTCGGAGAGGCCGTGGCGGGACAATCCGTAACGCTGACGCTCAGCGACGAAATCGATTGCTCACGCGGCGTTGTGCTCGCTGCAGCAGATGACCCGCCCGAGGTCGCGGACCAGTTCGAGGCGTCCATCGTCTGGATGGCGGAAGAACCGCTGCTGCCGGGTCGCAGTTACTGGCTGAAGCTTGGCACCCAGACTGTGGCGGCGCACGTACAACCACCAAAGTACCGGGTCAACATCAACAACCTCGATCACCTGGCGAGCAAGACACTGGAGCTCAACGACATCGGTGTCGCGGAGGTCGCGACCGACAAACCGATCGTGTTCGAGCCATACGCCGTCAATCGTGAGATGGGCAGCTTTATCCTGATCGACAAAATTACGAACGCCACGATCGCGGCCGGCATGCTGCATTTCAGTTTGCGGCGCGCCAAGAACGTGCATTGGCAGGTGATCGACATCGACCGCGAGGCACACAGCCGCCTCAAAAACCAGAAACCGTTCGTGCTCTGGTTCACCGGCCTGTCGGGCTCCGGCAAGTCGACCATCGCGAACGAGGTACAGAAGCGATTGCACATCATGAACCGGCATACCTTCCTGCTCGATGGCGACAACGTGCGCCACGGCCTGAACCGGGATCTGGGGTTTACCGATGCGGACCGCGTCGAAAACATCCGGCGCATCGGTGAAGTCGCGAAACTCATGACCGATGCCGGGCTGATCGTGCTGACTGCCTTCATCTCACCGTTCCGGGCCGAGCGCCAGATGGTGCGATCGATGCTGCCGGAAGGTGAGTTCATCGAAGTGTTCGTCGACACGCCACTCGACGTTGCAGAAAAACGCGATGTGAAGGGCCTGTATAAAAAGGCCAGGTCCGGCCAGCTGAAGAACTTTACCGGTATCGACAGCCCCTACGAAGTACCGCTGAATGCCGAGATTCGCGTCAATACGACCGAAAAGACCGCCAAGGAGGCGGCGCAATATATCGTCGACTGGTTGTTCAATCTGAACGACTCCCATTAGCCGCCGGAAATCGCACCAATAATCATGAACGCCTCAGCGCCCGAGGCGACGGCTGCCGGCAGCTCCGTGTCGGGCGACTCTTGCGATACATCCATTCCCGCGGCGAAAAAGCGAACGCGTGGGCGCCGCTTCAGCGTCACATGCTCACGCACAGTGCCACTTAACATGGGGTAACGTGCTTCCAGGGCGTCCAGCAAGGAGCGTTGCGTGACCGGTCCGCGCACCTCGATCTCGACCTCGCGATCACAGTTCGCCAGCGTCTGCAGGTGATGCGGCAGGCCCTTGGTCAGCGCTTCCCACACCTCACCGCCGGTACGGCTGCGATAGACGCGCAGTTTGCCCTCGGGCGGGTAATGCAGTAAGTCGCTCAGGATGGGTACCACGTAAATTGTTTCCGGGTCATGCGGATGCACGGCGATGCGGTGCACGCAGTGCCCGACGTCGGCGGTCGGATTGGGAATGTGTTCCGAACGCAATCCCTTGTTAATCGGTTTCCAGTTCACGCCGCCGTCATCGGAGCGGAACGCACCGGCCGCGGAAATGGCACCGTAAATACGATTCTTATTGCCCGGATCCAGTGCGATCGTGTGCAGGCACACGCCGCCCGCGTCGGGCATCCAGTTCGGTCCCGACTCGTGGCCTCGCAATCCAGCGAGTTTGTGTCAGGTCACGCCGCCATCGGTCGTGCGAAACAGAGCGCGGCATCCTCAACGCTGGCATAACAGGTGTCGGGATCGTCGAGCGAGGGCTCGAGATGCCAGATGCGCGCGAATTCCGACGGGTGCTGGGTGCCGTCGTACCACTGATGCGTGGTCAATGGCTTGCCGGTGTCGCTGGAGGTGTCATACGCGAACTTGTTGCTTTCACCCTGCGGCATGCCGCCGGCCGCTGGTTCGGTTTTACCGTCGGATCCTGGTTGGGACCACGACTTGCCGCTATCGTCGGAGCGCTGGATGATTTGCCCGAACCAGCTCGAGGATCGCGAGGCATAGAGGCGATCGGGATCTGCCGGCGAGCCATTGATGTGGTAGATCTCCCAGCCCGCAAAAAGAGGCCCGTCGACTTGCCACTTCTTTCGCTTGCGGTCGGAAGTCAGAATAAACGCGCCCTTGCGGGTGCCGACCAGTACACGGATAGCGGTCACGATGATTATCCTTGACTTACGACCCTACGTATTTCGCGAAAATGCTTCGAGCAACTCCGGCATCGCTGGTGCCCTTAACAATGGCGCGGCCGTCCCTGAACAACGATAGTTCGAAGGGCTGGCCATTGTCCAAAATTTCAGTGCGCAACATGAACTCATTGCTGGTGACGATGCCCTGCTTTCCGAGGCGAGTGGCCATTGCGTCGAGGTCAACGCTGTCAGGCCGCTGGCGATGCCGCAATTGCACGGCATTGCGCCCACAGAGAGCATCGGCACTCGACCCAGTCGTACCCGTGAGGTAGTCGTACTGTTGCCGCTTGCAGCAAGGGCAGTCGCCGCTACTCCGGGCACCGCTCACCTTGAGCTGCATAATTTCGTTGGCCCATAAATCCAGCGTCAGCAGCGTCCTGCTGACACGAGCAAAATCACCCGTCAGGATCTTCAATGCTTCGGCGACCTGGAAATTGGCGATGATGCCGACGGCCGGGCCGATGACACCTGCCGTGTCACAAGTTGCACTGCTGCCCGGCGGCGGTGCTTCCTCGAACAAGCAACGAAAACAGGGCGTTGCAAAATTCTCCGGCTGCTCCCAGGCGGTTCTCGCGCCTTCGGTATGCGGCAGTACCGGCATCGCCATGCCGGTTGTGCCGACGGCGGCACCGTAGACATACGGCCGGCCGCTCTTTACGACAAGATCGTTGACGAGGTACCGGGTCTCGATGTTGTCCAGACCGTCGACAAACAGCTCTACACCTGCCGTATGGCGTTCAATGTTGTTGTAGTTGAGATCATCAACAATTGCAGTGACCCGGATCTGAGAATTGATGCGGGCGATTCGCCGCCTGGCCGCCTCTGCCTTCGGAATGGCGTCCTCGACGTCGCGCTCATCGAACAAGATCTGGCGCTGCAGATTGGATAATTCAACAAAGTCGCGGTCGATAATGACCAGGTGCCCGACACCGGCGCGTGCCAGCAGGTCGGCGACCACGCAGCCGAGCGCGCCACAGCCCAGTATCATCACGGTGGAATCAAAGAGCCGCCGCTGGCCACTTTCGCCGAAGCCGGCAAGCAGCATTTGCCGCTGGTAACGTGCAAGGTCCGGTTTCATCGGCCAGACATTATCACGAACCAAAGCGAATTCTCTGAACTGCGATCCAGCGCACACTTTAATTGTGCAATGTCGTTGATTGGAGACGGATAATTCCTTGTCGCAGGCGGGATGGTTTGATTAGCTGTGGGCTTCTCCAGGCACCTGCTGAGGAAACCGATGGACAGTCTCAATCGCCTGTTTTGTTTCTCGATTCTTACCTTGCTGCCGGTCCTTTCGATCGCCGATGTCGTCGTGTCGCATTTCGAGCCTGTGCGAGCGACCGAACTCTCCGCGAATGCTGTTCGCTTCGATGCGCTGGGCCTGAATTTCGATTTGCAGCTGCAAAGCAATGATCGCGTATTGTCTGGCCTCCGTGGCACCGGCCAAACGGCCGGAATTGGTGTATACCGCGGTCAGCTGGCGAACAAACCTGGCTCTTGGGTCCGCATCGTCGTTTATGACGGCATGCCGCGCGGCCTGATCTGGGACGGCCGCGAAATGTTCGCGATCGAAGCGCCCGGTGATGGTGATCTGTCCGCGGATACTGCGGTTATCTATCGATTGGCGGATTCGTACATCGTGCCGGGCAGCATGCAATGCGGTACGCAATCATTGTCCGGAAATACCGCTGAAGTTTGGCAAAACCTGGCCGCCGCCGGCAAGTCATCCATCGCGCGTGCCCCCGGTGCAGTGTCGGAAATCACGATGAGCGTCATTGGCGACTATGAATTTACGAATGACAAAGGCGGAGACGCGGGCGCGGTCGCGGCAATCACAACGCGGCTGAACAACGTCGACGGCTTCTTCAGCGAACAGGTCGGTGTGCAGATCAATGTGCAGCTGATCGAAACACATAGCGATCCGAACGATCCTTTCGGTGACACCCTGGTTCCCGACGTGCTTCTGGATGAATTATCGGAATACCGGCTACAAACGCCTGCGCACAATTCGAGAGGATTGACACACCTGTATACCGGTCGCAATTTCGATACCAACACCGTCGGCGTCGCATGGCGCGGAACCCTGTGCGAAAACTATTTTGGTGCCGGCCTGACCGAGGGTCGAAGCAGTGCCCTTACTGACAGCCTGATTGCCGCCCACGAAATAGGCCATAATTTTGGTGCCGAGCATGACGGTGAGGCCGGCAAGCCGTGCGCCGCGGACACCGGGCCATTCATCATGTCGCCCTCCATCAACGGCAGCGAGCAGTTTTCTGCCTGCAGCATCGGCATCATGCAGGCCGAAGCGGCCGCGGCATCCTGTGTTGTTGCCCTGCCAACCGTCGACATCAGTATTGCACCACAGGGCCAGGGATCCACTGTATTGCTGGGTGCCGTCACTGATTTCGATTACAGGGTCGCCAGCAACGGTACGCTTAGTGCGTCGGCCGTTGTCGCGGACTTCATATTACCGGCGACGCTGACACTGAATTCCGTTACTGCGACCTCGGGCAGCTGTACGAGTGGTGCGGGGACCGCCAGTTGCAGCCTCGGCGAGCTCGCCGGTCTAAGCAGCCAGACGATTACGCTGCGCGCGACGCCGACGTCTGTTGGTACCGGGACACTGGTTGCGTCGGTGAGTACCAGCGATACGGACGAGCGGCCGACTAATAACCAGGATACGCTGCAGCTCACCGTGAATCCGGCTGTCGACCTGGTCGTTACTACGTTGACGACAGCGCCTGTATTCGTAAATGAAAGTACAACGTTCAGCGCGACGCTCGACAACCTGTCCATCCTCGACGCGACAAATGTCACTTTGAGTGTGACTCTCGAGGCGGGTGTGCGGGCCAATTCAGCGAGCTGGACGCTGGGTAATTGCACGGTGGCCTCGCAGCAAATTGAATGCCAGACGAATACCTTCGCTGCACAGAGCAGTTCGGCGCTCAGTATCCTGGTGACCGGTATCACCGCCGGGCAACGGGACGTCACCGTAACGCTGGATGCGGCGGAAGCGGATGCGAATCCGGGCAATAATTCGGCGCAAGCCGAGGTCCAGGTGGTGTCGCCGCAAGGCGAAAAGGACCAGGGCGGTGGCGCGACCAGTCCGCTGGGTTTGCTGCTGTTGGCCGCCGCATTGGCGTTGCGATGGCGGCGAATGCGTTGCCCGTACACAGTTTCGCTGGAAATCTGTAGCAGCTAGCCACGTCTGCAGGTATTTTTTTGCATCTATCTGGATTGGCCAACTCCGCGTACTAAACCGCCTGTTGTCAGGTTTGTTACCCAGGAGTTGCACCGGTGATTCTCAAATACGGGCGCAGACCCTGAGCAAGGCTACGATCCGGAATATTCGCCAGAACCTGTTCTTCGCGTTTGCCTATAACCTGGCAGGCGTACCGATCGCTGCCGGTGTCCTGTATCCGGTTTTCGGCGTGTTGTTGAGGCCGATGATTGCAGACGCGGCAATGAGTCTCAGTTCTGTTTCCGTCATTGCGAATGCGTTGCGACCGCGGAGCTTTAATTTCTGATGTTGATAGCACGGCTTCCCGTGGTTTAATGCGCGCTCCAAGTCAGGGACAAAACATCATGAGCAGCACCGGCGACACCACCTGGAGCATCGAGGATGCAGCCGATCACTATCGTATTGCCGCGTGGAGTGATGACTTTTTTGCCGTCAACGCCGCCGGCAATATGGCGGTGCAACCCCTGGACGACAATTCCCTGAGTATCGACATCATGGATGTGGTCGCGGAACTGCGCGGCCGCGGGGTCCGGTTTCCAGTGCTGCTGCGTTTCCAGGATGTGCTGCGTGCGCGCGTGCGGCGGCTAAATAGTGCATTCGCGGACGCCATTCGCGATGCGGGCTACAAAAACGCTTACCAGTCCATTTATCCGATCAAGGTCAATCAGCTGCACGAGGTGGTCGAGGAAGTATTCGATGCTGGAAAACCCTACGGCCTGGGCCTGGAGTGCGGGTCCAAGGCCGAGCTGGTTGCTACCGTCGCCTACCTGGAATCCGATGAGACCCTGCTGATCTGTAACGGTGTCAAGGACCAGTCGATGCTCGCGCTGATCCTGTCGAGTCAGCGTCTCGGTAAGAACGTCATCCCGGTGATGGAAAAATTCGCCGAATTCGAGGACTTGATCGCACTGGCCGGCGCTGCCAATGCGACTACCCAATTTGGTGTGCGTATACGGCTGCGAACGGCGGGCGCCGGCAAATGGGCGGACTCGGGTGGTTATCACTCGAAGTTCGGCATCTCCCTGCCGGAGCTCATGCAAATCGTTGCGGCGCTGCAGGCCAGCGAGGCAGGACATAAACTTGCGTTGCTGCATTTTCACCTTGGCAGCCAGATATCGCACATCAACCAACTGAAACAGGCGGCCAGGGAATTGACACAGATCTACGCGGAGCTGATTAATCTCGGGCTGCCGATACGCTACATCGACATCGGCGGGGGGCTGGGTGTGAATTACACCGGCGCGTTTGAAGAGGGCAGTATTCAATACAGCCAGCAGGAGTATGCCAATGCCGTAGTCTACGCAATCATGGATGTATGTGATGCGCGCGGTGTACCGCATCCGATACTGCTCTCGGAGAGCGGGCGGGCGATGACGGCACATCACTCGGTGCTGGTTGTCGAGGCACTCGGCGCGTTCCGAAAAGACAACGTGGATCAGGGTTACTCGCTACCGTCCGACAAGCATCGCCTGGTGAGCAACCTGGGTGACATTCTGCAGCGCCTTCGAGATGCCGCGCATGGCGAGATTGATGTGGACGCGCTTATCGAGGCGTATCACGATGTCGTCGATATTCACCAGGAAGCATCGACGCTGTTCTCGATGGGTTACTTCCCGTTACCGCAGAATGCGCTGATCGAGCGCCTGTACTGGAGCAGTTGTTCGGCCATCATGCGTCATCTGCGTGCTTTGCAGCCGGACCCGATGCCACCGCAGTTCTACGTCCTGCAGTCCTTGCTTGTCGATCAGTACCTGATTGATTTTTCAGTGTTTCAGTCAGCCCTTGACCACTGGGCGATTGACCAGCCCTTTCCGATCGTGCCGCTGGAGCGGCTGAATGAGCGACCGACCCGGCGCGCGCTGCTGGTCGACCTGACCTGCGATTCGGATGGCAAGATCACGCAGTATGTCTCCGCCAATGAGGACAAGAGTTTCCTCGAACTACACCCGCTGCAGCACGGTAAACCCTATTACCTCGGTTTTTTTCTCATGGGTGCCTACCAGGACATCATGGGTGATGCGCATAACCTGTTCGGACGAGTCAGCGAAGCGCATATCTATGGCGATGTCGAAGAGGAGAGCAATTTCTGGATCGAAAAGGTAATTCCCGGGACCAAGGTCAAGGACATGCTCACGCAGGTGCAATACTCGCCGAGCGACCTGGTACGGCGCATGCAGAACCAGGTCAAGGAAAAGATCGATTCGGGAGCGTTGCGGCCAAAACGCGGCATGGAGATTCTTGCCCAGTACGAGGCCTGCTTCGACGATGAGACCTACCTGGCGAACAGCAGGACCGCGAACAGCAGCTAGGTCGGAAAACTGGACTCGAGCTCAAACATTTCGCCAAGGATGCGGCGCCACTCGTCGTAGCGATCGTCTACCCAGCCTTTGAGCTCGGCGACGCGTGCTTCGATTGCGCTGATGGTTGGTGCCATCTCGTTTTCGAATCCCTGGGCCCACTTCTCCTGTTCCTGTGCGGCTTGCCGATCCCACTTGTAGGTTTCGTAGTGGCCGGAAATGGCCTCGAAACTGCCTTTCGGGGCGGTATTTCCTGCATTCCGGATGCGATCGGCCTCCTGCGACTGGTAGTAGGCAAACTTCTGCCGGTATTCGCGCCACACTTTGTAGACTTCATCGATGTCCGCGCTGAGCTCGCGAAACTTCGCGTCGATGGCATCCGTAAAAACGTATTCGACGCCGCGAATGCGCTCAATGCGCTCCAGCATCGGGTCGCCTCGGGCCGGTAAGCGGCGAATGCGAATCCTGCCGTCGCTCGTGATTTCAAGATAGTCATCAAATGCAGCGGGCGCCAGTTGCTGTGCGTAACGCAGCAGAGAGACTTCGATGACATTGTTGAGGGCCGACGCGTCGCGGGTGTCCCGCGCCGTGATCAGGCTGGCAACGAATCCGGCAAACAGGTTCTGCTGCGGCCCCCGGAAGGTATCGTCAATCCAGGTCTCACCACTGGCATCAACGGCACTGAGGCGTAACTCAAGAATTTCACCATCGGAAGCCAGAATCGTGCCGGATAGCAGCAATTCTGCCGCCGCATCGGTTTCGGGGATTACCCGTACAGCGCCCCATTCCCGGGTGCTGACCAGTGTGTCGTGCAGGACGAACGGTAAGTACAGCGCTTCGATCTCACGCACGCGTGGAAAAACCTGTAAGTCGCGGTGCAGCGATCGATCTTCGGGAATGCCGGGATCAAACAGCGCAATCGAGATATTCAGACGCGCCGGATCACGCGTGACATCGGCCAACACCGGTTGCACGCCGAGCGCCAGCACGGCCAGGAACAGCGCAATCGTCCTCAAGGCGCGATTTCACCGGTGCTGCACACCCGTTTCATACTCAGCGTCTCGATGCAATTGAACTCGGATTCCGGGCGCTCGAATTTCACGTAGTAACGATTCAGAGTAAATGGTGTGCTGGTGGAGCCGGATGAGACCGTCGTCGAGACGTGCAGGTTCTGGCCGTCGGAGGACATG
This sequence comes from uncultured Woeseiaceae bacterium, assembly GCA_964533065.1. GTDB lineage: Bacteria > Pseudomonadota > Gammaproteobacteria > Steroidobacterales > Woeseiaceae > UBA1847. The sequence goes on along the minus strand of CAZHLE010000075.1, from coordinate 996 downwards.
GTAAAGCGATGGCTGATTAACAGTCCGTCCGGCAGGATCAGGTGTGATTCAAGGCGCGTACCATTCCAGTTGCATACCTCGGCGCCGTAGTTGCTCTGTGTACGCTGGGCGAAGCCCTCGTAGAACTCGCAGAGCAACGTAAAGTCATCTTTCCTCGCGATGCTGATCGCGTATTCGGATTGTTCAATGGTCAAAACATCAGGGCGGGTAATCAGTTCGGCTAGCTGTGCGAGCGCGACGACTTTGGAAAGGTCCTGCGTCGGGTAGGGCGTGTTGCCCGGATACCCGGTGTCTGGTGCCGGCCGGCTGGCGCGGCGCAGTACCATGTTAAGGGTGGTTTGGGCATCGTCCCCGCGTGAATAGTCGCGTTCCCAGTAGCCGCTCAGATTGACTGGCATGCCGCCGGTAAAGTTTCGCGTGCTCGTGTCGATCGCCGGTTGGCTCGAGCAAGCGGCAAGCAGGGACAGGAGCACGGCTGATATCGCAATTCGCATAACCTGCTCATGCTACGAGAAAAATGCGGCATATGCATTTCGATCGAGCAACTGTCTGCGTTTGACGCACAGCGCGTCTTGTCCCATTGGTACTAACCCGTACGTCTTTGCCGACGCGGTTTTTTCGCTGGCTCGGCCCGACGACTGCGGGGTTTCTTGTCCTTGTTCTTGTTTCCGGCCGAACGATTGCCGCGACCCTGGGTCAGTGGTTCGGCCTGGATGCGATGATCGGGTTCATAGCCAGGAACGATTTTTTTCTCGATCTCGCTGCCAAGCAGTTTCTCGATGTCGGCGAGCAGATGTTTCTCGTCAACGCATACCAGTGATACCGCGTGGCCCGACTGGCCGGCACGCGCGGTGCGACCGATGCGGTGTACGTAGTCTTCTGCTACGAACGGCAACTCGTAGTTGACAACGTGCGGCAGCTTGTCGATGTCGAGGCCGCGCGCGGCAATATCGGTTGCGACCAAAACCCGTACCTTGTTCGCCTTGAAGTCCGCAA
>CAZHLE010000074.1:0-12771 GCA_964533065.1 uncultured Woeseiaceae bacterium | reverse complement strand
ACCGTTCCTGCCTGGCGTTCTCCGGCACCCTGGTGACCAGCGGTCAAGGCAAAGGTGTAGTAGTAGCAACCGGAGGCCAAACCGAGATCGGACGCATTAGCGGCCTGCTCGCGAAAGTGGAGATGCTTACCACACCGCTGGTGACACAAATGGGCGTGTTCGCCAAGTGGCTGACCATTCTCATCCTGATGATTGCCGGGCTGCTGCTGATTTATGGCTATTTTGTAGGGGATCACGATTTCACCGAAATCTTCATGGCGGTGGTTGGGCTGTCGGTGGCCGCAATTCCCGAAGGGCTGCCCGCCGTGCTCACTATTACGCTTGCTATCGGCGTGCAAGCGATGGCAAGGCGCAACGCCATCGTGCGACGTCTGCCCGCGATTGAAACGCTGGGATCAGTTTCCGTCATTTGCACCGACAAAACCGGCACGCTGACCCGCAATGAGATGATGGTGGCCTCGGTGCTTAGTCACCGGCACCTGTTCACGCTGGAGGGAGATGGCTACACGCCTGAAGGCGCATTGAAGCTTGAAGATGCCGATGTCGCCCCCTCTGAACATGATGTGCTGGAAGAACTCGCCCGTGCTGCAACGCTTTGCAACGATGCTGCTTTGCGCGAGCATGACGGGATGTGGGTGGTGGAAGGCGACCCGATGGAAGGGGCACTGCTCGCCTTCGCCGAAAAAATGGACGTTAATACCCGCAACGAAGTGGAGGCGTGGGCACGTACCGATGCCATTCCATTCGACGCCAAGCACCGCTTCATGGCTACCCTTAACCATGACCACCAACGCCAGGCGCTCGTCTTCGTAAAAGGAGCGCCGGAACAGATTCTTTCCATGTGTCAGAACCAGAGGAGCGCGAAGGCCAAAACGGAGCCGATCAATACGGCTTACTGGAATGAAAAAACCGAAAGTATCGCCGCGCTCGGCCAGCGCGTTCTCGCCTTTGCCGTCAAATCGGTTAAATCAGAACAAACCGTATTGGAACATAAGGATGCGGAAGGCTCGCTGACTCTGCTCGGTATGGTTGGAATGATCGACCCGCCGCGCAGCGAGGCGATTGCAGCAGTCGCCGAGTGTCATGGCGCAGGCATTCGCGTCAAAATGATTACCGGCGACCATGCCAAAACCGCCGCCGCCATAGGCAGGCAAATCGGCCTGCAGAACCCTGACAAGGTCCTCACCGGAACCGATCTCGATGGCATGGACGATATTTCGCTGCGTCAGGCGGTGCTCGATTGCGACATCTTCGCCCGCACCAGTCCGGAGCATAAGCTGCGCCTCGTTATGGCTTTGCAATCCCACGGTATGACGGTCGCCATGACGGGCGACGGTGTGAACGATGCCCCGGCACTAAAACGCGCCGATGCCGGGATTGCTATGGGCAGGAAGGGAAGCGAAGCCGCCAAGGAAGTGGCGGAACTGGTGCTGGCGGATGACAATTTTACTTCCATCGCGAGTGCCGTACGTGAGGGCCGCACCGTCTATGACAACATCAAGAAGGTGATCAGCTGGACGCTGCCGACCAACGCAGGTGAAGCGATGACCATCATCGTCGCGCTTCTTTTCGGGCTTTCCCTACCCGTTTCACCTGTCCAGATTCTCTGGATTAATCTGATTACCGCCGTTACGCTTGGCATCGCACTAGCGTTTGAACCCACAGAGGAAAACACCATGCGCCGGCCGCCGCGACCCCGCCATGAGCAGCTGCTGTCCGGTGAACTGGTGTGGCACATCGTATTGGTGTCCGTTCTTTTCCTGTGCGGCGTATACGGCATGTTCACCTACGCAATTGATAGAGGCTATTCTGTCGAACTGGCACGCACGATTGTTGTAAATACGCTGGTGGTGATGGAAATTTTTCACCTGTTCTTTATCCGCAATATCTACGGTACCTCGCTTACATGGAAGGCGGTGCGTGCCACGAAAGTCGTGTGGCTGACAGTCATTGTGATCACGGTGGCGCAATTCGCCATCACCTACCTGCCGCCGCTGCAAGCAGTACTCGCCACCAAGCCCGTTCCGTTTTGGGATGGCGTGCTGATTGTCGGGGTGGGTGTGGCGTTGTTCGCCATCATTGAAACGGAAAAGCAGATACGCCTGGCATTCCGGCGGATGAAGGAGGCCTGATGCCGGATTTGAGCTTTGTCCATACCTCGCCGTTTTATGAACTGACTGCACTGCTGGTGCTGGCTGCTGCAGTCGGCCTTATCGGCCTGTTGCTGCGCCAGCCGATGATCGTGAGTTTCATCGCGGTCGGTGTGCTGGCCGGGCCTTCGGCGTTGGACATCGTACGATTGAATGAGAACATCGGGCTGCTGGCCGAGCTTGGTGTGGCAGTGCTGCTGTTTCTTGTTGGTCTCAAGCTTGACCTCAAGCTGGTAAAAACCCTTGGAGCCGTATCGCTGGCCACGGGGCTTGGACAGGTGTTCTTTACCTCTGCAATAGGTTTCATTATTGGAATGGCGCTGGGGCTGGATTTCACCACATCGCTCTATATCGCCGTGGCGCTTACTTTTTCCAGCACTATCATCATCGTCAAACTGCTGTCTGACAAGAAAGAAGTAGATTCGCTGCATGGGCGCATCGCCATCGGTTTTTTAATTGTGCAGGACCTGGTGGTGGTGCTGGCCATGATGGTGCTTTCCGCCTTCGGCATTGACGCACAGGCTGGCGATGAGAGTAGCGTATGGATGCAGATGGGCTCGGTGTTCCTGTACGGAGCGATCATGCTGGCTTTTGTCGGTCTATTCATACGCTATATTGCAACCGCGCTGGTTAGCCGAATCGCCCATTCGCCGGAGTTGCTCATTGTCTTTGCCATCGGCTGGGCGGCGCTGCTGGCGGCGTTTGGCAGCGAGTTCGGGTTCAGTAAGGAGCTGGGCGGTTTGCTGGCAGGGGTATCCCTCGCATCCACGCCCTTCCGGGAGGCGATAGTGGCGCGGATGTCTTCTCTGCGTGATTTTCTCCTGCTGTTTTTCTTTATTGCGCTGGGATCGCAGCTTGATCTGAGCCTGCTGGGCGCGCAGATTGCCCCAGCGCTTTTGTTCTCCCTGTTTGTGCTGATCGGCAACCCACTGATCGTCATGGCCATCATGGGTTATATGGGCTACCGCAAGCGCACCGGCTTCCTGGCTGGGCTGACAGTGGCGCAGATCAGCGAATTCTCACTCATCTTCATGGTTATGGGTGTGACTCTCGGCCATGTCGATGCCGAAGCCATGGGACTCGTGACGCTGGTAGGGCTGATCACCATCGCGCTTTCGGTCTATATGATTACCTACTCACATACGCTTTACCGCTGGCTGGAGCCGTATATGGGCATATTTGAGCGCGGATTGCCGAAGCGGGAGGTATCGGAAGACCAGCGTGTTTTCGAACACAAGACTTACGATGTCATTCTATTCGGGCTGGGACGCTTTGGTTCTCCCATCGCTGCGCATCTGCGCAAAGACAAGGTGAAACTGCTGGCGGTCGATTTTAATCCCGATGAATTACGCCGCTGGCATGCCGCCGGTTACGATACGGCGTATGGTGATGCCTGCGATCAGGAGTTTATTGGCTCTCTCCCGCTCAAATCAGTGAAGTGGGTGATTTCCGCCATATCGCAGCATGATCTTGGTCTTACCCACGAAGATCCGCGCCTGGTGTTGATTGATGCGCTAAAGCGGCAGAACTACACCGGAAAAATCGCCGTTTCCACGCAGCGGACTCATGAGAAAGAAGCATTGGAAGCCAGGGGCGCCGATCTTGTATTCCTGCCATTCTCTGATGCAGCGGATCGTGCAGTGGAGCGGATGCGGGAAGCGCCGTCATGAATTACCTGGATTCAATGTTGGAGGTTCCAGACCCGAATTCAGTGTGCGGTTAGGTACCAGATTATCTTGATCAACGGGTTGATCGCGGGGCTCAGCGGTGCGTCAGAACTGCCACTGCACCCCGACCGACGCCGTTAACGGCTTGTTCGGGCGAGCGCCTTCCGGTTGGCGCGCAACGATACGCTGTTCATCAAATACGTTTTCCACCTTCAGGTAAGCCACCACGCCCTCGCTCACCGGGTAGCGACTGATGAGGTCCAGCACGATGTAATCCTCGGTTTTATCAAAGCGGCTGTCGCCGTTATTGCAGCCCACATCGTTGCACATGCTGTCCACGTAGCGTGCAATCGCGTAGGTGTCCCAGCCATAGGCTGCTTCCAGCCCGAGCCGCAGGCTGGCGGTGTTCTTCGGGACAGCCGCCAGCTCATCGCCATTTTCCACGCCGATGAAATCGTTGTCCTCGCTGATCGTTGCGTCGGTGTAGGTGTACATCAGGTCCATCGGCACGGTGAAATTTCCGGCAGCGAAGCTGGTTCCCACCTTGAATTCCACTCCGGCAATCTCCGCCTTGCCGGTATTGAACGAGCCGAATACTTCACCGTTGCTGCAGGGTGTCGCGTTGGAGCAGTACTCTGTCTTGTTGTCGAAGTCGCTGAAAAAGCCGATCGCCTCCACGAACCAGTTGGCGTGATAGCGCACACCGGCCTCCCAGTTGGTGCTGGTTTCGGGTTTCTCATTGTCTTTCGCCGAGCCGCCGAGCGGTGAAAAACCCTGGTGTACACCCGTGAGGACCTGCCATCGGTCGTTGAAGTCATAGGTAAATGAAGCGCCCGGCAGCCACTCGTCGTTGTTGTTCTCGCGCGTGCTCTTCACCGTGAGGCGGCCCGGGTCGACGTAGTCCTTCGACTCCGACCTCACGTCCTCGCGGCGCAACAGCAGGTTCACTTCCAACTTCTCGTTTACCTGCCAGCTGTCCACTGCCCAGAAGCTCAACGCCTCGGCGGACTGCTTCAGGTTGTCGCTGCCGATCGGCTCAATCGTTTCGACATAGACCAGTTCGCCGTTGATCTGGTCGTACACTTCCACCGGCTGGTAGATGTCCACGTCATCCTTGTGCGGCCGCCCGCCAAATGCCACCTGGTGCGCGCCAAGGTCGACGTCGAAGTTCACGTCCAGACCATAGGCGTCGTAGCTGCGGTCATTGTGCTTGTACCTGAGTCCGGTGGCGTCCACGCTGCCATCGAGTATTCCCAGCGCGTTGGCGTCGCCTTCATTGGCGGCATCGACCAACGCGGTGCCGCCGCTCAGTTTGAACCAGTCTCGCGTGAAGTCGTTGTAGTAGCCGATGGCCGTCACGCTCACGATGTCCGTGATGCCGAGGCGGTAGGTGGCGCTGTAGCCCTGGTGCTCGTTCTCCATCTTGTCGATCAGCGACAGACCGTAGCGGCGGTTGGGGTCGCGGTCGAAATCGCGGTCGGTCAGGCCGAGGTAGGTTTCATCGGAGTGCTCTTTGGAATACTGGGCCTTCAGCAACACGCTCTGGCGCTCGCCTTCCCAGCCCAGCTTCAGCACGTAGTCGTGGATGTCGTAGCCGGTGTCCGCGCTGGAGCGATCGATGTCCTTGAAGCCGTCGCTACGGCGCTGTGCCGTCTCCAGCAGCACACCGAAATCGCCGCTGCGCACGCCATAGTTGCCGAGCATGTCGATCTCGTTGTTCTGGCCGTAGGAAACGTCCAGGTTCCCGGCGTTCTGCCCGGGGATCGGCGTGGACACAAAGTTGACCACGCCACCGGTGGTCTGCGGCCCGTGGCGCAATAGCGGCGCGCCCTTGAGCACTTCGATCGAGTTCATGCGCAGTGTGGTGGGAAAATAGTAGGCCGCCGGGGCCGCGTAGGGCGCGGGCGCGACCAGCACGCCGTCCTCCATCAATGTGATGCGGCTGGAGCGCTCCGACGTCGCGCCGCGGATACCGATGTTCGGGCGCAGGCCGTAGCCGTCCTCCTCCATCGCGTACACGCCGGGCACGGTTTGCATCAAATGCATGACGTCGCCAGTGGACTGGATCAGCAATTGCTGATGATCGATGACCGAGCCGGAGCCGGCCAGCGTGCGCGCATCCTCGACGGAGCCGACGATGGTCACCTCCTCGATGCGGTGGGCATCGGCTACGGCAGCGTCTGCCGCCAGCCAGGTAATCGCCGCAACCAGGATTCTCTTTTGCATGGTGTCCTGCTCCGGTTTGGGTGATCGACAGGCGCGGTATACATAAGCAAACACAACGTCAATCGGACCGAAAGCGGAATAATAGTGAGAATCATTCCTATTTGCAAGCAGGCACGGAAGAGTTCTGAATCTGTGTGCCTGCAAGGCTCTTCTGCCAGATTTAAGGTGAATGAGCTCTGCGTAAACAGGCAACGACGTCGGCAAAAGCGGGCCGGGGCGCGTGGCCCGCCATCGGCAGGGGCTTTGAATCACCTGTTCTCCCGGCTTATCCGAGCCTGATCACTCGCGCAGTTCGAGCCCCATTCTTCGAGCACATTACGCACTGCGGCTTTGATCTCATTGCGCAGAGGAAGGTTTCGCTGCTGCACTGCATGCGCGTAGACAATGTTGCCGTAGGAGAAATACACCTTGCACCAGTCCCCCATGACGCACTGCCCCACATACCAGTCCTCGGGAGGACCGGGCTGCAGGACTTCGGGTGGCGGGCTTGATACCAGATGCCAGGTATCGGCCTGTGGCCAGGGATATACACGATATCCGTCGAATACCGGGTCCTTCTCGATGCGATGCGGCTGATTTTCGGCGCGGACTCTCCACACGCCCTCGCCGTGTGCAAGTGGATCGAAGCTCGTCCTGCTGTACACGGCGCCATAGAGAACGAACGTGTTTTCGGCGTCGTAGGTGAACCCCTGCATCCTGTCAGCCAGCAGCCGGTCGGGGATGTACATTGCTTCGCTGTCGACGTCGGCGTAGCGACCCAGCAGCCTGGCGATGAGCGATTCCACAAAGTCCGCGCGGAGTGCGTACTCGGTCGGATAACAAAGCCGCACTTCCCCGACTGAGATACGTCTCTCCGGGCTCAGGTTGCCCACCCAGAGTGCAGCGATGCCAGCAACCACGACTCCCCAGAAAGTCCCACGCTGATAGATCCGCCGCGCCGGCCCGGCCGGATCTGCTGTCTGACTGCCAGGGGTCCACACCTCCGGATTTTTTCGCAGCGTTATGGCCGACCACGCCAACAGAGCCGGGGGCACGAGGATGACGAGTGATTGCGTGACGGATGAGCCGAGCGACATAGTGGCCCCAATGTTTCCCTCGAGGAAAAACATGATTGCCGCTGCGCCAACACAAAGCGTCAGTTGGGCGATTGCAGTCACAAGCACAACCAGGCTCGCCCATGCGCGCCGAAAGTACAGACCCACGCCGGCGACCCCATAGGACACGACCAGCACGATGGGCAACCATGCAAGGAACGGCGCGACAAACATGTACAGTACGACCTGTACGCCCTGCATGCTGTTGGTATAGAAGAACAGCAAAGCCGCATACAGGATGACGGCATATTCCAGTGCGCTTGAGTTCTTCATCAGGTCATCGCTACCGACGTTTCGCCAAATGTCGGTTCATTGCTTGCCGGTTCTTGCGTCTATGGAATAGAGATAGCCTTGTTCTGCACGACTCGTGCCAAAATATTCCACGGTTTGCGATGTTACAAAGATCCTCTCGCCCGATGGCACAGCCGGGGAAAGAGCGGTCTTTGCCTTGAACGACCAATCCTTCTTGCCGGTGGCGGCATCTATGGCGTGGAGATCGATTCCGCCGCTTAAGTACAGGACTCCCCTGTGAATCGATACGCTGTCTACCAATCCGCTTAACCGTCGGGACCACGTATCCTGTCCTGCCGATTGGGTCAGCGCATGAAGTGTCGAGCTGGGTAAAAACCCGGAGTCCTTCCAAGTAATCACGTAAACACACTTGTCGTCCGCTTTGAGATCGCCTTCGATCAGGTCGGCGCTGAAACGCCAGATCTGCCGACCGCTTTCCAGGTCTGCAGCCAGCAGGTGTTTATCGGTAGCGAAGTAAATTGTATCGCCGGCTACCAGTAGTCGCGGTGTTCCCAGATTCTGTCCCTCGCCGAGCCGCCACCGAATTTCGCCGGACTGAGCATCGATCGCGTGCAACGTTGCACCGGTCGCGACAAGCACCTGCCCATTGCTGACTAACGGTGCAGTGATGTCGATGCCATCGAGAACGGCTGTCCATTTCGCCATACCGGTTTCCGCAGCAACGGCGTAAACATAGCTCTTGGCAGGCGCGCCTCCTCCCCGGAAAGGCCATGCAGTCAAAAAGATCGTGTCGGCAGCCAGGAGCGGTGCCGAAGGCGACCGTTTCATGCCGTCGAGCTGCTCCGCGGGCACTTCCGTCAGGGTCTCAAACAACCAACGCCTCTCACCAGTGCCGGCATCGACGGCATGCAACCCGTCTTCGGTAACGAAGTACACGACCCCGCCGTTGACCACAGGCGCTGGAACCGGATACGGCGTGTTGTTCTTCGAGGCCATGCCGACACCGGCCCGGTATGACCAGCGCATGCGCCCGGTCGCAGCGTCCAGGGCGTAGAAGAAATGGTCTCCGGAACCTATCAGGACCGAGCCTTCCGCCACAATGGGCGACATGTCCACTCGTCGGATCCCGGTCACCTCGCGACTGTTCGCGGCCGCTATGCCTGCGGCCATTTGGTCACCCATGGTGGTGCCGGAGGGAACGCGAATGACCTCTGGACCCGACTTCAGATCCTCCCCGGTCTGAAAGCGCCATTTAGTAACTCCTGTGCCGGAGTCCAGTGCATAGACCGCACCATCCGCAGATCCAATAAACAGTACGCTCTCGACGACCAGAGGATTCGAACCGCTTCCGTCGAACTTGATCTTCCACGCGTCGCTCGCGCCGGTGAAACTTGAACTGAAGGTCAGCAGCACACTAAAGAGAAACTTTAGAAACAATCCACGCCGAAGCATGATCATCGTGCGCTCCGATTATGTGGTCTCGTGATCATAACCGACCGCCGGCATTAGCGCCGCTGATATTCGACTATCGGCGGCGTGCAGCGCGCAAGGACTGCCACGATTTCCTTGCCCAAACTTCGAATCGATCCAGTAAAAGCGCAAAGCGCATCGAGCGCGCTGCGATCATAGAAAGGCCGGGAACCCAAAGAAGAAAGCCCGGGACCCCAGGCGGTAGCGAAAGCAAAAACCCGCAAATAAGCAGGACCAGACCGACGCCGATGAATCCCGATGTCCTCCATAGGCTGCCGCGAACGCCTTCCCTCCGCCTGGTGCGCTTATAGTGTTCGATGAATCGACGGCCCGGTACACCGTGCCTGACCTCCCGAAACTCTGATTTGATTCGCTCTAGCATTTAACGTGTTCACGACTGTCGTTCCACGCCAGCACCGATATCATCAATGCCGGCAACATCGTAAGTGACACGATAGTCGCGCCGAGAATTCCAAACATTACGATGACGCCGATACCGCGATAGAGCTCTGTCCCGGCGCCCGGAATAAACACCAGCGGCAAGAGTCCGCAGATCGTCGTCAGCGTCGACATTGCAATCGGGCGCAGCCGCGATGCAACGGCTTCGCGAACCGCATCGATTGGTGCGGAACCTTTTTCTTTAATGTGCTGCATGGCGCGATCGACAATCAGGATAGGGTTATTGACGACTGTGCCCATGAGGATCAGGAAGCCCAGCATGGAGATCATGTCGAACGGCTGGTGCAGGCCGCCGAGACCCAGCCACCCCAGCACGGCACCGACGGCGTTCAGGAGGACGAGCCCGACAATGCCACCGGCAATGCCGAGTGGAATCGTCGTCATGATCAGCCACGGGTAGCCCCAGTGCTTGAAGATCGCGACGAGCAAGAGATAAATGATCACCAGTGAGACCGGCAGGTTGGCCGCGAGCGCGGCCTTGGTCGCGTCGAGCTGGTCGCTGGCGCCAGAGATATCGACATTGATGCTCGCCGGCAACGCACCGGTCCCCCGGAGATAGGCTACGACGTCGTTGCGGACGAGCTCGACGCCATCTTCAAGCGCAATGGATGCCGGCGGAATGATATTCAATGTCACGGTTCGCTGGGCGTTGATACGCCGAATCGAGTTGGTGTCGACGGTCTCGCGGATGGTCGCGATCGAGTCCAGCGGCAGGATGCTGCCCTGCGGTGTGTAGATGGGCAGTCCGCCGAGGCTGTCGAGATCCGTCTTACCGCCCGTGGTGCCGTAGAGATACATGTCGATCTTGTCATCCGCCTCGAAGTACTCGTCAACGAAGGCCCCGTCCGTCAATGCTGCCACCGTGTAACCCACATCGTTGGCTGCGAGCCCCAATTCCGCGGCGCGCGCCCAGTCGGGTCGAACCTCGAGCAATGGTTGTGACAAGGCGAGCGAGGACGGGCTGGACTGTATGCGGGGATTGCCGAGCACTTCCTCGGCCCGGCGGTACGTCGCCATCGCCGCCTCGTAGATCAGGCTGAGATTCGGCCCGGAAACATCGAGGTTAATGCTGCGCGTGCCACCGTCATTGCTGGAGATGATCGAACCGCGAGCGGCGAAGGCGCGCATCCCAGGATACTGGCGGTAGCGTTCGGTAATCGCATCCATCAGGTCGTCGATGTCGGCGGCCCTGATGGGTTCCGATATGATGCGAAAGCCATCGGCCGATATGCTCGTGTTCAGGTACCTGATCGCCGGCACGTCGGTCTCGCTGCGGTCGAAGCGGTCCGGATCGTCGTCGACGAACTGCAGGAAATAGTCCTGCACTTCGAGGCCGATCTCGCGCATGGTTTCGATGTTGTAGCCGGGTGGGGCGCTCATTGAGGCGAACGTCTTTGGCTCTTCGCCCTCGGGCAGATATTCAGCCGGCGGCGTGAGCAACAGGATCACGGCGATGCTGCCTGCGACCATGCCCCCGATCGTCAGGTGCCGCCGCTCGGGCGTGGCGATGAGCGCGTCGATACCGACGAGCAGTCGTTCCCGCAGCGCGCCTTCCGTGTGCGAGCGATGCTCGGTGCCGAACGACAGCCGCGCGCTTGCCGTCGGGATCAGCGTAACGGCAACCAGCATCGACGCCAGGATCGAGGCGGAAATGGCAATGGCGACATCGGAATAGAGCTGACCGGCTTCTTCGCGTATGAACAGCACGGGCAGGAACACGAGCATCGTCGTCAGCGTTGATGCCAGCACCGCTGTCCACACACTTCTTACGCCTTCAACGGCGGCCCGGAACCGGTCGAGACCCTGGCGCCGCTTGAGCTCGATGGCTTCGATGACGACGATGCTGTTGTCCAGCGTCATACCGATCGCGAACGCGACGCCCGCCAGCGAAATGACGTTGATCGTGCGCCCTGCAGCCAGCAACCCGAGGAACGCGGCGATCGTGCAGATCGGGATGCCCAGCACGCCGACGGCCGTGGCGCGCGCCGATCGCAGGAACAGGAACATCACGCCGGTCGCGAACAGCGCACCCAGCGTAAGGTTCAGCCAGACGTTGCGAATGGAGGCCTCGACATAGCCGGCATCCTCGGCCATGAGCTGCATGCGCATGCCATTGGGCTGCAGCACGTCCCGATTCACCCGCTCCACCGCATCGAGCATCGCGTACTTGATGTCGATGACGTTCGAGCCCGCCTCGCGATTGACCGACGTAAAGAGGATTGGCTCGCCGTTGAAATAGGCGTAGCTGCGTATCTCGGAATGGTCGAGCTCGATGACGGCAATATCACCGAGGCGAATCAGCGAGTCGCCGCGTCGATCCACTATGAGGTCTTCGAGCGATGCCAGGGAATCAAACCGGCCGACGGTACGCAGCAGGTAGCGGCGCTTGCCGCTTTCGATTTCACCACCGGAGACGTCGCGGTTGCGCGCCCGGATCGCATTGCGCACGTCGAGGATGGTGAGCTGACGGTCCGCGAGCCGGGTCGGGTCCAGCAGTATCCGGATCTGCCGTTCCGCGCCACCTGACACGTTGACCTGCGAGACGCCGGGCACGCCGGACAGCCGTGTCCGCACATTATCGACGACGAAATCGCGCATCATCACGATGTCGATGTTGCGCGGGTTGCCCGGTAAGGGCGAAATCCCAAAATACATGAACGAGTTGGCCGAGAACGAATTGGCAAATACCCGCGGTTCGTCGACGTTCTCGGGGTAAGAGGGCACCTGGTTCAGCGCGTTATTCACCTCGATCAGCGTTTGCGTGATGTCAACGCCGAACGGGAAATCCAACTCGATCACGGCACGGCCGCTGGAGGCCGTGGATTCGAGCCGCTGCATGTTGGGCAGGGTGCGAAGGTACTCCTCCTGTTCGATGAGGATTTCTTTCTCGACATCCTGCGGCGTTGCGCCCGGCCACCTGGTCTCGACGGAGATCGTCCGGACTTCGAGGTCCGGGATCATCTGCACGGGCACGCGAAACGCGGCGAGCACACCCAGCACGGAGATGATCAGCGCGGCGACTGTCATCAGGATGCCATTCCTTACGATGGCCTCGAACATGGCTAGCGACTGCCGTCCACGATAGAGACAGCCTGGCCTGCACGCAGTATTTCGTTGCCACGGACCACGACGACATCGCCGTCGGCCAGCCCGCTCGTGATTTCGACGACCCCGTTGAACTCAGAGCCGGTGCGCACGAGCTGTTCGCGCACGACGGGAAGATCGCCCCCGGGATCGACGACCCAGACCGTCACGCGACCGTCCGGAAAGCGCAGTATCGCGTCCCTGGAAACCGCAACACCGCTGCGGCCGGTGTCGATATTGAGCTTGCCGCGGGCCGACATGCCCGGCGTGATCAGGAGCCGATTCCCCGTGTCTTCGGTGTTCGCACGCACCCGGACCAGGAATGTTCGCGCACTCGGGTTCTTGACAGGCACGATCGCATCGACGTAA
>CAZHLE010000073.1:933-12772 GCA_964533065.1 uncultured Woeseiaceae bacterium | reverse complement strand
CGGCACCGGCCTTGCGCATTTTGACGTAGCCGTCCGGGGTCGAGGAGGAGCCGCCCGTTATCTGCATACCGAGCAGCTTGGCCGGCAGACGCGTAAAGTTACGCACGCCCTCAGCCAGCGCGCCATCGTCGGTCGCCGCGAACGGCACGCTTTCTTCGAAGGCCACCTGGTTGAAATACGCTTTGGATGCGGGGCCGTGTTCGACGCGCACCTCGTCGAGACGCACATCGAGTTCTTCGGCGACCATTGCGGCCAGCGTCGTGTGTACGCCCTGGCCCATCTCGGCGCGCGGCGCAATGATCGTGATGCCGGACTGATCGATGCGCACGTAGGGCGTTAGCGCGACTTCGCCATCGCCAAGCGATGCGAGCAGCGGATTTTCGTAGGGCGTCCTGTAGCGCCAGTAGCCGAACACCACGCCACCGGCGATGGCCGCTGATCCGACCAGCATTGTTCTGCGCGTAAAGGTCTTCAGTCGCCCCATGGCTCAGGTTTCCTTGAGGCTCACGGCCGCCGCCTTGACCGCGGCACGGATGCGCGGATAAGCGCCGCAGCGGCAGAGATTGCCCGACATGGCCGTGTCGATCTCCGCATCCGTGGGCTCGGGGTTGCTGGCCAGCAAGGCCGCGGCCGACATGATCTGCCCGGGCTGGCAATAGCCGCATTGCGCGACCTGCTGGGCGATCCAGGCGCGCTGCACCGCGTGCAATGCGGCCGGTGTGCCGAGGCCTTCGATCGTGGTTACCGCGCCACGGACTGCCGCGGCCGGAATGACGCAGGAACGTACCGCAACACCGTCGATATGCACGGTGCAGGCGCCGCACCTGGCGATGCCGCAACCGTACTTGGGGCCCGTGATGCCGAGTTCGTCACGCAATACCCACAACAGCGGCATGCCATCGCTGACATCCACGTCATGCTCCTGGCCATTGATCGTCAGTTTCATCTCGAATTGCGCTCCCGCATCGATAGTAACACCGCGACCGAAGTGCCCGGTACGCTCGCAGCCGCTGCCGTCAGCACCGCGTGATCGACGCTGCACCAGGCGAGTTGCCACTTGCAGCCGGCCGCCGCGTGCGGCAGCCGAAATGCACGGCGCTCATCCAGGCCATTGATGCAAATGGCTACAGCAGCCGGCTGTTGCTCGGGGTCGGAGAGCAACAAAGCGAAGGTGCGCGAGTGCGGCCAGTCATGCGCGGATTTGCGCTCCCCGTCGGGCCGGTACCAGGCGATGGCAACATTGCCATGACCCTCGTGTACGTAATGTGGCAAACGCAGCAACGCCTTGCTGCGGCGTAACTGCACGAGTTCGCGTACACGCCCGGTGAACTCCGGGTCGCTCTTCAGCTGCTCCCAGTCCAGCCAGCCGGTCGCGTTGTCCTGCGCGTAAGCATTGTTGTTGCCCTGTTGCGAGTTGCCAAACTCATCGCCTGCCAGCAGCAGTGGAGTGCCCTGCGACAGCAGCAGGGTGGCCAGCAGGTTCATGCGGTGACGACGCCGCCGCAACAGAATCGCCGCGTCATCGGTCTCTCCCTCAATCCCAAAATTGCAACTCAGGTTGTGCACATGCCCGTCGCGATTGTCTTCGCCATTCGCCGCGTTATGCTTTTCGGCATAACTCGCGAGATCGGCGAGCGTAAAGCCATCGTGACTGCTCACGAGGTTGACGCTGGCCTGAGGTGCGCGCCCGTCCCGGTCGAACAGATCTGCAGAACCGTGTACTCGTCGTGCGAATTCGCCAGCAGTGCCGCTATCGCCGCGCCAGAAAGAGCGTGCGGCATCGCGGTAGCGATCGTTCCACTCGGCCCAGCGCGGTGGAAACCGGCCAAGCTGGTAGCCACCCGGGCCCGGGTCCCAGGGTTCGGCGACCAGCTTCGCGTGTGCGAGGGCCGCATCATTCGTGATCCGGTCGAGCAAAGGATGATGGGATGAGAATCCATGATTGTGGCGCCCGAGTACGGGCGCGAGATCGAACCGAAAACCGTCGACGCCCATGGCTTGGTGCCAGTAACGCAGACTGTCGATAACCAGTTGCTGCGCTTGCGGATGATCCGCGTTCAGTGTGTTGCCGCAACCCGTGTCATTGATATAGGTACCGGGTGCGCCGGGTTCGACGCTGTAATAGGCGAGATTGTCCAGGCCACGAAACGACAGCGACGGGCCGCTCCGATCGCCCTCGGCGGTATGGTTGTACACGACGTCGAGGATGACTTCGATGCCAGCGTCATGGATCGCACGCACCATGTCGCGAAACTCGACGACCGGGTCGGCACTCGCATACGCCGGTTGTGGTGCAAAAAAAGCAATCGGGTTGTAGCCCCAGAAGTTACGCAGGCCCTTGTCGGCCAGATGTTTCTCAGTGAGGAACGCATGCACGGGCATCAGTTCCAGCGAGGTAATGCCGAGCGCCTTCAGGTAATCGAGTACGGCGGTGTGCCGCATCCCATTGAACCGGCCGCGATCCGCTTCGCCCAGCGCCGGGTGTTGCATGCTGTAGCCGCGTACGTGTGCCTCGTAGAAAATCGTTTCCGACCAGGGGATGCGCGGGCCATCTTTCAGCGCCGGCAATAGTTCGCGGACGACGCTTTTCGGCACAAAAGGCGCACTGTCGGTGGCGTTCGCATCGAGCAATGCGGCGTGCCAGGTGAACTCGCCGGCGATGGCCCGCGCGTAAGGATCGATGAGTAGCTTCGCGGGATTGCAGCGCAAACCCTGCTGCGGCGCATACGGCCCATGCACGCGATACCCGTAACGCTGGCCGATCGCACAATGCGGCAGGTAGCCATGCCAGGTTCCGGCAACGGAGTTACGCAAATCGTAAGCTTCCGACTGGCGGCCGTCAGCAGCGAACAGGCAGAGTT
Source organism: uncultured Woeseiaceae bacterium (assembly GCA_964533065.1). Classification (GTDB taxonomy): domain Bacteria; phylum Pseudomonadota; class Gammaproteobacteria; order Steroidobacterales; family Woeseiaceae; genus UBA1847. The sequence goes on along the minus strand of CAZHLE010000073.1, from coordinate 9,911 downwards.
CGACGCGACTGGCCGGGGAGGAATAGACCGCAAAGTTGGTACCCGAGGCGTCGGGCGTGGCGCCGAGTGGCAGAGGCGAGCCGGGTGTGATCATTTTTTAACGAGATTGATCGGGTCAAGCTTCCAGATGTCGTCGTTGTACTCGCGCATCGTGCGATCAGTCGAGAATTTGCCCGATGCCGCCGTATTCAGAATGCTCATGCGCGTCCACTGCACCGTATCCTGGTAGGCATTGCCGGCACGTTCCTGTGCGTCGATGAAGCTGCGGAAATCGGCAGCCGTCATCCATAGATCGGCTGGCTCACGAATCGACTGCACGGCCGCATCGAACACACCTGGCTCGAAGCGATTGAAATGGCCCGACTCGAGCAATTGCATCACGCGCGCGAAGTCCTCATCGGCTGCGATAATCGATTGCGGATCGTAGCGGCCGCGCAGTTCGCTGATCTGATCGACGTCGAGGCCAAACAAAAAGAAATTATCGGCCCCGACCGCCTCGCGAATCTCGACGTTGGCGCCGTCCAGCGTGCCGATCGTGAGCGCGCCATTCATCATGAATTTCATGTTGCCCGTGCCGGAGGCTTCCTTGCCCGCTGTGGAAATCTGCTCGGACAGGTCGGTGGCCGGGCAAATCAGCTCCATTGCCGAGACGTTGTAGTCGGGGTAATAAATCAGCCGCAGGCGTTCGCGAACCACCGGGTCGGTATTGATGATGCGGGCGACATTGTTGATGCACTTGATGATGTTCTTCGCCATTGCATAGCCCGGCGCGGCCTTGCCACCGATGATGATTGCCCGTGGTGGCAGGCTATCGCCGTCGCCGCGGCGAATTCGATCGTAAAGATACACGGCGTGCAACAGGTTGAGCAATTGCCGCTTGTACTCGTGAATGCGTTTGACCTGTACGTCAAACAGCATGTCGGTACTCAATCGCTGGTGGGTCTTTTCGGCGATAACTTCCACAAGGCGTTGCTTGTTCGCGAGCCGGATCGCGTGCCACCTTTCCTGAAATACCGTGTCGTCTGCAAATGCCTCGAGTCCCCGTAGTTGTGTCAGTTCCGTGATCCAGCCGGGGCCGATCGTGTTGCTGATCAATGCGGCCAATTCCCTGTTGCAGGCGGCCAGCCAGCGACGCTGGGTAACGCCGTTGGTCTTGTTGTTGAATTTCTGCGGCCAGAGTTCGGCGAAGTCGCGGAACAGACCCTGTGCAAGCAAACGGGAATGCAGCTCAGCAACACCATTGACCGAGAAGCTGCCGACGATGGCGAGATAGGACATGCGAATCATCGGTTCGCTGCCATCGTGGATCAGCGACATGCGGCGGACGCGATCATTGTCGCCGGGCCAGCGCTGGCTGACTTCACCGATAAAACGCGCATTGATCTCGTAGATGATGTCGAGCAGGCGTGGCAGCAAGCGACGAAACATTGCCACGGGCCACATCTCGAGCGCTTCGGGCAGCAGCGTGTGATTCGTGTAGGCCAGCGACTTGCGGGTGATATCCCAGGCCTGCTCCCATTCAAGATCGTGCACATCCATCAGTAGGCGCATCAGTTCTGCCACCGCGATGGCCGGATGCGTGTCGTTCAATTGCAGGCAATTCTTGTCAGCGAATCCGCGGACGTCATTGCCATGCTGGTAGACGTAATAGCGCAGCGTGTCCTGCAGGCTCGCCGAGGCCAGGAAATACTGTTGCCGCAGGCGCAGTTCATGGCCATCCATGGTGGCCGTATTCGGGTACAGCACCATGGTGATGTTTTCCGCGAGATTTTTTGCTGCGACCGCATCGGCATAGCTGCCGGCATTGAATTCTTGGAGGTCGAACTCGTCCGTGGCTGCCGCCGACCAGAGCCGCAGCGTATTGACCACGTCGTTGCCGTAGCCGGGAATCGGGATGTCGTAGGGAATCGCCAGCACGTCGTGAGTATCAATCCAGCTGTAGCGCAACCGGCCATCGCTGCTCTTGTTCACGATCGTGCGGCCGCCAAACTTGATGGTCCGCGCCAGCTCGAAACGCTCCACCTCCCAGGGAAATCCCTCGCGCAGCCACGAATCCGGCTCTTCGACCTGGTGACCGTTTTCGAGGCGCTGCCGGAACATGCCGTAGTGGTAACGAATTCCATAGCCGACGACCGGCAGTGACAGTGTCGCGCAGCTGTCGACGAAACAGGCGGCCAGCCGGCCCAGCCCGCCATTGCCGAGGCCCGCATCGTGCTCGCGGTCGTAGAGGTCCTCGAGCGAGATGCCGATGCGCTCCAGCGCCTCGGCGGTTTGTTCTTCGATGCCAAGATTCAGCAAGGCATTACGCAGCAGTCTGCCCATGAGAAATTCGAGTGACAGGTAACTCGCGCGCCGGTTGTCGTCACGCTCCATCGCAATCCGTGTCTGTCCCCAGCGCTCCATCAGGCGGTCGCGCGTTGCGTAGACGACGGCCTGATACAGGAATGGCAATTTGGTACGCACGGTGCGCCGCCCGAGCATGCGGCCAAAGTAGTGCGTGACGTCGCGAAGAATCGCCTCGGGCGTCAGTTCCAGTGGCGCTGCCGGCAGTAATTCAATATCGCCAATGCCATCCATTTCATCAGACTGTGCGGGCATGCATCATCCTCCGTGAGCGATCGCTGATTTCACGTTGCCGCAATGATCAGAGTTGCAAGCGGCGGTATTGTAATCCACAACGAGCACGGATTTCCCTGCCAGGCTTCGGGCACGGACCGCAGGCCCGGATTATGGATGCCGCTGCCACCGTAGATGCACGCATCGGTGTTCAGCAGCTCGTAATAGTCGCCAACGGCAGAAACGCCGATATGGTAATCGTGCCGAACGATCGGCGTGAAATTCGTGATGCAAATAACCGCATGGCCCTGATGGTCATAGCGAACCCAGGACAGCACGCTGTTGTCGCGATCGTTCCAGTCGATCCAGTCGAATCCCGCGGCTTCGAAGTCCCGGGTATGCAGTGCCGTTTGTCGTCGATACAGGTGATTCAGGTCACGCACCAGGCTCTGCACACCGCGGTGCGGCGCGTAGTCAAGCAGGTGCCAGTCGAGTGACTGATCGTGATTCCACTCCTGGTATGGCGCGAGCTCGCTGCCCATGAACAGCAGTTTCTTGCCTGGATGCGCGTACATGTTGGCCAGGTAGGCGCGCAGGTTGGCGAAGCGCTGCCATTCGTCACCTGGCATTCGGCCGAGCAGTGAGCGCTTGCCGTGCACCACTTCATCATGCGAGAGCGGCAGCACGAAATTTTCATTGAAGGCATAGACCAGGCCGAAGGTCATCTTGTCATGGTGATGCTTGCGGTGCACCGGGTCCTCGCCCATGTAGGACAAGGTGTCGTTCATCCAACCCATGTTCCACTTGTAAGTGAAACCGAGACCGCCCATCTCGACCGGGCGCGACACGCCGGGCCAGGCGGTTGATTCTTCGGCAAATGAAGTCGCGCCGTGGGCATGTACTTCGCGGTTCAGCCGGTGCAAAAACGCGACCGCCTCAAGATTTTCCCTGCCACCATGCTCATTGGGCAGCCATTGGCCGGCTTTGCGTGAGTAATCGAGATACAGCATCGAGGCGACCGCATCGACGCGAATCGCGTCGACATGAAATTCGTCGATCCAGTAAAGCGCATTGCCGATCAGGTAGTTCACAACCTCGCGCCGGCCGAAGTTGAAAATCAGCGTGCCCCAGTCGGTGTGCTCGCCCTTGCGCGGATCCTCGTGCTCGTACAGCGCCGTGCCGTCGAAACGCCGGAGACCGTGTTCGTCTTTCGGAAAGTGTGCCGGCACCCAGTCGACGATGACGCCAATCCCGGCGGCGTGGCAGCAATCCACGAGGTGGCGGAAGTCATCGGGTTCGCCGAAGCGCTGTGTCGGTGCAAACATGCCGATCGGCTGGTAGCCCCAGGAGCCATCAAATGGGTGCTCCGTGACGGGCAGGAATTCGATGTGCGTAAATCCCATATCGCGGACATAGTCTACGAGTTCGGTGGCGAGTTGCCGGTAGCTGAGGTACTGATCGCCGTGCTGGCGACGCCAGGAGCCAAGGTGCACTTCGTAGATACTGATCGGCGCATCGAGCTCAGGCGAGACGCTGCGTCTGCCGAGCCAGTCGGCATCGCGCCACTTGAATTGGCTCTCGTAGACGATCGAGGCGTTCCCCGGCGGCGCTTCGTGGAAGTTACTGTACGGATCCGTTTTCAGGGGCAGGAGGTGGCCGTGCTGGTCCAGCAACTCATACTTGTAACGTGCGCCGGCCGCAACCTCGGGCAGGAAAATCTCCCAGATACCGTTAGCGGGATGCAGGCGCATGCTGTGGCAACGTCCGTCCCAGTGATTGAAGTCGCCGATCACGCTGACGCGCGAGGCGTTCGGTGCCCAGACGGCGAAGCGGGTTCCCTGGACTCCGGCCAGTGTCATGATCCTGGCGCCGAGCTTTTGGTAGATGCGGAGATCCGAACCTTCGCCCAACAGGTAGAGATCCAGGTCGCCCAGCGTTGAGCCGAATCGATACGGGTCTTCGAGATCGACTGTTGTGCCATCGAACAGGCACAGGCGAAACCGGTAGTGGCGTAGCCGCGGCGGCAGTTCGCCCGCAAACAGGCCGTCCCGGTGCAGTTTGTCCAGTGTCGCAACCACGACACCGGCACGATCGATGACCTCGACGCGTTCGGCATGTGGCTGGAAGGTGCGCACCACGCGCCCGTCAGTGGCACTATGCACGCCGAGCAGCGCAAACGGATCGCGGTTGCGGCCATGCACCAGGGCGTCGATGGCAGCCCAAACGGCCGGCGTGTCAGTTGCGTGCATGATTCGAGTTACGGCAATGGCTAGCGTGTGAAATGCAGGTGCTGGCCCAGCATGTCGGGGGTGACCAGGGTCAGGCCGGTATCGGTTACCCGGAAGCCGCGTCGCCGGTCGTCCTCGGCGTTCTCGCCGATGATGGTGCCATCCGCAATTTTCGCGCCGCGATCGATGATGGCGCGGTGAATGCGGCAATGCTGGCCAATCCTGACCTCGGGCAAAACTACGGACTCGCTGACGGTGCTGTACGAGTTAACGACGGAGCCGGAAAACAATACCGATCTGCGAATCGTTGACCCGGAAATAATGCAGCCGCCGGAAACCATCGACTGGATGGCCATGCCGGTCCTTTCCTCCGAATCAAAAACGAACTTGGCCGGCGGTGCCTGCACCTGGTAGGTGAAGATTGGCCAGTCCTGATCGTACAGATTCAATTGCGGCGTGACGGACACGAGTTCCATGTTGGCTTCCCAGAATGCCTGCAGCGTGCCCACGTCTCGCCAGTAAGCTTGTTCATCGGTCTTAGGATCGCGAAATGCAAATGCATAGACCTGGTAGCGGTCAATGATCGCCGGGATGACATCACGACCAAAGTCGTGCTTGGTACCCGGTGTGTCCGCGTTCTTGATCAGCTGTTCGAAGAGGAAGTGAGTGTTAAAAACATAGTTGCCCATCGAGGCGAGGCAGTAGCCCGGCTTGCCGGGAATCGGGTTCGGTTTTTCCGGCTTTTCATCAAAACCGATAATGCGGCCGCTTTCGTCGACGGTCATGACGCCGAATTGCCCGGCGGCTTCCTCGATCGGCATTTCGATGCAACAGATCGTCATGTCGGCTTCGGTTTCGGCATGCGCGGCGAGAAACGGGCCGTAGTCCATCTTGTAGATATGGTCGCCGGACAGGATCAGCACGTACTTTGGATCGTGGGTACGAATGATGTCGAGATTCTGGTAGATCGCATCCGCCGTGCCGCGGTACCACTCGCCGCCAATGCGCTGCGATGCCGGCAGTATCTCAACGAATTCGCGGTTGCTCGCGCCCGCCTGGAACCAGGACCAGCCGTGCACGAGGTGCCGGATCAGCGAATGCGCCTTGTACTGTGTGAGCACGCCGATACGGCGGATGCCCGAGTTGATGCAGTTTGACAGCGGGAAGTCGATGATCCGGTACTTGCCGCCGAAGTACAGGGCCGGTTTGGCCCGCCAGGTGGTCAATTCGTAAAGACGTGAACCTTGTCCGCCAGCCAGGACCATCGCCAGCGTCTGTCGCGTCAGCCGACTTACAAAACGAGCGTCTTCTGAATATCTGAGTTCGGCCATTGCGGTAAATTCCCGGCACCGGAAGAGTCACGGCTAGTGTGCCAGACTTGCGCAGTATGCGGGGGCAATTCTCAACTGCTGCTGCGCCCCGAGTCGCCTGCGAGTTCGGCGACCTGTCCGATAACGCGGCCTGGCAGCTGCTCGTCCCGGAATCGCCAGCGCCAGTTGTTGGCCGGCTTGCCCGGCGTATTGATTCGGGCCTCCGAGCCAAGCCCGAGGTAGTCCTGCAGTGGCGCAATGGCGAGTCGCGAACGACTCGAAAACGCCAGCCGGATCATGTCCGTGTGGATTGTCGCTGCGTTGCCACCGGTCAGTGCAATGGCGGCGGCCTGGGTTCGTGAGATTTCATCGGCCGATCGCAGGTCCCCAGGGCTGCCACGAAACCAGCCAACGGTCGTGTCATTGTCGTGGGTGCCCGTGTAGCAGACGCTGTTGTCAGCAATCGCTTCAAAGTCAAAGTCGACATCAGCAACATCGAACTGCAGCACCACCATGCCCGGTATCCGGTGCCGATCGCGCAAGGCTTCGACGTCGTGGGTGATGACGCCGAGATCCTCGGCCACAATCGGTAACTGGCCGAGATCTTCTTTCATGGCATCGAAAATCGCGTCACCCGGGCCAGGCTCCCAACTGCCCTGGCGCGCAGTGGCGCAATCGGCCGGCACCGACCAGTACGATTCAAAGCCACGGAAATGATCAATGCGCACCAGGTCTGCAAGCTGCACGGATGCGCGCATGCGATCGATCCACCACTGGTAACCGTTCGCCGCGTGTGCGTCCCAGGCATACAGCGGATTGCCCCAGAGCTGGCCGTCCTCGCTGAAGTAGTCGGGTGGGACGCCGGCAACGTTCTCCGGCCGGCCGTCCGCATCGATTCGCAGGATTTGCGGGTTCGCCCAGGCATCGGCGCTGTCGAGTGCGATGTAGATCGGCATGTCGCCAAACAGGCGCACGCCACGTCCGTTGGCATAAGCACGCAGTTGTTGCCACTGATGATGGAAAAGGAACTGGGTGACCTTGATCGCGTCGATGTCGGCCGCCGCCGATTTTTCCAGCGCGCGCAGTGCGGCGGGTTCGCGATGCACGTACTCGGCTTGCCATTCGGGCCAGGGTCGCTCGCGATGTTTCGCCTTCAGAAGTCGAAACAGCGCGTAGTCGTGCAGCCAGTGCTGGTCGTGTTGTTCCACAAACTGATCGCAGGCGGACTTGAGCGCCGAATTGGCGGTTGCCGGAAAGCGGCCGGCGGCGAGGCGTAACACCTTGGTCTTTATAGGTATGAGGGTGCCGTAGTCGACGAAGTTGCTGGGCAGTGCCGCAAGTTCGGCCATTTCACTTGCCTTGAGCAAGCCGATTCGCTGCAGTTCGAGAACATCGACGAGGAGTTCATTGCCGGCAAAAGTGGACAATGGCTGGTAGGGTGAATCGCCATAGGCCGTTGGACCGGTTGGCAAAAATTGCCAGACGCCGAGTTGCATCCGGTTCATGGCATCGATGAAGGCGCGCGCGCTCTGACCGATTTCACCGATGCCGAAACGCCCCGGCAGCGACGTCAAATGCAGGCCAACGCCGGCTTGTTTGCCGGCTGGCAGTACCTGGTCTCGATTCTTCTTGGTCATCGGGGGCTTCAGTGTGGCAGTGCATATACGGGGCGGCTGAATTGCAAACTAAATGGGTGGCTATTTGGCCGCAATGCAATGCATACGTATTCATCGCCTGAATACGTATGCATTGCATTGCCCCTTGCAGACCTGATTCATACCATGCCGGGACGTAAGTCAATCCAGCATTTCCCGGGGGAACGTTCAAATGGCTACAAAGAAACAAAAGCACAGCAAGGCAAGCTCAGGAGACTCCATGATGTCCCTGAACATGCGCCGGACCGCTTTGTCACTGGCGATTGCAGCAGCACTGCCGGGCGCTGTGATGATGCCGAACAAGGCCGCGGCGCAGGACGAAGGAGCGATCGAGGAAATTGTAACGATCGGTATTCGCAGCAGTGTTCTCAACTCGACGGACGCAAAGCGCGAAGCCGATACGATCGCCGACGTCGTCGATGCAGGCGCCCTTGGCAATCTGCCAGACGTGTCGATAGCCGATGCACTCGGTCGCGTGCCGGGCGTTACGACCATTCGCGATTCCGGGCAGTCGTCGCAGCTAAATATCCGCGGCATGAACGGTGACTTCATCCAGACGACCCTTAATGGGCGTGAACAGGCATCGACGGCGGGCTTTTCTGAAGGCACGCGGTGGATGTCGTTCGACCAGTACCCTGCCGAGCTGATCAACCAGGCGGCTGTCTACAAGTCACCCAAAGCCTCCCATATTGAAGGCGCCGTCGCTGGTCTTGTCGATCTGAAGACAGTGAATCCCCTGGACGCCGAGAACCAGCATAATTTTGTGCTCAACGGTCGCCTGTCCATGAACGACGCGGCCGACAGTTATGGTGCTGACGACACTGGCAGCCGCGTGAGCGCCGCGTACCAGGGCAAATTCCGCGACGATACCTTGGGAGTTGCGCTCGGTTATTCCTTCCTCGACCAGCCGAACGCCTTTGTTTTCTCCCGCGCTGGTGCCGATAGCCAGCTCGGCTACGGTTCGCGCGATGTAAACGGCGACATGATCAACGAATCCATGCCACGTGCATTCCAGTGGCAGTCAGGCAATGGGTCCGATGAACGTACCGGCGTGGTTGCTGCGCTGGTTTTCCGGCCGAACGACAAGGTTAAGGCGCAGGTGGACTATTTCTTCTCGGAGTTTGACCGTGGGGATGCGCGCCAGGGCATTACGGTCGGGGGCCTGGACAGTGGCGCGCAGGCGCTCGTTACCAACGCAACCGTGAGCAATGGCCTGGTCACTGGCGCGA
>CAZHLE010000073.1:0-923 GCA_964533065.1 uncultured Woeseiaceae bacterium | reverse complement strand
ACCCGGCACTGGCCGACCAGAGCCATCCGTGGTTCGAAGCGCGTACGGAAGACCAGACCACGACAGCGGAGACGGACAGCTTTGGCTTCAACCTCGAATGGCATATCAGCGACCAGAGCACGCTGTCCTTCGACGTCGCCACGAGCGAGGGCGACAAGACGCGTGAAGACCGTATCGCGACCATGCACGCCTACGAGTTCGATACATTGGGGGCAGGTACTTACCAGGAGATTCCCGGGCAATCCCTGACCTACACGCTGAACGGCCAGGGTATCGCGACCGGGCAGTTCTCCGGGGCAGACTTCACGGACCTTGACCAGATGCGCCTGTCGCGCTACGAGCGTTACCCGCACCTGTACACGGATGAGATCGACTCTTTCAAAGTCGACTTCAAACAGGATGTTGAGTGGGGCGCGATCAAGTCGATTGAAGCGGGAGTGCGCGTTTCAGAGCGTACTTTCGGCGCCGATCGCGGCACCTTCCTCTACGGCTCGCGCAGCGGCCAGTTCAACGATGGCGTAAACACGTATTGCGAGGACAACACCTCGAGCATCGCCTGTGTACCGCAATCGGTTGACGGCTTTGTTTCGACGCAATCGCTGCCAGGCGTTCCGGACCATTTTGTCATCAATGACCTTGATGGACTTGCGGAAAGCGTTTTCGGCTCCGGCAATTATGAAGGCATCAAGCTGCACAGCCGCGACTGGACCTTCATTGAGTCCAACGAGATTTCCGAAGATACAGACGCGTATTACCTGATGGCCAACCTCGAGTTCCAATGGGGCAGTGTGCCGGTTACGGGTAACTTCGGCGTCCGCTACGTCGAGACCGACCTGAAATCGAGCGGGTTGCAAAACGTGGGAGCCGGCAACGGCACCCCGATTACCGACGGTGTCGGCGTGACACAGGACAATCTCGACTTC
>CAZHLE010000072.1:9738-13061 GCA_964533065.1 uncultured Woeseiaceae bacterium | reverse complement strand
TATGAGTGCGCGCACGCTGGGTATCAGCCTGGCGGTTCTGCTGTCGATACTGCTGGGTGTAGTTTTTGTATTGCCGAATACCGTTCCCGACGATCCGGCTCGCGCGACCAGCGAGGAGTCCGGGACCGGTGCTGCTGCGGAGGCGCCGCCGCAAGACGAGTCGGCGCCAGCGGCCTTGCCGGAACGCGACACGCGCGTGGTCGAACGTGCATCGACCGAAGCGATCCTGGGCCAGTTGTTGTCAAAAATGAAGACACTGGAGAGTCGCGCGGTGCAGCGCTGGGGAGGGCTGCGATACAAGCAGGCACAGGACATTTATTCGGCCGGCGATGCCGCGTACCTGTTGCGCGACTACGCGACTGCCAGCGATCGCTATCGCGAAGCAATTGCTGCTGTGGATCCCTTGCTCAACGAAGTGGAGGCGGTATTCGCGACGACGTATGCGGAAGCACAGCAGGCGCTGGAAAATGCAAATACGGCTGACGCGTTACGGCTGTTTGAACTGGCCGTTGCAATCAGTCCGGGTCATGCAGGCGCGCGGCAGGGATTCGAGCGCGCCAGGAACCTCGATGCCGTGCTGACACTGACCGAGCAGGGCCTGGCCCTGGAAAGGAATATGGAGTTTGCCGCGGCGCGGCAGAATCTCGAGCGTGCCGTAAGCATCGATCCAAAATGGCAGGCGGCACAGGAAGCCCTGGCGCGAGTCACGGAGACCATGCGGAAAATGGATTTCGACCTGCGCATGACGGAAGGCCTGAATGCCATCGCAGATGGCCAGTACGAGGCCGCGCGCGCGGCGTTTCTCATGGCACAGACGCTCGATCCGGCGTCTTCCGAACCGGCCGATGGCCTGCTACAGGTGGACCAGGGGATTCGGCTAGATCGAATCCGGACGCTGGAACAGCAGGCGCTGGCAGAAGAGCGGGGCGAGCAATGGGAGACCGTGATTGAGACCTATCAAAATATTCTCGAGATTGATACCGACCTCGTGTTCGCGCAGCAGGGTCTGGAAGGCGCACGGCAAATGGTGGCGCTGCACGAACAGCTGGAAAAATATATCGCGGATCCGGACAGCCTGAGTGCACCGGCGACCATGCAAAGGGCAACCACGCTGGTCGTCGACATCACGCGTATGCCGACCGTTGGTGCGCGGCTGGCCAGTCAACGCGAGGAACTGTCGCGATTGTTGAAGCGTGCTGCAACGCCACTCCGGGTGGACCTCGTTTCTGACAACGCAACCGATGTCTCGATCTACAGAGTTGCTAAACTCGGCCAATTCGCGACGCATGCGCTTGAGCTGCGGCCCGGCAAGTACGTCGCGGTTGGCAGCCGGCCCGGGTTTCGCGATGTGCGGATCGAATTCGATGTCGGGCCGGAGTATGAGGCCAGGCCGATTGTGGTGCGCTGTGAGGAAGCGATTTGAGTTTCGATTACCTGGTTATCAAAGACGTTACCGGTGAGCGGCGCGTTGCAGCCGACAGCTTGCCGCTGCGCGTCGGCACCGGCAGTGACTGCACGTTACGCCTGCCGGGCCCCGGCGGCGGACCCGTGGTACTGCTCGACTTGCTGGACGGGGTACCGTTCGTGCAGCCGGTCGGACGGGATTCTGGCGTAGAGGTCAACGGAGCGCCATTGCTGTCGAGCCGCCGGCTCGAGCATAAGGATGAACTCGCGTATTTTGGCAGCCGGATTCGCGTGCTTGCCGCCGATAGCCGGCTGGTGCTTGAGGTACGGCTCGAGGACAGCGCTTATGTTACGCGTCCTCCGGAACTGGCCGGCACTGGCGCGGCGACGGCCGAGGAGACGATTGCACCGACGGCGTTTCAGCGCGCCAGCAAAACGCAGGCAAGCGTCGCCGTCCCGCATCACAGCCCATTGAAGTCGATCGTCGGCATCGGTCTCGCCGTGCTGTTGATCGCATCCTATTTGTTGTTTAGCGCGCGTTCAATTCAGTTCGATGTGGTCCCTGACAGTCCCGACAGCATTGATATTTCTGGTGGCTGGTTTCGGTTGCCGCTGGGCGATCGTGTACTGTTGCGCCGCGGCGAGTACACGGTCAATGTCGAGAAACAGGGCTACTATTATGTGAGCCAGGCATTCACGGTCGGTGATGAACCGAGCATGCGCGTTGCATTAAGCATGCGCCGCCTGCCGGGCCGGCTCGCCGTTAGCACGGCACCGCTGGTCGATGCGGTCGTATCGATTGACAACGGGCCCATCGGCAAAGTGCCGTACGGGCCAATCGAACTTCAGCCCGGCCAGCACAGCATCAGCGTGCAGTCCGATCGTTTCCTGCCGTTTAACGACGTGATCGAAATCGCCGGGCTTGGGCGCGAAGAGACACTGACGGTACAACTGGTGCCGCGCTGGTCGGATGTTACGCTGAGCTCCGAGCCGGCGGGTGCGGCGATTTTCGTCGGCGAAACTGAGCTCGGTGTCACGCCGGCAACGATAGAGTTGCTCGAGGGTACGCATCAGGTCAGCGTCCTGCTCGCCGGCTTTGCAGCCTGGGATGGAATCGTTACGGCCGTGCCGAATGTCGCGCAGTCATTGCCCATGATCACGTTGCAACCGGCGAATGCCAGCTTGCAGGTGACTACTATTCCGCGCGGCGCCAACATCACCGTGGACGGTCGATATCGCGGGCAGTCGCCGATGACACTGTCCCTGTCGCCCGGTGTCGATTACTCGATCGGCCTGTCACGAGCGGGCTACGGGTCGGCGACTCGCAAAGTGCGCCTGGCCGCGGCCGCAAGAGAGTCGATTACCGTGGACCTGTCGGCGCGCACTGGGCAGGTGACAGTCAATGTGTCGCCGGCCGATGCGATTATCCTGGTCGATGGCACGGAGCGCAGCAAAGGCTCGGCGACGCTCAACCTGAGTTCGGCGCCACACACGATTGTCGTGAAAAAAGACGGTCACGAGAGCTGGTCACGATCGGTAACACCACGACCCGGTTACCCACAGACTCTGAGCGTGCGACTGCGCTCGCTGGAAGAGATCGAGCGCGCCAAGATCCAGCTGACGCAGAAGACCGCGTCTGAGCAGATCATGCGGCGCGTCGAACCCGGAACCTTCATGCTCGGCTCATCCCGAGCCGATCCGGGGCGTCGCGCCAACGAAGTCCTGGTGCCCGTGACCATTTCGCGCCCCTTCCTGATCAGCATGCGCGAAGTCAGCAACAAGGAATTCGCGCAGTTCCGGTCCGATCATGATTCGGGCAGTGACACGCATCCGGCCATGTCTGCCGATAACAATCCGGTCGCGCGCGTTACCTGGGCAGATGCCGCCGAATATTGCAATTGGCTTAGCGCTATCGAGGG
>CAZHLE010000072.1:0-9728 GCA_964533065.1 uncultured Woeseiaceae bacterium | reverse complement strand
ACTGCAGCCCGCGTACGAGCAAAAGTTCGGCAAGTGGGTTGCGATCCGTCCATTGACCAATGGCTATCGCCTGCCAACCGAAGCCGAGTGGGTCTGGGCGATCCGCTACTCCGGTGCGACGACGGCGCCGCGATTTGCGTGGGGGCCGGCCATGCCACCGAAAAAGAATTCCGGCAATTTTGCGGATCGTTCGGCCGCCGATTTGGTGCCTACCATCATTCCCGGATTCGACGATGGTTTCGCATCGACCGCGCCAACCGGCTCGTTCCCGCCGAGCGCCATCGGTATCTATGATGGCAGCGGCAACGTCGCCGAGTGGGTCAATGACTTTTATGGCGTGCCAACGCCCGGCCTGAAAACGCCACTGGTCGATCCACTCGGTCCGGATCGGGGCGAGGCCTACGTAATTCGCGGCTCATCCTGGCGCCATGCCGGCGAAACCGAGTTGCGGCTCACGTTTCGCGACTATGGCAGCGAGGCGCGAACTGATGTCGGCTTCAGAATAGCCCGGACTCTCGATTGAAGATTCATGCGACAATCGCCGCTGATCGTGGTCTATACCTGAGTTGCTTGCTTTACATGGAGGGACCGGCATGCACGCTTTGCTGTTGCTGATAGCATCTATCGCGTTTCTCAGCCTGTCGGCCTGGGCGCAGGAAGACGATGCGCCAACGGAGACAGAGGATGCGGTCGCCGAAACGGAAAGCGCCACCGAGCCACCGGCTGCGGAAGAGCCGGTGGTTGACGATGTCTTTTACCAGGATATCGACGAAAAGGATTTCCGTCCCAGCGAAGACATCCCGGCCGATCAGTCCATCCCGTTTCCCACCGATATCTAGACCGAACTGACACCTATGAAAAAGAAAACCATTCCGTTCGAATTTGTGTACCAGTTGTTCGCGTTGATCATCGCAGTCATCGTTGTGCATGCGTTTTACGTGTCTGTGGTAAGGCCGAATGCCGCACAGATTATCGAAGAGCAGAATATAGCGGCAAAAGCCGACCCGGATTATGTGCGTGAACGCACTGTCTGGGTGCTGATCAAGGATCTCGAGCAGGAGGCTTGTTTCATACTCGGTATCTGGGCACTGGCGATCATGGGCTACAAGGCCGTGCTGACGAGTCGCGAGCGGCACCTGCTGGAGGTGGATCTTGTTCCTGTCGCCGAGGGGATGCGCATATTGCCAGAGGACACACGTGAATTCGCCCGGCAGATCGAGCAATTGCCCGAGGCCCGGCAGGAACTGCTGTTGCCGCGCGCGCTGCTTGGTGCACTGCGACGCTTTAGTTCGACGCGCAATGTTCAGGACGTCTCCAGTACGACGCATATGATATGCGAAAACGAAGCCGAGAAACTTGAGTCCGAACTGTCGATGATTCGCTACATTTCCTGGGCAATTCCCTCGATCGGATTTATCGGCACCGTGCGCGGCATTGGCGAAGCGCTCGCGCAGGCCGATAAGGCGGTGCAAGGCGATATTGCAGGCGTCACGCAGAGCCTGGGTGTGGCATTTAACTCAACCTTCATTGCGTTGCTGATCAGTATTGTCCTGATGTTCCTCGTGCATCAGCTGCAGTTGTTGCAGGAGCGGCTGGTTTACGACAGTGAAAACTATGCCAATGACAAACTGATCCGCCATATGAAGGCAGATTAACGGCGACCTCAAGTGAGCCTGCTAGCAGCACACCTCAACGACGCCGGGATTTCGGTTCTCGACACGGAGCGAATCCTGTATCGGCAGCCCGGTTTTGCGCTGTTGGACGACAACAAACTAAAGACTGGCGACGCGGCTTTCGCGCAGGCGCGCGTCAAGCCGCGCTACATTCAAAATCGATACTGGTTTGATCTGCAAACCACGCCGCTCGCGGACCAAAGATTCCAGCACCTGAGCTCTGCTGACCTCGTGAGCCGGCAACTGGAGCAGGTTTGGGCTGGTGTGGCTCATCGCGGTGACCGGTTGGTCGTCGCGGTACCCGCCTATATGAACGGCAGCCGGCTGGCGTTGTTTCTCGGCATTGCTGCCGAGCTTGGCGTGCCGGTCGTGGCCATGGTGGATGCGGCTATCGCCGCGACTCGGCGCGAATACAAGGATGCCGTGCCGGTGCATGTTGATCTCAGTCTGCACGCGACCCTGCTCACGCGAATTTCGCAGCCAGGTCAGGCGCAGATGGAGCGTGCTGAAATTGTCGAGGATGGCGGCCTGCTGGCCCTGAATGACGCCTGGCTGCGGGTAATAGCGGATGCATTCGTGCGGCAGTCCCGCTTTGATCCCCTGCATACAGCCGAAACCGAACAGGTACTTCAGGACCAGCTGGCCGCCTGGATTTTTGCCGCGTCAGCGAACGAAGCCGTCGAAATGGAGATCAATTACCGAGGCATAACGCACTCAGCGGTGATCGAATCGCTGGCGCTGGTGGCCGCGGCTGCTCCTGTTTATCAGCGCATCACCAGCCGATTGCGCTCCTTGTACCGTGCCGACGAGACGCCAGCCATTCAGCTCAGCGATCGCGCGGCGCGCATGCCGGGCCTTGGCGACATGCTCGCGGCGCGTGTTGGCGGCCAGGTCTTTCTGCTCGAAGCTGGTGCGACGGCACGCGGCCTGATCAGTCGGTGTCGGGATATGTCCCTGGCCGCGGGCGGTGTCAGCCTGTTGCGGACATTGCCATGGGACCGGTCTGCGGTCAGTGTTCAAAGAACGCAGCGTAGCGAACAGGGCGGCCGGCCAACGCATGTGCTGTTTGAGCATGTGGCTTACGAGATTGATGAACGACCGCTCAACCTGGGGTCGCATCCGGACACCGACGGGCGCTGGGTTGATTTGAAGGACAGCATGCCGGGCGTGTCCCGGCGCCATTGTGTGCTGCAACGCGAAAACGGCCAGTGCGTGGTACGGGATTTCAGCCGTTACGGCACGTTTCTCAATGGCCATGCGATCGACGGATCGGCCGTGTTGCAGGCAGGCGATTCGATTCGCCTCGGCACGCCGGGTTTCGAATTGCGGCTGATTACGACGGATCCGGCGCATGGCTCGTAAACGCCGCCAGTATGAAGTCTTCAGCATGTCGTTCCTCGACTGCATGAGTTGCGGCTTTGGCGCAGTAATTTTGTTTTTCATGATTATCAATGCGCAGGTCAAGGAGACGACTGAGGATGACCCAAGCAACCTGATGGCGGAAACCAGGAAACTGGAAGTTGAAATTCTCGATGGGCGCAAGGACCTGGTACTCGCAAAAAATACGCTGGAGCAGCTCGACACCGAGCGCAATACGGCGGAGGGACAAATTGCGCAGATCATCGCGCTCATCCAGCAATTGCAAGCCGAGCTTTCTCAGTATGACAACGACACCTTGGCGAAAGTCGAGCGCGTCGAACAGCTCGAGAGCGATATCGAGTCCCTGCAGGAGGAGGTCAAGCGTCTGCTCGCGATGGCGGCGGAACAACAGGCGGAAGGCAACCGGCAGCGGGAATTTCAGGGCGATGGCGATCGCCAGTACCTGACCGGCCTGAAGCTGCGCGGCCGGCATACGCTGATTCTAGTCGATCGCTCGGCCAGCATGCTCGGCGACACCATCGTCAACATTATTCGGCGGCGCAATATGAGCGTTGAAGACAAGCTGGCGGCGGTCAAATGGCGCCAGGTCGTAGCCAGCGTCGACTGGCTTACGACGCAATTGGAACCGGGCAGCTCATTCCAGATTTACATGTTCAACAACGAAGCGGTGCCGGTGATCAAGGGTACTGCAGGGACCTGGCTGAGGGCCGACGATACGACGCAAATCGATGAGGCTATTCGCGTGTTGCGCATCACGCCGCCCGAAAAAGGCAGCAATATGAAAGCTGCCTATGAAATTGCAGCGCAGCTGTCACCGCGGCCGGACAACATCATAATGTTCGTCGACGGCCTGCCGACAATGGACGAACCGACCGCAAGCCGCAGCACGATCAGCGGCCAGGAGCGTTTCAACCTGCATTTTCGGGCGATTCGTGAGTTGCCCTCGGGTATCCCGGTCAACATTTTCCTCTATCCCATGGAGGGCGATTACGAAGCACCAATTCTGTATTGGCAACTGGCGTTTCAGACGCGCGGTTCCATGATCAGTGTCAGCCGTGACTGGCCATAACAGGGTGGATCAACGCATATGAGACGCCGACGCAATGTTGAAGCCTTCAGCCTGTCTTTTCTCGACTGCATTTGTTGTGGCTTCGGCGCAATTATTTTGCTGCTCGTGCTGAGCAAGATCTATGAGCCGGTCATCATCGAAAAAACCCAGGATGACCTGGAGTCGCTGATCGCATTGTTGCAGCAGGAATTGTTCGACATTCGTGGCCAGACCACCGTGCTGAATCGCGATCTCGAAGATGTACAACTGCAGACCTCGGACAGCAAACTTCAACTGGCACGCCTTCAGGGCGAACTAGAGACGGTGCGTGGCCAGTATGCGACAACTGTGCGTGAGTCCGAGTCTGAAATTGACGAAGGTGCTCTGCAGGTAACCAAGCAGCGACTCACAGAAGAAATGCGCAGGCTTGCACCCTATTACCGGCGCGCCTCGGACGACGCGGTGGCCGGCATACCGGTGGACAGCGAGTACGTCATATTCATTGTCGACACATCAGGAAGTATGCAGCAGTACAATTGGAACCGGGCGATCCAGAAACTTACCGAGACCCTGGATGTATACCCGCAGGTCAAGGGCCTGCAGATCATGAATGACAACGGCAGCTTCATGTTTCAGCAGTACGCCGGCAAGTGGATCCCGGACACGCCGGGGCGGCGCGAAGCGATCATCAATACGATGCGCAACTGGCGGCCATTCAGCGACAGTAACCCGGTCGACGGCATCATTTACGCGATCAGTACGTTCTGGTCGGCCGACAAGAAGATCAGTATCTACGTCTTCGGCGACGAATTCAGCGGTGGGTCGGTCGAGAGCGTCTTACGCCAGATTGATTCAGTGAATCGTGTTGATGCTGCGGGCAATCGCCTCGTGCGCATCCATGCGGTGGGTTTTCCGTTATTTTTTGAAGGCGGTCGCGAAATGCCCGATACCGCGCGCCGTTTTGCACAGCTGATGCGCATTCTCTGTGATCGAAACGGTGGCACCTTCGTTGCCCTGACCGATCCGCGCGGTTAATCGGCCACAATTCATCACAATTGATCGCCGGCTTGTCACGATGGTGGCGCCTGTCCAGCCGAATTCTATTGCGTAATGGACTCCAAAGACCTACTTAATCCTTCGGAGGACAGCAACATGAAAAAGATCGTTTCCCTTATCGCAATCCTTTCCCTTGTCGCGGCGCCGGGTGCGTTCGCAGGCAACGCATCACGTGAAGAAAACATTGGTGTCAGCTCCGGCGCCCTCGTAGGGGCCATCGTCGGCGGGCCCGCCGGATTCATTGCAGGCGCCGCTTTCGGCGCCAAGCTCGGCGACACTCTGCACCAGAAGAACGAGTCCATCGATACCATGTCAGCAGCCCTCGAGGCTGCGCGTGAGGACACGCGCAGTCTCAATTCTGACTACGACTCGGTCAGTGCCGAGCTGCGGCGCTTGCAACAGGTTTCACGGCCCGAGCTGGTCAGCCTGCTGCAGGCCGGTATTGCGATGGATCTCCTGTTTCGAACGGACGAATACGTGCTGGCCGACACGACCGGCGAACGTCTGGCGACATTGGCTGCAACGCTTGCGAGCATGACCGACGTCCGGGTTCGGCTGGACGGGTTTGCCGACGAGCGCGGTGCTGCAGATTACAACTACAAACTGTCGGAGCAGCGCGTCGATTTTGTCCGAGAGCAGCTGATTGCCGCGGGAGCACACCCGTCACGCATTGCGGCTGCCGCACATGGCGAGGTCGCTGCGCAGGATGCCTCCGCGGACAGCTACGCGCTGGAACGGCGCGTCAGCCTTACCTTGTTTATTGACAATGCCGAGTCTGTCGCGCATTTGCCTGACTGAATCAGTTGCTGGTCCAGGACCTGACCCTTTTTTTAGAAAGGGTCAGGCCCCTTTTTGCAGAGCCCTTTTTCGAATTTCGGGTTATATTCCGGCCATGAAATGTGATCTGGCAGACAAGCACTGCAAACCCTGCGAAGGCGGCGTCGACCCCTTGTCGCCTGGCGAAGCGCAAGCTCTGCTTGGCACTTTGCATCGCGATTGGCGCGTCGCGGAGGACGGTCGCACCATCAGTCGCGAGTTTATGTTTCCAGCCTACAGCCGTTCGCTGGGTTTCGCCAATGCGGTCGCGTGGATCGCGATTAGCGAAGGCCACCATCCCGACATGCTGGTCAGTTATGGACGCTGCGTGGTCAATTACACGACGCACGCAATAGGCGGACTCTCGGACAACGATTTCATTTGCGCGGCAAAGGTCGATCGACTGGTTGAAGACGATCATTAGTTCGCCATGACCACGATTGCCGATATCGAGGCCGCCGCCACGCGGCTCGCTGGCGTCGCGGTACTGACGCCGCTGTTGCAGTGTGCTGCCCTGGATGAACTGCTGGGTGGCAGAGTGTTATTGAAAGCCGAGTGCCTGCAACGTACCGGCTCGTTCAAGATTCGTGGTGCCTACAATCTGCTGCAGCAATTATCGCCAGAACAGGCAAAGCGCGGTGCCGTTGCCTGGTCATCCGGTAACCATGCGCAGGGAGTTGCTGCGGCAGGCACGATGCTGGGCATCCATACTGCTATTGTCATGCCCGAGGATGCGCCAAGGACCAAACTGGAAAATACGCGGCGACTTGGCGGGGAAGTCATTACCTATGATCGGTACAGTGGAGATCGCGAAGCCATTGCCCGAGGTATTGCGGCCGAACGCGGCGCTGAACTTGTGCCTTCCTATGAGCATGCGGCGATTATTGCCGGCCAGGGCACCGTAGGCCTGGAGATTGCCGCGCAATCGGTCGCGCAAGGTCTGCCGGCCGGGCAGGTCGTGATTCCCTGTGGCGGCGGCGGTTTGACTTCGGGCAGCGCCGTTGCCCTCAAAGCGCGTTTGCCGGGTGTCAGGATCTTTACAGCGGAGCCGGAACATTACGACGATACGGCGCAGTCGCTGCAGCTTGGCAAGCGCGTCAGCGTGCCCACCCATGTACCTTCGATTTGCGATGCGCTACTGACTGGATCTCCCGGACTGCTCACATTCGAGATCATGCGAAAGCTTGTAAGCGGCGGACTGGTAGTGAGCGAGGACGAAGTCAGGGCGGCCATGCGGTTTGCATTTCGGGAGTTGAAAATCGTCGTCGAGCCTGGTGGTGCAGCGGCGCTCGCAGCAGTGCTCGCGGGCAAAATCGAGGTGCGCGACCGCACCACGGTGGTGGTCCTGTCTGGCGGTAATGTGGACGCGGACGTGTTCGCGTCGGCTCAGGTTGTACCGGTATGAGGCTTGTGCAGAAACGAGATTTTTGAAAACGGCCCGCGCCGCATTCCCGTCTCGCTGCTCGAATTGCGGCGCCTTTCCGGCCACTCGTCGAGCCATTGCATCACCTTGTTGATCTGCTCTACGTCCGGCTGAACGCGTGAGCGCTGCATTTCGATGATGCCAAGACCTTTTTCCGCGGCGTAGACGAAGTTCTGGCTATCGCGCAGCACAGCGATGATCGGGATTCCGAGGGAATCAAGAAAGCGCATCAGTTTTGCGAAACTCCTGGTGTTTTTCCGGGTTCGGTTGGCGATCACCGCGAGCTTGCGGTCACGGCGATCGATCTTGGCGACCAGCAACAGGTCGGCGATGCAACGTGCTGCCGCATGAATGTCCATCGGTGAAGGCAACACCGGTACCAGGATGCTGGTGGAATCGCGTGTAATTTCGCGCAGGTCGTCGTGGCGCAGACCGGCCGGCGAATCGACGATCAGGTTGACCGTTTCGTTCGGCACGCGCAGCTGCCAACTGCGGGTCGCCTGCATCGACTTTTTGAACGCGGCGATGCCATGAATGGCTGGCAGGTCGGCTTGGCGCCGTTCCAGCCAGGCCAGCGTGGATCCCTGTGGGTCGTAATCCATGATGGCCGGGGTGCTGCCACGAGTCGCGTAACAGGCCGCAATATTCGTTGCGATCGTGGACTTGCCACAACCCCCTTTTGGGTTGAGGACGACGATCCGGTTCAACGTGTCTCGTGACGGAGTGATTAGCATGGTCCTGACCAATGTCCCGCAATGCGGTCCGACAGTCCTTGCGCCGGTTCACATAATACCAGCTCGACGATAAGAATCGCCGATTCTAGGTCAGAACATCTCGCTGGGACCGGGCATCGCATCTGAGGGTTTTTCACGACTCTTGATGTGCTCGCCCGTGATCATCTTCGAATAGCTTAAGCCCGGGCCAACCATCGGGTATACGCCGGCGTCGGGGTCGATGATGACCTCAAGAAATGCGGGTCCCGAAAACTCCATGAACTCGCGAATGGTTCTGCCCAGATCATCCTTGTTTTCGAGCCGACGCGCGAATTCGAATCCATCCGCCTCTGCGGCCTTGACGAAATCTTTGCTGTGCAGGGACTTGTCACTGCCGGACATGCGGCTGTTGTAATAAAGTTTTTGCCATTGGCGAACCATGCCGTCGCCGAAGTTGTTCAGCACGACAACCTTGATGGGCAACTTGTAGGTGGTTGCCGTCTCGAGTTCGCCGATATTCATACGAATGCTGGCGTCCCCATCGATGTCGATGACGATGCGGTCCGGTGCCGCAAACTGTGCGCCGATCGCGGCAGGCAGGCCGAATCCCATCGTGCCCATACTGCCTGAGGTCAGCCAGAGGCGGGGCTCACGATAGTCGAAATACTGTGCGGCCCACATCTGGTGCTGCCCGACACCAGTAGAAATGATTGCCTCGCCTTTGCTGTAGCGGTTGATTTCCTCGATGACGGCATAGGGCTGGATAAGCTTGCTGTTGCGATCGTAGTTGAGGCAGTGTTCTTTCTTCAGCGCCGCGATTTCCTTGTGCCAGGTGGTAAAGGCTTTCGCGAATTCAATGCGTCTTCCGTACACAAGCAGGTCGGTGAGATCTCGCGCAAGTACGCCGACATGATGCCAGTTCGTCTGCTTGACCTTGCCGATCTCAGCGATGTCGACATCAAACTGGGCAATGTTTTTCGCGTTGGGCGCAAACCGTTCCGGATCACCGGCTACCCGGTCATCGAAACGTGCACCGACCGCGATCAGGAAATCGCAATCTTCGACGGCGTAATTGGCGGACGCCAGCCCATGCATGCCGAGCATATGCAGTGCAAGCGGGTGAGTCGTATCGCTGGCACCGAGCGCGAGCAGTGTGGTGGTCACGGGAATACCGTATTCGGCTGCGAATCGCCGCATCGGTTTCGACGCATTACCGTTGATGACGCCGCCACCGGCGTAGATCAATGGCCGCTCCGATTGAGCGAGCATGGTGTAAAAGCGCTGGCACTGTGCATCGCTGAGTGTATTTTCGAGCACAGCGGCGAGGCGCCTGCGATAGCCTGGCAAAGGTAACTGGCCGTGACCTTTGAATTCACCTTCCCAGTTCTGCACGTTCTTTGGAATGTCGATGACGACAGGGCCGGGTCTTCCGGTGCGGGCGAGTTCAAACGCACTACGAATCGTGTCTTCCAGTTTCGTCGGGTCGGTCGCGAGGAAAACATGTTTGGCGACAGCGCCCATGATCGCTGATACAGGCGCTTCCTGGAATGCGTCAGTGCCGATAGCGGCGCTGGGCACCTGGCCGCAAATTACCACGATGGGCACAGAGTCGGCCATGC
>CAZHLE010000071.1:0-13522 GCA_964533065.1 uncultured Woeseiaceae bacterium | reverse complement strand
CCGGACAACAACATACTCAAACTGCGTCCGCCAATGGTTATCGGGCGGGCCGACGCCGAACTGATGCTATCGACCCTCGATGACGTGCTGCAGTCGGGCATCGCGTAGAATCGCGTCATGTTCAAGCACCTGCACATCGTCGCCTGTTCGCCGCGCAGTGGCACGACCTTGTTGCACGAAGTCATGGTCACCTGTTTCAAGGTCGACAGACACTACGACCACGAAGTTCGCTTTAACCTCGTCAGGGCGGACGATGGTGAGGTCGTCATTACCAAGCGACCGAAAGATACGATGTATATGCCGGCGGTTATCGATGACCCGGCGCTCTACGTCATCTACCTGTTGCGTGACCCGCGCGATGTCATCGTCAGCCGGCACGGCAAGGACAAGGGCATGTACTACTCGAACATTCGACTCTGGCGCGAGTTACAGCGCTATGCTGGTGAGATGGTCGATCATCCGCGTTTCCTGCAGATTCGTTACGAAGATTTTGTAAGCCGCCCGGATGCGGCGCAGGAAAAAATTGTGGCGCGGTTTCCATGGCTGGAAAAGCGGTATGCGTTTTCCGAGTATCACAAGCACGCGGTCGTGTCGGATAAATCGAAACTTGCGATGAACGATGTGCGACCGATTGCGCCGAGCAGTGTGGGCAAGTGGAAAACAAACCTGCCAAGAATCAAGGCGCAGCAGCTAACGCATGGATCGCTGACGCCCGAGCTTATCGCCTGCGGTTATGAGAGTTCGGCTGACTGGGAGCAGCTGTTGATTGATGTCAAACCGGATTTTGCCAAGAGCCGCTATGCGGAAAAGGTCTACCCCTGGTCCCGACTTTTGCAGCGCATCGATGCCTTGCGCAAGGTCGCACAGTACCGTCGCAAACGCCTGTGACAGTTACCGGGTTTTGAGCCAGTTCTTGAGTTTTCGGGACCAGCTCGCCTTGTTGGCATGCGGGAAGGGTTCGTTCGGAATCGGGTGACCCAGGAATGGGCAGAGGCGTGACCAGCCATCGTCGTTCGGCAGATCGATGATCAAGAGGTCATTGGGTCGCGCAGCGAAGTACTCAAGTACTTCGCGGTTGTGGCGCTCGTAACGCTCAACATAGATATGTTCATTGCCCGCCGGGCAACCTGCGTTTTCGCCATAGATCCAGCGTCGCATGGGCGACTCCGTGCTTGCGAAATCTTTCACCATGCTCTGGATCCAGTTCGCCGTTGGCCGCCGGGTCAATATGAATTTGCTGCCTGAAAAACGCTGGTCGAGCTCGCGGTAGAGAACTGGCCAGGGGCTGTCTTCGAAGGCGTCGAACTTATCGACCATTGCGTAGGCCAGTTCGTGAACTTTGCTCGCAATGTCAGGATCCTTGGTGCCGAAAGATCCCTGGACGCGATAGCCAAGTTTGCGTAGTGCCACCTCAAGGCTGGTGGTGCCCGTCTTGTGAAAGCCGATGCAAAATATTTTCGCTGACATCGTGAGGGCCTTACGATCCGGTTCCGAGGAATCGCTCCGCAGCGATCAGCGCCCAGACGGTTACTACCAGCACAAGGCTTGTAAGCACGGCCGCGGATCCCATGTCCTTGGCTCGGCCGGACAATTCATGTTGTTCACCGCCGTGCCGGTCGATGGCGGCTTCAATTGCGGAATTCAGTAACTCTACGATCAAAACGATCAGCAGGCTGCCAATCATTGCGGCACGCTCGAGTGCGGTTTGCCCAAGCCAGATGGCCACGGGAGCGAGAACGACGACCAAAGCCAGTTCCTGGCGGAAGGCCGCTTCGTTTTTCCATGCGGCGAAATATCCCTGCCAGGAAAACAAGGTCGCGCGAAACAGGCGGCGAATGCCGGTGTTGCCTGGTTTACCCACAGCGGGCTCCATCGATTGCAGCGCGGCTAGTGTAACCCAGTTGACCGGACCGGCAATGACGCCGCTGATCGACGGCAGCGATTTTGCTAGCATGCGATCTCCCCGCGGCGAGACTGTCCATGCACACGTTGAATGAGGTCAAGAAATCATTGCCGGCCAGCTGGTACTACGACCCGCAACAGTATCAGCGCGAACTGAATGCAATCTGGTACCGCGACTGGATTTGCGTCGGTCGGCGGGAATCGCTGACCCGCGATGGCGCCTGGTTCGTGGCAAGCATTGGCGCGCAGAAAATCATTGTGACGCGCGTGGCCGGAGATCAGCTGATCGCGTTTCACAACACTTGCCGTCACCGTGGCGCGGAGCTCTGCCGTGACACCGAAGGTCATTTTCGAAACGGTCGCATAATTTGCCCATACCACACCTGGACTTATTCACTGCAAGGCGAGCTGATCGCGACGCCGAGACGACTCGAGACGGATGACTTTAATGCGCAGGATTATTCTCTGTACCCGGTGCACATCGAAAGCTGGGGTGGGTTCATATTTTTGAACCTGTCCGAGACACCCGAAACCGGGCTGCAGGAATATCTTGGCGAAGAGGCTGACTACCTCAGGAGCTGGCCGCTCGGGGACTTGCGCAGCGTGCACCAGGAAACACTGCCCGTGGCATGCAACTGGAAAATATTCTGGGAAAACTACAGCGAGTGTTACCACTGCCCGAAAATCCATCCGGAATTGTGCAAGGTCATGCCCGTGTACCAGCAGGGAGTTTTTGATTCGATCGACCTGCCGGGCTGGCGACCGCAATTCGACGGCGACAAGGGAACCGGTCGCGTCGGATCGGGCGTGCAAACCTGGACCACGGATGGCCAGAGGTCGTTGCCGGTTATCAAAGGGCTCAGCGATGCTGATGTCGCGGCCGGTGTGGTTTTTACATCCATCACCGGCAGCATGTATGTCGTCGCTCATCCGGACTACGTGCGCAGCGTTCGCATTGTGCCGACCGGCCCGGAAAGCATCGAGCTGGTTGTCGACTGGTTGTTACCCGAAGGCACCGAGGTCGGCGCGCCCGATCTGGAACGGATTTGTGGACTGGCAAGACTGGTTATCGAGCAGGATGGTGAGATCTGCGAGCTCAACCAGCGCGGCTTGCGCAGCCGGGCACATGTGACAGGTGTGCTGGTTGCACAGGAATACGAGTTGTGGCGTTTTCACGAACACGTCCGGGCAAAGCTTGCAGAGCTGGACGCAATCGCGGGAAACACTTACCGCACTTGACTATGCGCGGATGCCGATCCATGTTCCGTCTGTGACAACCGGGGAAACATATGCATCGATTCGTGACATTGTTGGCGGGGCTAATGCTTGGTGTGACCGTGAACGCACAGGGATTTGACCGACCGGCAGGGCATCCGCACGCGTCGCGCTCCGAGGTTATCGCGACCCATGGCATGGCAGCGACCAGCCAGCCGCTCGCGACACAGGTCGCACTCGATATTCTGAAGGCCGGCGGCAGTGCCGTGGATGCAGCCATCGCGGCGAATGCAACGCTCGGACTCATGGAGCCAACCGGCTGCGGAATTGGCGGCGATTTGTTTGCGATCGTCTGGGACGCCGAGGCCGGTGAACTCGCGGGCCTCAATGCCTCGGGCCGCTCGCCTTCTTCCCTGACGCTTGAGCATTTCCGTGATCTCGGCATCGAGCAAATTCCCTACCTCGGTCCGCTCACCGTCAGCGTGCCGGGTGCCGTGGACGGCTGGTTCGAATTGCACGATCGCTACGGCCGTTTGCCGATGGCCGAGCTGCTGGCGCCCGCGATTGCCTATGCAGAGGAAGGTTTTCCGGTCTCTGAACTCATTGCGCACGGCTGGCAAGAGGGCATCGTCCTCCGCCTTGACTATCCGGGTAACAAGGAGCTTTACATGCCGGGCGTCGCCGCACCGAAAAAAGGCGACATCTTCAGGAACCCGAATCTCGCCGACACCTATAGCAAGATCGCCGCGGGTGGCCGCGACGCATTTTACAAAGGCGACATCGCCGTAAAGATCGATGCCTACATGGCCCAGCAGGGTGGTTTCCTCTCTGCGAGTGATTTCGCTCGCCACCGTTCCGAATGGGTCACGCCGGTGTCGACCCGTTACCGCGGCTACGACGTTTACGAGCTGCCACCGAACGGGCAGGGTGTGGTCGCGCTGCAGATGCTGAATATTCTCGAAGGCTATGACCTTCGCAGCATGGGTTTCGGCAGTGTCGACTACCTGCACACGCTTATCGAGGCAAAGAAACTGGCTTTTGAGGATCGCGCACGTTTTTACGCCGATCCGGATTTCTACGACGTTCCCATCGACATGTTGCTGTCGAAGGACTACGCCGCAAAACGTCGTGCGCTGATATCGGCAACCAAAGCGGCCGCGTCCTATCCGGCCGGCGACGCACCCCTGGAAAACAGCGACACAATTTACCTGGCCGTAGCCGACAGCGACGGCAACATGGTGTCGCTGATCCAGTCGAACTATGGCGGCCTCGGCTCGGGCATGACGCCGGCCGAGCTCGGGTTCCAACTGCAGAATCGCGGCCAGCTGTTCAGCCTCAAGGAAGGCCACGCCAATGTCTATGCGCCGGGCAAGCGCCCGTTTCACACCATCATCCCGGCCTTCGTCATGAAAGACGGCAAACCGTGGATGAGCTTTGGCGTGATGGGTGGCGCCATGCAGCCGCAGGGTCATGTGCAGGTGCTCGTCAACATGATCGACTTTGACATGAACCTGCAGGAAGCCGGCGATGCGGCGCGCCTGCGCCACACCGGCTCGTCACAGCCGACCGACGAGGTCATGAGCGATGGTGGTACGGTGTATCTCGAGAGCATCCTGGGTGCGGACGTTCGCGCAGCATTGACGAAAATGGGTCACCGCATCGGCACAGAGCCGGTTAGCTACGGTGGTTACCAGGCGATACTGTGGAACGAGTCGCAGGGCGTTTACTATGGCGCCTCGGAATCGCGCAAGGACGGCCAGGCGGCCGGATACTAGTGTCCGCCGGCTCCGCCAGCAGGGCTAACGTCAGTCGGGTGCTTTAAGCAGGTCGTCCCAGCGCCTGACAAGAAGATCGTTCTTGTAATCGGGCAGCTGGTACTGCCAGCCGGTCAGGCGCTTGTTAATGTCTTCGGCCTCATCGGCGATTGCGCCTTCTGTCTCGCTCGCGGCCGCCGCGAATCCTATCCAGGACTCATCGTCTTCGGTCACGATCTGCATGCTGATGCTGAGTCCGTCCCAGGTCTGGAATTCCGTGGTGGTCGTAGCGGCGGATGCCTCGATCCGCTGTCGCACCGACTGAAGCTTCAGGGCGGCGAGTGCGCCACCAATACCGTTGGCGATCGTCGCATAGCTGAGTTCACGCCCGTCCGGGATGTCGAGCACACTGAAGTCCGTCTGCTCCTCGGTATCCTTTGCGATGACGATGGTTTCGCTGTCCGCGTGTGCAATGCTGATCCGCTTAACGCGTTTTGCGGCAATGTCGAGTATGTCCGCCAATAACCACTCGTCAGCCGACGCGGGCAATGTAGGGTCCTGGTCGATCATGTAACTCGCTGCCGCCGCAGCCTCACGCGCGTAGCGATATTTACCCTGCGTGCGGTCACCGAGAATCACCGCGTACTCGAAATCCTGCCCAGATACCGTCACCCGGCTGCCTTTGCCGCTCTCCGGATCATCGACGCCGAGCTTTTCGTAGAGGTCCGGGTCCGAGGTCTTTTCCTCAAGGATCCGCGCTTCGGCGAGCGCGACAACCAGTTGCCGGAGCTTGCCGATGTCGGCGGGGTAATCGTTTCGCGAGCCGACCCGCCAATGCTCATCGACGCGCTGCAGGCTCACGGCTTCGACGCCGTCCGGTCCCTGCACCAGTATGGCGCTGGTGTCATTGGCAACGGCCGCAAAGGCGGGCAACAGCAATTGTCCCGACGCCTGCTCGCCGTCATTGCTGCGCAGCACCAGCAGCACCAGCAGCAGGCCGGCAATCATTGCGATCAGCGTTGGAACAGTTTTCCGCTTCATGCCGGCGACCTGCGGCGCCGCCACCATGCAAACAAGGTTGCGACGGTGAGCAGCAATGGCACGAGGGCGATGTTGATGATCTTCAACAGCGTGCCGAGGTTCTCAATGTCCTGGTCCAGACCGCGCTGCACGGCACGCAATTCCTTGCGAATCGAGGCGCGCTGGTCGACAAAACGGTCGATTTCGTCCTGCTGCTCGCTGGTCAGCAACAGGCTGCCCGTATCTTCGCGGGTCGACTGCAGTTCGCCGAGGCGGCTCTCGGTTTCGGCCAACTCTTGCTGCAGCCGTTGCTCGGTCTGTTTGAATCGTGCTTCGGCATCGACACGCAGTTCGTCCACTTTCGTAAATGGCCGCGCAAACGTGCCACGACTGCGTACCGCGATAAGATCCGAACTGCCGGCCAGGTTTTCCAGCGCATTGACGACGAAGGCGCCGTTGCTCGCAAACGCGTTCGCCACCTGCTGGCCAAAAAAGTTCTGAACCTGTACCCAGAGGTGGTCGCTAAGCATGTCGACGTCGGCGACCACGATCAGGTTGACGTTTTCAGCCGAGGCCGCGAGGTGCGTCTCACCCTCCCGGTCAGGAAAAGCGCTGGGCAACTCGCCACCAATGCGTGCCGCGATGACCAACGACTCGCCGCCGGGCGTAAAACCGTTTTGCAAGGACGAGGGATCGGGCAAAAACGTAAACCGCGACGCCGGCATCATTGCCGAAGCGCTCGATGAGGTCAGTAGCGGTTCGAACGTGGCATTGCTGCTCTGCGCAAGTGAGATGCGACCCGGCATCGCGGCGTTGATGGTGCCAAGCTCGGTCGTGACGATGTCGCTGGAACTCATCTGCGCAGCGGAAATGCCGAGGTAGCCGTAATGCCGCACCGGCCGGCTGCCAAAACCCGTATTGATCTGCAGGGCGAGTTGCGCATCGGCCACGACCTCCGTCGCGTCATACTCGATGCCCCAGCCCTTGAACAACTCCGGCAGATCCGAGGCTTGTCCCATCGGCGGCATGCCCTGCGGCATTCCGGGATCGGCGACGGCGTCGATCACGGCGAGTGGATCGACGAAAATCAGCGCCTTTCCTCCGCGCATGACGAACTGGTCGATCGCGTACTGGGTCGCATCATCCAGGTTCTTCGGCTGCACGATCCACAAAAGGCCGACATCTTCCGGCACGGCCTCAATCGATTCGCCGAGTTCGCGAATCTCGAATAGCTGGCCCGCCTGCTGGTAGGCAACCCAGCCCGGCTCAGCACGTTGCGTCTGCGGGTTGAACTGGCTGCCCATCGCAATGCCGGACAGTAGCCCAATGACCTTGCGTTCGGGCTCGGCCAGCGTACTGACGAGTTTTGCCAGGTCGTATTCGAGCGTCGCTTCCCGGTCGGGCTGGAAAAAACTGATGATTTCCTCATCGCCAACACTGTTGGTACCGGCCAGGCCGAGGTAGACGGGATCGCTCATCGCGGCGAGCCCGACGCCCTGGAGGCCGAACTGTGCCGCCTGGTCTTCTTCTTCCGAAAACGGCAGCGGATCGATCACGCTGAGCCGGATTTTGCCGCGGCTCGCGGCAGTAAACTCCGTCAACATCTCGCGAACGCGGTTCGCATAGTCACGCAGGCTCGGTGCACCGGCCGTGGCCTGGTCGGAGTAGAAAAAGTAGAGGTTGATCGGCTCATCGATGTTGCCAAGGATGCGCCTGGTGCCATCGGACAGGGTGTAGAGGTTGTTCTCGGTCAGGTCGAGCCGCAAGCCCCTGAACAATTGGTTCGATACCATGACGGCGGCAATGAAAGCGACGGCGACCAGTACCAGGGTCGTGGCGCCGAAGCGGGTTTGTGCGCGTGTGCTCATCGATCAGCCGTCCCGGTCAGTCAGCCTGCTTCCATGCCAGCACAATCGTGTTGGCATAGAGGAACGCGGCGATCAGCAGTGCGAAATAGAGAAGGTCGCGAAGATCGATAACGCCTTTCGAAATCGCGCTGAAATGTGTGAGGAAACTTAAAGAGGCGATGCCATCGATGAGCATCTGCGGTGCCCACCCCGTAAACAGGTCGAGAACCATTGGAAAGCCGGCCAGCAGGAAGCCGAAGCAGACCACGACCGTGAGAATGAATGCGATGACCTGGTTGCGCGTCACCGCGGACAGGCACGAGCCGATAGCCAGAAAACCACCAGCCATGAGCAGGCTGCCGATGTAGGCGGCAAGTATGGCGCCATTGTCAGGGTCGCCAAGGTAATTCACCGTGATCCAGATCGGGAAGGTGAGCAGGAGTGCGATACCGGCAAACGCCCAGGCCGCGAGAAACTTGCCGAGCACGGCCTGCAGCGGGGTGATCGGCAGCGTCATCAGCAACTCGATCGTGCCGGACTTGCGTTCCTCGGCCCAGAGTCGCATCGCAATCGCGGGCACGAGAAACAGGTACAGCCAAGGGTGAAAGCCGAAGAAGGGCTGCAGGTCGGCCTGGCCGCGCTCGTAGAAATTGCCGAGATAAAAAGTGAACGCGCCCATCAGCATGAGGAAAATCACCATGAATACATAGGCGACCGGTGTTGCGAAATAGCTTTGCAGCTCGCGGCGAAACAATGCATTGATCATGTTCATGCGGCACGCGCCTCCGTGATGCGGCGAAACACTTCGTCCAGATCGCCCTCGCCCTGTGCGGCGAGATTCTCGGGTGTGTCGTCGACCAGCAGTCGGCCATCGGCAATGATGATCGCGCGCGTGCAGACCGCACTGACTTCTTCGAGGATGTGGGTCGAGATGACGATGAGTTTTTGCTTCGACATCGAGCGAATCAGTTCGCGCACTTCGTGCTTCTGGTTCGGATCAAGACCGTCGGGGTCGTGCAGGATGGCCTGCGCGAGGCCGACGCGGCGCTTGAAGCCTTTCGACAAGGTGTCGATGCTCTGCGTCAGCACGGGCCCGAGATGCAGCAACTGCACGACTTCCTCGATACGGGCGTTGCGAGCGCTGCCCGACAGACCGCGCACATCGGCGATGAAGCCGAGGAACTGCCCCGGTGTCATTTCGGCGTAAGCGGGTGCGCCTTCAGGCAGGTAGCCGATGCGCCGCTGTGCGGCCAGTGTTTCTGTTTGGATGTCGTGGCCGCAAATGCGTGCCGTGCCGGAACTTGGCGCGACAAAGCCAGCCAGCATTTTCATCGTAGTGGACTTGCCGGCGCCGTTTGGACCGAGGAAACCGAGCACCTCGCCGGCCTGGCAATGAAAGCTTAAGTCATCGACGACCTTGTGCTGGCCGTAATATTTACTGAGGTGTTCAATTGCAAGCATTGAATTCTTTGCGGTCTGAAAGTTGCGCCATGATGGCGTGGGCGCAATTTTTTAGCAAAGAAGTTTTTGAATTTCAATAGTCGTGGCTAGCGAAGCGCCCCGTTCGTAATCCAGAGCCGAACCTGGTTGATGTCGGCCTGCGGGATCGCTGCACCGGATGGCGGCATGCGATTACCGGTAATTCCGGCAGCGCCCTCCATCTTGCGAATCAGGTAGCTGGCATCCGGATCGTTCGGCGCCACCAGCATCACGGTTGACTGCCCGACCTGGTTACTGAATTGCCCGACGAGTTCAAGGAAACTGGTGTCGGCATTGGCCAGTGACAGGCCAGCGGCCTGTGTGCCGGCGTTGTGGCACCCGGCCGTTGCACAGGAAGGCGTGAAAATAACTGCCTGGATCTGGTCGAGCGTCGGTCCGAGCACCACGGGCGCCATCATCGTGAACTGCGCCGCGAAGTCACCGCCCTCAACGCCGTTGCCCGAGGGGAACGCACCGGAGAACTCGCCGTCGAGCGCGTTGGCGTCGAGATCCATAATGATCGATGCGCCGGTGCCAAGCAGCCGTACGCGATAGGTGTCGTCGACGAGCGTAATGCCATTCAGGCTAAACACGGCACTGCGCGGATTCGCACCGGGCGCAGAAACCGAGGCCGCTGCGATCGCGATATCGTCGCCATCACCAAAGACGCCGTCGTTGTTGCTGCGCTGCAGGATAAAGGTGTTCGCATTCACCGTGCTCGCATCGAGGTCGCGATCGAAGCCCGCAGTGATCTGGCCCGGCGTCGTGGTCAGTGTGCTGCCGGGAACGATAGACAATGAGGTGACGCGGATCGGAGTGTTTGCCGCGACGCGGTCATCGATGGCGCCATCCGTAATCCACTGGCGTATGGTCGTGATGTCGGCCGCTGGCAGGGCACCGCTCGGCGGCATGCGCCCGCCCGTGGTTGCCGTGCCTTCAAGCTTCTGCACGAGGTAGCTGTTGTTCGGGTTGCCGGGGTTGACGCGTTGCACGCCGGCGTTCTGCGTGCTTGCGACGCCAACCAGCATCGCGTAGCTGCTGGCCGCCGTCAGGTTCAGGCCCGCGGACGGGTTGCCGCCGCTATGGCAGCCAGCCGTGGCGCAACTTGGCGTGAAGACGTTCGCCTGGATCTCGGAGAAATTCGGTCCGAAGCCGCCAGGCGGAGGCGGAGGCGGCGGCGGTGGCGGAGGTGGTGGCGGGGGTCCGTTATCCAGCTTCGCGACGGCCTTGTCGAAGGAGGTTTCGTAGCAGGAACTCAAGAATGCCAGCATGAATGGCAGCGTCAGCAACAACCACGGGGTTCGAACATTGAGAGGGATTCGACGCTTCATAGAAATCGCACTGACGGTGCCGCCGTCGTGAAAGATTGGCCCACGACCATGGTAGCGTTTGGGCTCTCTGAAATCGTGACCGTGATCACAATACTGAGGTCTGTCGCCGGATGCAGACAGACGCAGTGCGGCCCTGACGCTTAAGTTGCTAGACTCCACCTATGACAACAAAAACACTGTTTCAAAAAATGACCTCGGGTAGCCTGGTCGCGCAAATTGCGATCGGCATTGCCGCTGGTGTCGCACTGTCTCAGCTCGCGCCGGCGGCGGCAAAATCCAGTCTGTTACTCGGCGACCTGTTCGTGCAGGCGCTGAAGGCCGTCGCACCCGTGCTCGTACTCGTGCTGGTTGCCGCCGCGATCGCGAACCGGCGCACCAGCCACACGGCGCAACTTCGGCCGATTGTCATCATGTACCTGGTCGGCACCTTTGCAGCCGCACTGCTCGCAGTGACGGTGAGCATGCTGTTCCCGACAACGCTTGTGCTGCAGCTCCCCGAAACGGGTAATAACGCACCGCAGGGCATCGTCGAGGTGCTCCGGGGCCTGCTGCAAAAGCTGGTCGATAACCCGGTCAATGCGATCCTCACCGGGAACTACATTGGCATTCTCGCCTGGGGCGTATTGCTCGGTATTTTCCTGCACCAGGCCGCGGAAACCTCGCGACGCATGTTGGCCGACATTGCTGATGCCGTGACGCACATCGTGCGTATCGTGATTCGCCTCGCGCCAATCGGCATCTTTGGCCTCGTGGCGGGTAATCTCGCCGCGTCCGGCCTGTCGGTGTTGGGCAGTTATGCTCGCCTCCTGACCGTTTTGCTCGGCTGCATGCTGATCGTCGCGCTGCTCATCAACCCGCTCATTGTCTGGCTTAAGACACGACGCAACCCGTACCCGCTGGTATTCACGGCGCTGCGCGAAAGCGGCGTGACGGCATTTTTCACGCGCAGTTCTGCGGCGAATATTCCGGTGAATCTCGCGCTTTGCGAAAAACTCAATCTGGAAAAAGATACCTACGCCATTTCCATCCCGCTCGGCGCAACCATCAACATGGGTGGCGCGGCCATTACGATCACGGTGCTGACCCTGGCCGCGACGCACACGCTGGGGATCGATGTCGATTTCGCCACTGCGCTGTTACTCAGCGTTGTCGCCGCCTTGTCAGCCTGCGGCGCCTCGGGAGTTGCCGGCGGCTCGTTGCTGCTGATTCCGCTGAGCTGCGGCCTGTTCGGCATCGGTAACGACGTCGCAATGCAGGTGGTGGCCGTCGGCTTTGTGATCAGCATCCTGCAGGACTCGGCGGAGACGGCGCTGAACAGTTCCACGGACGTGGTGTTCACCGCCGCGGTGGCCAGCAAGAATTAATGAAATCTCTGCAAATTCTTGCAGGCCTCGCCGTCACGCTGTTGTTGCCCGCTTTCTGGCAACTGGCTCACGCCCACGGCGGTGTCGTCGAGGAGGATGACGTCTGTGTCATCAAGATCAGCTACCTCAAGGCGCACTTCAAGATCTACCAGCCGCTGATGAACGGTCACAAAGAATTCTGCGAGGACTTGCCGGATGCAGGCGAGAGCATCTTTGTCATGGAATACCTGCACGACGAACTGCGCCGCGTGCCCGTGGACTTTCGCATCATTCGAAACGTCACGGACAAGGGCCGCTTCGCGCGCTGGAATGATGTCGCGGCGATCAGCGATCTTGATGGTGTGACCGTGATGTACCAGCCGCCGATCATCGAGCCCGACGTGTTTACGGCGATGCACGATTTCACCGAGCAGGGCCACTACATCGGCGTGGTCACGGCCTCGCCCGATACGGGCGAGCGCTTGCACATCGCCGTGTTTCCTTTCGAGGTGGGCAACACGGGCTTTGGCTACTGGCCACTAATTATTGGACTCCTGCTGTTGGCTGAGATGTTGTACCTGTATATGAGTGGCCGACTGGCGCGGTGGTGGCGATGAAGTGCTTCGCGCTGGTCTTGCTGCTGCTCTCGCTCTCGCTGGCCTTCAAGCTGGCCCTCATCACCGGGCTCACGCGCGGCTTCGGCGCGCCCATGGGGGTGTCGCTGCGGGTGGGCTTGTACCTGGCGCAGGCGGGCGAGTTTGGCCTGGTGCTGCTGACGCTGGCCGGGCAGAACAACCTGGTGCCGCCAGTGCTGTTCAACCCCATCCTGGCCTCGATGGTGGTGTCGATGCTGGCCACGCCCTTCATCATCCTGTACGCCAACACCATCGTCAGCCGCCTGGTGGGCAGCGACTGGCTCATGCAATCGGTCCAGATGACGAGCATCGCGCGCAAGGCGATGAATGCCGACCAGCACGTCATCATCTGTGGCTACGGCCGCTGCGGCCAGAACCTGGCGCGGCTGCTGGACACCGAAGGCATTCCCTACATGGCGCTCGACCTCGATCCAGACCGGGTGCGTCAGGCCGCGGCCGCTGGGCATTCGGTGGTGTTCGGCGATGCGGCCCGACTGCAGGCACTGATGGCCGCCGGCCTGCACCGCGCCAGCGCGGTCGTGATCACCTACCTCGACACGGCCAGCGCGCTGAAGGTGCTGCACCACACCCATGAGCAGGCGGTCAATGTGCCGGTGGTGGTGCGCACCGTGGACGACATGGACCTGGACAAGCTGCGCGCAGCCGGCGCCACCGAGGTCGTGCCCGAGGCCATCGAGGCCAGCCTCATGCTGGCCAGCCACGCGCTGGCGCTGGTGGGCGTGCCGATGCGGCGCGTGATCCGGGTGGTACAGGAACAGCGCGACGCGCGCTACAGCCTGCTCAAGGGCTACTTTCACGGTGCCGACGACGACAGCGTGGACGAACTCGACCACGAGCGCCTGGCCACCGTCACGCTGCCGCCTGCCAGCCGCAACGTGGGCAAGACACTGGAGAGCCTGGCGCTGGAGGCGGTGGGCGTGCGTCTGGTCAGCCTGCGCCGGGCCAACGGCAAACCGACCGCGTTTGACGACGACA
>CAZHLE010000070.1:0-13532 GCA_964533065.1 uncultured Woeseiaceae bacterium | reverse complement strand
TCGAACTTATCCCATAGGCCGTGCTGATCTCCTCAAAATCGTGATCCTCGGTCGCCGCCCAAAATATCGGCACCGCCGGATGTCCGTTCTGTAGGCTAGCCGCCAAGTCCCGTCTCCCATTGCATTAAGGTATCGTTAGCGATACCTAAGCAATTCCCGTGCCAGAACTTGTTTTAATTATTAATCAATTAGTTATGATGTCTTTCTCAGACCGATCTGCGTCAAATTTCTGACGTTTGAACCAAACAGACTGACTCCCGACATCAGTAACGCTGCAACAGCGCCCGGTTATTGCCGTTCTCTCCGCAAGCAGTCGCGCCAAAGCCGGAGTCGAGTATCTCGGAAATGGTTGATTGAAACCGCCTGCTTTGCACTCCTACTGAGCGGCTGCAAATGCCGAAACACGCCTTTCCATTGACTTGTTTTGGGAAGCCGTGACCATCGCCAAGCGACCTATTCTGTTGCAAAACTCGTTGTTAAGGCCGCTATTGTAAGCGCCATTTTCGCGACGCGAGTTTTATAGTGCGGCGACGCCGGATTTTTGCTTTTTAGCGGCGTTTCGTTACGTTCATGCGTGCGTTCTTAATCAAGTTACTGCCATTTCGCAGATTCCAGGCGGACCAGTCCCCAGGTATCTCGCCATGCGTCTTAAGTTTTGTGCGACGAAACTGCCGTAGTCAAAGATGAACCGCCAAAGCTCTTGTTCTTCATCTTCTGGGTCGCAAGGCTTTACACAACTGGTTCGCGGGCATGGCCGCCTCCTGCAGATGAGCCTCCTGCTTCAGATTCGCCCGCAGCTATTGAATGTCGTACTTGCGGATTTTTTCGACCAGCGTGGTGCGCTGCATATTAAGGAGTTCAGCGGCCTTTGCGACTACCCCGCCGGAGGAATCGAACGCCAGCCTGATCAGTTCCTGTTCGACAGTTTGCAGGTGCTGTTTGAGATTGGTCGCCTGTGGGCTGGTCGCTGTGACCGGTAAGCCCTGCCGATACTTGACCGGCAGGTCGTCAAGTTCGATCGTGCCCTTGGGCTTGACGATAGCCAGGCGCTCGACCAGGTTGCTGAGTTCGCGAATATTGCCAGGCCAGTCATACGCGGCGAGCGCCCGCAACGCCGCCGGACTAACGCGCAGATCCTTCGCGTCATGGGCATCGTGTCGCAACAGCAGTTCACGCATGAGTTGCGGCAGGTCCGTCAGGCGCTTGTACAGCGGAGGCATCTCGATCGGGAATACGTTCAGGCGGTAGAAGAGATCCTCGCGAAACTCCCCGGCGGCAACCGCCGCTACCAGGTCGCGATGGGTCGCCGCGACAATGCGTACATCCGCATGCTGCGTCTTGTTGCAACCAACTCTTTCGAAGCTGCGTTCCTGCAACACGCGCAACAGTTTGACCTGCATGTCGAGACTCATATCGCCAATTTCATCGAGAAACAGCGTGCCACCAGCCGCCAGCTCGAAGCGCCCGATGCGATCACTAATGGCACCGGTAAACGCGCCCTTCTTGTGACCGAACAGCTCGCTTTCCATAAGCTCGGCGGGAATCGCACCACAGTTGATTGGCACGAACGGGCCATTGGCCCTGGCCGACAGATCGTGCACGGTGCGCGCGACCAGCTCCTTGCCGGTGCCCGATTGCCCGGTGATGAGTACGTTGGTATCAAAGTCGGCAACCTGCTCGATAAGTCTGCGCACCTGCCAGATCGAGGGTGAGTGCCCGGTCAAACGGTGCCGCCGCCCGGCACCTTGGTAACGCGCGGCGCGCTCTAGCAGTCGCGTCAGTTGTGATTTACGCAGCGGCAAGTCAAGCAACCAGCAGGCATCGCCGTCCGGCGCTGCGAGCGAGGCCAGACTGCCTGGCAGGCAGAGCAGCGGCAATTTGGGGTTGGATCGGCGCAGTTCATTGAGCGAGCGACTGGCTTCTGCATTGTCGTCCAGGTCACCGAGCACCGCCGCGATGCTGTCCTCGCCAAGCGTCGCGACCGGCTCGTAGTTCAGGAAGCGCAGCCGTGAACAAAGATCGCGACTCCGTGCGACATCGGAGTCGAGAATCAGCACTTTCCCCTGGCTTTTGCTGCTTGCTGGCATTTCTGTTATCGCCTTATGTCAAAGTAAATTCGACTTGGGCCACAGCATAGACCGGGAAAACCGCCGCATTTGTGATACAGATCACAAATGCGGCGTTATTTAACTTATTTCGTGAATCTAGTCCGCGAATGTGTAGGCGCGGGTTGCGTCGCGCCCGCGCCGCAGGGCCGACAACTTGTCGGTCACCTCGCCCCTGGCATCCTGCGCCATGCACTGTACGTGCCTGAGGCAGCGTTGTGCGAGCAGCATCGAATCTCGCCGCAGGCTCTCGGGCACATGCATGACCGCATGCCGCATTGCCGCGGCAATTTCCGTCACGCGATCCCAGTTACCCGCGGCCGCGAAGGATTCCATGCTGCTCGCCATTTCATGCACGACGCCAACGGCGTCCGGTTGTATTTCAATTCGGCTTGCAGCTTCCATTGCTTGTCTCCTTGAGCGCCGCTAGAACGCTGGCGCAGCTTCACCGTCGACCTGATCAGTAATGGCATCCCAGGCATTTTTGAGTTCCTGTAACAGGCCGGACACCTCATCGATAATCTTGCTGTCATTGCGCAAATTAGCCTCCAACAGACGGCGCATCATGTAGCCATAGAGTTCATCGAAATTGGCCGATATCGCGGCGTTCGCCTTGTGGTTCAGGCTCGCCTGCAACACGCTGATAATGCTGATCGCAACACCTATGTTGGCGCCTTTCTCGCGCACTTCTTGGCGCTCCATGTGACCTTTTGCCAAACCCATTTTCATGAGTGCACGCTCCATCAGCAATTGGATGAGCCGGTGTGGCGTCGCGTCGGCGAGACTGCTCTGCGTATTGATCTGCTGGTACTGCTTGATACCCGCACTGCCTGTTGTAGTCATCACATCCGTTTCCGCCTATCTGTTGTTGCTACCAGGCCGAGTGACACCCGGCAGGTTGTTCAGTTGTTGAGTTAGAAAGTTGCTGGTCGACGACAGTTGCGCGAGCA
The DNA here is from genome assembly GCA_964533065.1 of uncultured Woeseiaceae bacterium. GTDB lineage: Bacteria > Pseudomonadota > Gammaproteobacteria > Steroidobacterales > Woeseiaceae > UBA1847. The sequence continues at coordinate 10,477 of CAZHLE010000070.1, read as the reverse complement.
GGGAATCGAGCGCATTGAATTGCCGGAAGAGCCGCGTCTCGAGCGATGCCAGTCGTTCATTCAGTGCTTCGCGGTCACCGCCGAAGCCTTCGATTTTCTGCTGTAGCCCTTTAGTTCGCGTTTCGATGATGCCGTCGGTGGCGAGAAAACTGTCGGCCAGGTCAAACAGCCGCACCGCATAGCCGTCCGAATTTGCGAACAGCTGCCCGAGCTTGGCGAAGTCACTGCCGAGTGCGGCCGACAGCTCCGCATCATCAATCTCCATCTGTCCGTCCAGCCGAACCTCGATGCCGACGTCACGCAAGACGTTGAAGGCCGCGTTGGGGTCGGTAACCGCTTCGCTAAGTTCACGCCGGATCTGGTCGCGAATGCCTCTTACCGTCGCATCACCCAGCAATGGCGCCGCAACTCCGATCTCCTGGTTAAAGTCGGTGAGCTTGTCGAACATTGTGACCAGCATGTTGTAGCTTTTGACGAAATCCGCGATCAGCGTTTTGGTTGCCTCTTCGTCATTTTCAACGTCCAGGCTGTGCGTCTCGCCACCACTGCTCTGCCGGATATTGATGGTTACGCCCTGCACTGCGCCCGTGAACGTATTGTTGCTGCTGCCAACATCGAAACCGTCGATGCGAATCAATGCATCCTGCGGAGCGATTGACTCGGTCAACGACGTCAGGCCGGCACCGGTGTCGTACTGCAACGCACTGAGCCCGCCGTCGCCGCCCGCCTGGGTGATTGTCATGCCCTGCGCCGCGCCTGTCGATTCACTGGTCAGGATCAGGTAACTGCCGCTGTCGGCGTTGACGATCGTTGCTGCGACGCCCGGGTTGTTGCTGGCCGAGTTAATGCTGTCACGAATGCCGGCGAGCGTGTTGTTCTCGTCTGTAATTTCAATATCGACCGTGGCCGAGCCTATCGACAGCGTTAGCGTTCCGGTACCGACCACGGTGTCCGAATCGGCAAATGCACCCGAGGTTAGCTTCTGTGCCTGCGCAAGGTTGACGACTTCAATCGAGTAGCTTGCCGGAAACGCGTTGCTGCCTGCACTGACCGTAAAAAACTCTTCATTGCCCGAACTTGCCTTGCGGCTCAAAAACTTGTCGAGGTTCTTCATGACCTCGAGCTTGTCACGCAATTCTGCAAGCGCGGACTTCAGGCTGCCAAAGGCCGACAGCTTTGCCTGGGCGCGCGATTCCTGCAGTGTGATTCGTTCATTCACGGGCTGACCCTCTGCCGCGACAAGTTGTCGCACGATTGCTGCGATATCTAGCCCGGAGCCGATTCCGCTTGAGATGATACTTGGCATAGTTTTCTCTCCGATTACCCGTGTGTCTGGATCTAAAAATCTACAAGAAACGTGCCAAATACCAGGATTCAGCGATCGCCGCGGTCTAAATCCTTTCGTTGTACAAGCGCAGCTGCACTGCGCCAATGTCGGAGATAGACAACTTCGCTTTCTCTGGTGGAATCTGCCGAATAACTTCGCCGGTTTCACGATCCAGCACCTTGATGACTGAGTGGTTACTATCCATGTTCACTTCAAACCGAAGATCACGACCGATGGTCTGGCTCGCCAGGTTCAATGCGCGCGCCAGCGCTTCCAGATCGGGCACACGTTCTGCAGCAAGCGGCACGCTCTTGCCAGCGGCAGGCTCCGTATTGCCGGCCTGTGGCTGCACCCGCGTCGGTAGTTTGAGCACCGCATGCCTGCCCGTGGTGGACGCTACAGCATTGATATCTTGCTCGGCCATGGTTCGTCTCCGAGGGACGTGTTATGAGTCAGGCGGCTTCCATGCCGCCAGCTCATTGTCCCTTAATCTCCGTGCCAGCTCTTACTGCAACAGGCTTAGCGCGAGCTGCGGTTGTGCATTCGCCTGCGACAGAACTGCTACGCCAGCCTGCTGCAGAATTTGCGCCTTGGTCAACGCAGCCGTTTCTGCGGCGAAGTCAGCGTCCTGGATTCGGCCACGTGATGCCGCCAGGTTCTCGCTTACCGTTTGCAGGTTGATGATGGTTGACTCAAAACGGTTCTGGATAGCACCGAGGTTGCCGCGCAGGCCATTGACAGCCGTGAGGGCTGAGTCGATACGGGCGATTGCGAAGTTTGCATTCGACACCGTGTCAACACCCAGACCTGCCAGGGTCGTCGCTGCAGATACGGCTTCATCTGCAGTCGCTGTTGCTGACGTCAGACCAGTCGTGTCGGTGCCGGTTGCGCCGGATTCCGTAAACGTCACATCGCCCTCGTTGCTGTTGATAACCTGCAACTGGTTGGACGAATTGACGAAGGCGGCTATGCCGGACACGTTCGCCTGGTTTATGGCGTCTGCGGCTTCCTGCACGGTCGAGTCGGCAGCAATTACTACGCTGCCATAAAGATCGGCTGTCGTGCCGTCACCGAACTCCACGGTGATGTCGGTGCTGGCGACGTCGGCCATGCTGTAAGCGGCCGCGGTATTCGTGTTGACCGTACCAATCGCCGCGGCGGTGACGTCCGTCGTCAGGCTGACAGAAATCGTTTCGCCGACGTTTGCGCCAACCTGGAAGATCGCCGTACCGAAGGATCCGTCGAGAACCTTGACGCCGTTGAAGCTGGTCTGCTTCGCTATGCGGTCAACCTCGGCGAGACGCTCGGTGACTTCAGCGTTCAGGGCTCCGCGATCTGATGCAGAGTTGGTCGCGTTGACTGACTGTACAGCCAGCTCACGAATACGCTGCAGGTTGTTGGTCAACTCGCCAAGCGCGCTCTCAGCCGTCTGTGACAGTGAAATACCGTCAGAGGCGTTTCGAACTGCCTGGTTAAGACCACGGATCTGCGTGGTGAATCGCTCGGAGATTGCAAGACCTGCCGCATCATCCTTCGCGCTGTTGATTCGCAGGCCTGTAGACAGCCTTTCCAGTGATTGGTTTAGCAAACCTTGCGAACGATTTAAGTTGCGTTGCGCATTAAGCGAAGCAACGTTCGTATTAATCGTCTGTGCCATTGTAATAACTCCTGTTTACTCGAAAAGAACACCCGGTCTGCTAGAGCTGCCGGAAGTCAAGTTAAATGGTCAGAAACAAATACATGACCACCGTACGTGGAAGTTATCGGTCGCGGGATAAGAAAGCTTTAGCGCAATCCTCTGAAAATGATCTTCGACCCTGTGCCGGGCACCGACGGGTATGCGAAAAACTTTAGCGGCAGTGTTGCAAACTGTGAAGCAGGTCAACTAGAAGAAATTGAACAATGACAGCTGCTGCGTGCGAACGAAGGACTGCTGTGCGGCTTCTAGCGTTGCGGCCTCGGCGCTGAGCCTCGAGATCGCGTCGGCGTAGTCGAGGTCCTGTATCTGCGCGAGAATGGATTTCAGGGTCAGCGCCATAGCGCCATTGCTGTCGAGCTGGGTTTCGATGGCGGCGAGCCGCGAGCCTACCTGGGTGCGAATGTTGAGAACGTTACCGAGCGCCTGATCCAGGTTCATCAGGCCTGCATTGACCTTGTTGTTCAGGGCAACCCGTGAGTTATCGTCATATACTGGCTGTGCAATTGCGGCAGCCAGGTTGTCGATCGTGGCAAACATGTTTTGCAAGGCGCTGGGTGGCACAACGAACTGGTCGGCTGCTGCCGGCTGGCCGTTGATACTCAGCTCGATGCCACGAAACGCGATGTTGTCGCCCGGGCTGAAACCACCGCTGCTGACCAGCCCGCCGCCCGAATCCCGAACTTCGTAATTCGCGGCATCGAGGAAAGTCACCGTGTACTGGTCCTGGTCGTACAGCGTGGGATTGGTAACGCTGCTTGGTCCGATGACGCCGGTGCCGGCATTCGCAGCCCCCGGCATGACGGTGAAAACACCGTTCCCCGTGCGCACCTGGAAGAAGATGCTGGCACCGGAATCGCCGTCGGCGACGGCGCGCGCCTCGCCGATCTGGATCAGGCGCTGTCCCTGGTCGCCGTTGTAACTGAACGTCGATCCCATTCGCGACACCGGCTGGGCCTGTTCCTGGTTGCCGGCGAACAGGTAGCTGCCACTTCCGTCCTTCTGGTTTGCAATCTGCACCAGATTATTCAACTGTTCTCGCATCTCGAGAGCGATCAGATTGCGCGTCTCGTTGCTTTGCGTCGCATTGTTTGCCTGCAGCGAGAGTTCCCTCACTCGTTGCAGGACATTATTCACCGACGTCAGCGCCGCCTCTTCTTGGCTGAGGCGGTTGCCCGCAATCGTGCCGTTACGCTCGAATTGTTCCAGTCGCGACAGCGCCTCACCCAGCTCGATTGAACGCGCCGAGCCGATCGGGTCATCCGATGGTTGCAAAATGCGCCGCCCGCTCGAGATCTGTCGCTGTCTTGAGTCGAGCGCCTCCTGCAGGCGTTGCATCGCATGCAGGCTGTTCAGGAACGAACCATAGGTAGACACTCTCATATCAGCGACTCGTCGCGGCCAGCAGGCTGTCGAACAATGTTTTGGTAATATTCACAACCTGCGCCGCGGCCTGGTAGGCCTGTTGGAAGCGGATCAGGTTTGCGGCTTCCTCATCGAGGTTAACGGCCGATTTCGATAAAACTGCATTCTCGGCATTCGTAAGCACCACTCGCTGCGCACTCAGGCCCGCTTGGATCTGGTGCGTGGTTGCGCCAACGCTTGCGACCAGCTGGCTGTAATTCTCGCCGATGCCGATGGTTCCACCTTCGAGAATACCCAGAGACTGCAGGTCTGCCAGGAGCAAGGCGTTGCGGTTGTCGCCGGAGGCGCCGTAGTTAGCCTCGATGGTGAATTGATCGCCAACCGCAGGCGTACCGCTGATCGTCACCGACGATCCGTTGATGATGATCGGGTTGCCGGCCACAAAGGCAAAGCTGCCCGCGCCGTTAATGCTGTAAGTGTTCGGCCCCGTAAACTGGATGACGGATGTGCTCAGCAGGTTCGGGTCCGAACTGTCCGTGACAGTTACCGGACTGATGCTCGCATCACCGATATTGGCCAGCGACGATTGCACCCGGGTTGGTGCCGCGAGCGCAATGCTGCGCGGATCCGATATCAGGCTCGTGATCGAGCTGGCCGCATTGTGGCCGGTGCGAACCATGAGTCGATCCCCGGCCGCCGGTGCGCCAGCGACTTCGATGCTGATGCCATCGGCAAGGAACGGGTCACCAGCCGTGCCGCTGCCGCTCAAGGCAATCGCCTGGCCTGTATCTGCGCGCATCAGGCTGTAGGCTGCACCGTCAAATTCGAGGATGTAATCGGCACCGGTAAAAGCGCTGAGATCACTCACGGCTGCGATCGCGGTGCCACTGCCCGTGTTGTTCGAGGAATAGCGGATCGTGGGCGGATCGATGGCAAAAAAGTCGCCACCAAGATTGCCACGCAGGTCGAGGCCCGACGCATGTTGCGCGTTGAACTGCTTGACGAACGCGACCGCCGTCTGGCCCAGCGACTGCCGACTTGAATCTAGCATGCGTGAGCGGAATTCGAGCAGGCCGCCAATCGTGCCGCCCGACAGCGCAGTGTCCAGCGGTGTATTTCCCGACGGGCCAAGATAGACGACGTTGACCCGGGTCAGATCGAATTCGCTGCCGCGCACCCCGAGCTGCTGCACCTTGGTGCCGAGAACCAGCGGCTGGCCGCTGCCGATGAATATATTCAAGGCGCCATCGTCCTGCCTGATCGTGCTGACGTCGACCAGGCTCGACAAGTCCAGCACCAGCTGGTCGCGCTGGTCCAAAAGATCGTTCGGCGTCGTGGCAGAGCCGGCGGCGGCGATACGCTGGTTCACGTCGGCTATTAGCCCGGCCAGGCGATTGACATCGCCGACAGCCAGCGTCAGGCGTTCGTTGATTTCGGATTCCATCTGGTCGAGACGCTGGTCCATGGAGCGAAAACGGCTGGCGATGCCGTTCGCCTCACCGAGCAATGCCTGCCGAATGGGGATACCCGAGGGGTCATTGCCGACATCCTGGATGGTATTGAAGAATTTCTGCAAACCGGCGTTCAGTCCCGTATTCGCATCGGCCAACAGCGAGTCGATGCGTCCGGCCATGCTGTTCAGCGCCGAGAATCGCGCGAAACCCGTAACCGAGCTACGCAGCTGACCCACGAGCAGGGCGTCGTACATGCGCTTGATGGCCGAGATCTGCGTGCCCGCGCCACCGACACGTGACGTGAATTCAGCAACCTGGCGGCTATAGCCCGGCGTATTCGCGTTGGCAATATTGTGCCCGGTCAGCTCGAGCGCACGCTGAAACGCGAGCATGCCAGTCAGGCTGGTATTGAGCAGATCAGGCATGATCATTCCTCACTCGTTGAATTACATCACTGTCGGCAATGGATTGTATTTTGACGGCGTAAGCCGGATCGGTGGCATAGCCGGAGGATTGCAAGGCCTCGGCAAACGCCGTGACATCGCCACCGTGATTACGCACTTGCGCGTAACGCGGATTGTCGAGCAGCAACTCCGAGTAGTCATCGAAGGTCGCCGCGACGTCATCGTAAGCACGGAAATTCGCAAGCTGCGGCTTCGGCAAGCCGTTCTCGAATTCCAGCGTCGGCTTGGTCACACGACTGCCGGACCAGTTCTGGCCCGCCTTGATGCCGAACAGGTTGAAACTGCTGGAGCCGTCACGCCGTTGCGGCACGTGTGCACCCCAGCCGGTTTCGAGCGCGGCCTGCGCGACGATGGCTTCGGTCGGCACATTCAGGCGTTTTGCGACGCGCTCCGCGTGTGGCCAGACATCGCGAGCAAAGGATTCGGCATCGGTCCAGGCCGGTTCTGGCGCAGGAGCCACGCGCGCCGCGAGTGGCAGCGCTGCCGCCTGCGGTTCTGCAGGCAACGCCTCACTGCCACCCAACTGGCGCACCAGCATGTCGGCCAGGCCGATACCGCGACCACTTGACATTTCCAGCGCCAGCTGTTGATCCATCAAGCCCTGGTACATCTCGAATTGATTGCTATCGCCCATCAGCGGATCGCCCAGCGAGGCCTCACGCATGTTCTTCAGTATCGTCTGCACAAACAAGGCCTCGAACTGCCCCGCTACCTCGCGCAGCACGGCCGGACTGTTCTGATTGGCCGCGACGCGCAGCGCAGTGAATTGGTTGAAGTCGGTGATGGCGCTGGTCATTGCGGTTCCCTATATGACGACGAGCTCGGCACGCAGCGCACCCGCCTGCTTGAGCGCCTCGAGGATCGCGACCAGGTCGCCGGGTGCTGCGCCAACGCGGTTCACCGCCTGCACAATTTCGCCAAGACTGGTGCCAGCCTCGAACAGGAACATGCTGCCCTGCTCCTGTGTCACCTCGACGTTTGAGTCGGGTAGCACGACGGTTTGTCCGGCACCGCTGAAAGGTGCGATCGGCTGACTCGCAAACGGTCGCTCACTGATCGTCACCACGAGCGAACCATGCGACACGGCCGCGGGTGTCACGCGCACGTTGCTGCCGATCACGACGGTGCCCGTGCGCGAGTTGATGATGACCTTGGCCGACGACTCGCCCGGCTCGACCTCAAGATTCTCCAGTACGGAAATGAACGCCGTGCGCTGCCCGCTGTCGACCGGCGCGCGTACCGCAACGGACACGGCATCGACCGACTGTGCCGTTCCATCGCCCATGGTGTTGTTGATCTCGGAGGCCAGCCTTCCGGAGGTAGTGAAATCCGGCGTATGCAGGTTCAGCACAATCATGTCAGTGCTGCCGAAGTCGTTCGGCACGGTACGCTCGACCGTGGCACCGTTCGGAATGCGCCCCGCGCTCGGCACGTTGACCGTGACCCGCGATCCGTCCGCGCCCGACGCGCCAAAACCGCCAACGATCAAATTGCCCTGTGCAAGCGCATAAACGTTGCCGTCGGCGCCACGCAATGGTGTCATGAGCAGGCTGCCACCGCGCAAGCTCTTCGCATTACCGATCGAGGCGACGGTGACATCGATCAACTGGCCGGGCTTGGCGAATGCCGACAAGTCCGCCTGTACCGTCACGGCCGCCACATTCTTCAGCTGCAGGCTGACGCCGGGCGGAATCGTGATGCCAAACTGCGTCAGCATGTTGACGATGCTCTGCACCGTAAACGGCGTCTGCGTGGTCTGGTCGCCGGTGCCATCGAGACCCACGACCAGGCCATAGCCGGTCAGCTGATTTTTGCGCACACCGGCAACGCTGGCCAGGTCCTTGACCCGGTCGGCGAGCGCCGGTTGCGCGCATATCAGCAGGAACATCAGCAGCAGCCCGAAGCCCCGAACCCAGTCACCATCTTTACGATCTGTACGCATGCTGTGTTCCTTTGTTAGTAGGGACTAAGAACTGAGTTGAAAAAGCGTGCGATGAAGCCCATGCGGTTGGCATCGGCCATCACGCCCTTGCTGCTGTACGTGATCTGCGCGTTCGCGATGCGAGTCGAGAGCAGCGTATTGTCGGTCTCGATGTCATTCGGTCGAATCGTGCCCGACAACTGGATAAATTCTCGGCCCTGGTTCAGCGTGACCCATTTTTCGCCACGAATAACGAGGTTGCCATTTGCCAATCGTTCCACGACCGTGACCGTAATATCCCCGGCCAGGCTATTGCTCTGGCTGCTGGCGCCGGCGCCGTCGAACGTGTTTTCGCCAGACAGGCTGCCGCCGAACACCGGGTCACCGTTGTGGGTAATGGGGCGCCCCAACACAACCGGGTTCGCGATCGTCGCTTCGGTCGATTTGGACACCGAGGTCTGCGAGGCCTTGCTCGCGTTGGTCCTTTCGGCGAGCCGGACCGTAAGAATATCGCCGACACGATTCGCCTTCTGGTCTTCGAACAGGCGCATGTCCGTATTCGCGCGGTAGATGGCGCCATCGGTCGCCGGCGCATGCAGCACACCGACCGGTTGCAGCGGCTCGAACGGCTCGTCGTCTGCAGGCATCAGCGAACAACCCGTGCCGGCCATCGTCGCGAAGCCGGTCACGAACAGGAGAGTACATTTAGCGGTGCGCATTATGTCGGTTGCCTTAGAGGTTGTTGTTGATGTACTGCATCATCTGGTCGTTGGTCGTGATCGCCTTGGAATTCATTTCGTAAGCGCGCTGCGTTTCGATCATATTGACGAGTTCTGCAACCACGTTGACGTTGGAGCCTTCGAGCGCACCCTGCACGAGGGTGCCGAGTCCGTTCAGGCCCGGAGTGCCCGACTGCGCCGGCCCACTCGCCGCGGTTTCGATGTAGAGGTTTTCGCCGACCGATTGCAGGCCAACCGGGTTGATGAAATCGGCCAGTTCGAGGTTTCCGACCTGCGACGGTGTTGCCTGCCCAGCGAATTTCACCGACACGATGCCGTCGCTGCCGATTGTGATGCTCTGCGCACCATCGGGAATGGAAATGCCGGGTTGCACGGTATAGCCACTGGCCGTCACGAGCTCGCCCTGGTCGTTGCGTTGCAATGCGCCGTCGCGGGTATAGGCGATCTCGCCGTCCGGTCTCAGCACCTGCAGAAAGCCGCGGCCGTTGACGGCCACGTCCAGCGCGTTCTCCGTGTTCAGTACACTGCCCTGGGTGAACATTTTCTCCGTTGCAACGACACGCACGCCGGTGCCAAGTGACATACCCGACGGCAGCAGTGTGTCCTGCGAACTCGATCCGCCCGGTTGTCGTACGTTCTGATACAGCAGGTCTTCAAAAACCGCTCTGCCCTGCTTGAATCCTGTCGTGTTGACGTTGGCGAGGTTGTTTGCCACCACCGCCATGCGTGTCTGTTGCGCATCCAACCCTGTCTTCGCAATCCATAAAGCTTGTGTCATTACTCTCTCCTAAGCACAACCCGGCCTTAGCCGAGCTGCATCAATGAAGCCGCCACGTCGGCGTTTTCTTCCGAGGTCTTGATTAGATTGACCTGCATTTCATACTGCCGCGCGAGCTCGATCATGTTGACGAGCGTCTTCGCGACGTTGACGTTGCTGCCCTCCAGCGCGCCGCTGATGATGGTCACGCTGGCGTCCGCGTCCGCGGTTTCGCCCTCGGGCAGGTAGAAAAGACCGTCAGGACCTTTCCGCAAGGTCGCCGGGTCCGGGTTCACGAGCTTGATCCGGTCCGCGATGGACAGCGTCTCGGGGCCCGAGCCCAGCGGCTGTACTGAAATCGTACCGTCCACACCGATGAGCTTGCTGACATCGGGTGGCAACGCGACCGGGCCGCTATTGCCCATGACGAGGTCGCCGCGACCGGTCGTCAGCAATCCGCCCGGATTAATGCGCAGGTCGCCGGCGCGCGTATAAGCTTCACGGCCGTCACGGGTCTGTACCGCGAAATAGCCCGCGCCACGGATCGCGACGTCGAGGTCGACGCCGGTGTTCTGGATCGCGCCACGCGACATGTCCGTGCCGTAGGTATCGACCACCGCGTTGATGCGCGATTTCACGCCGGGCCCTTCGACCGCAATCGAGCTGAACGCATGCAGATCGGCGCGAAATCCGGTCGTGGACGCATTTGCCAGGTTGTTGGTGTTCATAGCCTGCGCGTATTCCGTTTGCTTC
>CAZHLE010000069.1:10848-13537 GCA_964533065.1 uncultured Woeseiaceae bacterium | reverse complement strand
TTTATCGGCGTTGCTCTGGGCATTGTGCTGGCCATCAATGTGCCGGTTATTGTGCCGTTTTTGGAGCAGACACTGGGTTTCCAGATCATGCCGGGGGATGTTTTCTATGTAACGAGGATCCCGTCCGAACTCGAGTCGGCCGATGTCACCACAATTGCGATCGCGGCCTTTCTGTTGACCTCCCTGGCGACCCTCTATCCGGCACGCCGGGCGGCGCTCGTTAATCCAGCCGTTGCATTGCGATACGAGTAGGCACATGCGACAGGCGTTCGAATTCTGGGTCGGTACCCGCTATGTGCGCTCGCGCAGCAGCAACAATTTTGTATCGATGATTTCCGCAATTTCGATGCTCGGAATTGCCATTGCGGTTGCAGTACTCATTGTTGTGCTGTCGGTGGTCAACGGATTTGAGCGCGAATTGCATGAGCGGCTACTGGCCATGACGGCGCACGCGAGTATTGAGGGAATTGACGGCGAGCTTTTGGATTGGCGTGCGACTTCGGCCACAGCGGCAGAAGACCCTCGCGTTCGCGCCAGCGCACCCTTTGTCAGCGGCCAGGCCTTGCTCATGTTCGGCGAAGCACTCGGTGGCGCCGAATTGCGTGGCATAGAGCCTGCTCTGGAAAGCAAGGTGGCGGGTATCGACAGCGTCATGACTGAGGGCAGGCTGGACAGTCTCGCTGCCGGCGAGTTCAACATGGTGCTTGGTGTCGAACTCGCGAAGGCGTTGCGGGTCGCGGTCGGCGACAAGCTGACGGTAACGCTGGCGCAAGGCATCGTGACTCCTGCCGGTGTTGTGCCACGAACCAAGCGCTTCACTGTCAGCGGCCTGTATCGCGTGGGTATGTTTGAGTACGACCGACATCTTGCGTTCATCAACCTGCGGGATGCGCAGCGGCTGTATCGATTGCAGGATGCTGTCAGCGGTGTGCGGCTGGCGGTGACGGACATTTATGCTGCGCCGGAAATCGTACGCGACGTTGCGATCGCCCACGGCGAAGTCGTTCTGGTGTCCAACTGGCAGCGACGGCATGTGAATTTTTTCAAATCCATACAGATTACAAAATCCATTCTGTTTGTCATTCTGCTTCTCGTCATTGCTGTTGCCGCGTTCAATATCGTGTCGACGCTGGTTATGGTCGTCAAAGACAAGCAATCGGATATCGCCGTTTTGCGCACTATTGGCGCACGCCCGTCCAGCATTCTGAAGATTTTCATCACGCAAGGCAGTGTGATTGGCATAGCGGGCACCTTGATCGGCGTCACAGCTGGTATTCTGCTGGCCCTGAACCTGGAGGGTATTGTGGCGTTTTTTGAATCGACATTCGGCATCAAGTTTCTCGCGGCGGATGTGTATTTCATCAGCGATCTGCCGGCTGACCTGCAGCTGTCCGACGTCGTAAGGATCGCAGCCATTGCCTTAACGCTGGCGCTGCTATCGACCGTATACCCGGCATGGATGGCAGCGCGCACGCCGCCTGCCGAGGCGCTGCGTTATGAATGACCCGGTTCCGGTACTGCAGTGTCGCGGCGTGGCACGCCGCTTTCGCGAGGGCAACAGTACGCTTGAAGTGTTGAGCGCGGTTGACCTGGCCGTCAATGCGGCCGAGCGTGTAGCCATTGTCGGTGCCTCGGGTTCCGGCAAGACCACGCTGCTGCAGATTCTAGGCGGGCTTGATGATCCCGATGACGGCGAAGTGCTGGTCGGTGGCCAAACGATGCACGGCGTTGGCGAGCTGGCGAAAAGCGAGCTGCGCAATCGCTATCTTGGATTCGTGTACCAGTTCCATCACCTGCTGGCCGAGTTTACGGCCGAAGAGAATGTTGCGATGCCGCTGCTGATCCGGCGCGAGCCGAAATCCGCAGCACTCGAACAGGCGCGGCAGATCTTGGTCCGTGTGGGGCTTGGCGAACGGCTGACACACAAGCCGGGTGAGTTGTCCGGTGGCGAGCGGCAACGAGCCGCCGTCGCCCGGGCATTGATCACCCGGCCGCAGTTGGTACTGGCCGATGAGCCAACCGGCAATCTCGATGCGGGCAACGGTGAGCATGTGATGCGGCTGATGCTCGAGCTGAACCAGGAATTGCAAACGAGCCTCGTTGTGGTAACGCACGATATGTCGATTGCAGAACGCATGGACCGCATCCTGGTGCTGGAGAGCGGCCGGCTCAGGGCCATGCAGGATTACTGACCGCGCTCGTTTCTTTTGCGTGTTTTGTAGTCGCGGAGCGAAAATCGCCAGATCACATCGAGCAGCCCGTAGGTTATCAGCGCAGCGATGCTGCCTACGAGCACGGAGCCAAGTATCAGTGGCTGCCAGACCGAGAGAAACGTAGTCCTCAGCCAGTCAATCGACAATTCGATTTCGAACGGCACCGCGTCGAGCCCCAGCAGTGTTGCGCCGACGAGGTAAGTGAAAAGGTAAACCGGCCCAATCGTGATCGGGTTGACAATAAAGGTCGTTAGTGTCGCAACCGGGATGTTGCAGCGCAACCAGACCGAACCCAGAACGGCGACCACGACTTGACCCGGAATCGGCAGGAATGCAATGAACGTGCCCAGCGCGACCGCGGGCACGACGGTCTTGCGGCGTATGCCCCAGAGCGAGTCATCGTGCAGCAGGTGACGAAACGGTGCCATGAACCAGCGCTCGGCCAGCTGATGTCGTTTGAACGCGAATTTCCTAAA
>CAZHLE010000069.1:463-10838 GCA_964533065.1 uncultured Woeseiaceae bacterium | reverse complement strand
CATTTGCCACGGGTTCCGATTCGATGGGGGCAGAGACAATCGAAGCCGAGCAACCCCCGCGATGACACGAGCCTGCCTGAGTGTGCTGGCAGGTATGTACGCGCTGCAGCTTAGCAGCTTTGCCAATATCTCCGGGTATCTGAGTGCGGTCTTTCTCGCAGCATTGCTGCTGCTGCTCACGCGTTGCTGGAAGCTGCTCGCTGGATTCTGCGCTGGTGTCGCCGCGTTTTATCTCGCCGCTGAGCAACAGCTCGCGTCCCGATTGCCGGTGGCTATTGAAGGCGACAGCCTCGTGGTCGAGGTCATGGTCGCCGATTTTCCCTCCAGGTCGGGGCCCACGACGAGTTTCCTGGCCCGGCCGCTTGACGATAGGCGTCTGCCAGAGCGAATCCGGCTGAGCTGGTTCGAGCCGACAGTGAGCCTGCATCACGGCGACCGCTGGCGCCTCGAAGTGCGGCTGCGCCGGCCGCGCGGTGCGCGCAACCCGGGTACCTTCGACTACGAGGCCTGGTTGTTTCGCGAGCACGTTGGCGCTACGGGCTATGTGGTCGACAGTCATCGTAACCGCCTGCTGCGACCGCTGCCGCCGAGCGCTGTCGATCAGTTGCGGCGCCGCTTTGTCGACCGGGTGGTCGCGCTGGTGAACGAACCCGAGCCAGCGGCAGTGCTGCTCGCGCTCGTCGTCGGCACGCGCCATATGCTCAGTGACGCACAATGGGAACGCTATGCAGCGACGGGAACCAGCCACCTGATGGCGATTTCAGGGCTGCATATCGGTCTGGCTGCCGGAGGTGCGTACCTGCTGACATTGTATGTCGCCGGCCTGCTCGCGGCGCGCGCGCGGCAACGCAATCAGCATCGTGCCGCAATCGCGTGTTCAGTCCTGGTGGCATTGACATACGCCGCGATAGCGGGCCTCGCCGTGCCGGCGCGTCGCGCCAGCCTGATGTTGTTGCTTGCCGCAGTTGCACTGATGGCCTATCGCAGACCGAAGTTGCCGGCCATTGTCAGCGCAGTAGCCCTGCTAATCGCGCTGCTCGACCCGCTCGCCACGATGACGCCGGGCTACATGCTGTCCTTCGCCGCGGTTGTGCTGCTGATCTGTGTAGGACGGCGTCGCGCCGGGCTGGCGACGCTGCAGCTGATGCTGTTGTTCGGCCTGCTGCCGCTGGTCGCCGTATTGTTCGATCGTGTGTCTTTTGTGGCACTGCCGGTGAATCTTGTGGCGGTGCCGTTATTCGGATTCGTGACCGTGCCGCTGTCGCTGCTTGGGCTGCTGCTGGACGGCGTGTTTGAGCCCCTGGGGGACCACGCCCTGCTACTGGCAGCGCGCAGCATCGAGCTGCTCGAAAAGGGTCTGACCCTTTTTGCGGCACTGCCCATGGCGTCATTTTCGGTGCCGGCGCTGGCCGGCGTGTCATGGCTGTACATCGTCGTGCCCGCACTTTGGGCCGTGCTGCCGCCCGGGTGGCCAGGGCGAGCGATCGCGTGGGTCGGCCTCGTCGGGCTGCTCCTGTATCAGCCGGATCGCCCCGCCACGGGCTGCGCGCTGGTCAGCATACTCGACGTAGGTCAGGGTCTTGCGGTGGTCGTCGAGACGCGTCGGCGGACTCTTTTATATGACACCGGGCCGGCCTATCGCAGCGGAGGCAGCGCGGCAGAAAATACCCTTCTGCCGTTCTTCAAGCACCGCGGCGTTCGCGAACTGGACAGGCTGCTGGTGTCGCACGCGGACCTCGATCACGCGGGAGGGGTCCGGGCGTTGCTGGATTCAATAGCCGTGCGCCAGGTTCTCGCGGGCGAGAGCCTCGCTGGTGTCAGGGCGCTGCCGTGCCGCGCCGGGCAAAACTGGTCCTACGATGGCGTCGCCTTTGAGGTGCTCTATCCGCCATTGCAGACCGATCTCGAAGGCAATAACCGCTCCTGCGTATTGTTGTTACAGGCGGGGGATCACCGTCTGCTGCTCAGTGGAGATATTGAAGCGTCGGCCGAACGCGATCTGGTAGAGAAACAGGCCCTGCCTGTTGTTGATGCGGTGATTGTTCCACATCATGGCAGCCGCACGTCGTCGACACTGCCCTTCGTGCAGGCACTGCAGCCATCGCTCGCAATCGTATCGAGTGGGTTTGGTAACCACTGGGGTCTACCAAAACCCGATATTGTGCAACGCTGGCGTACGGCCGGTGCCGATGTCATGAATACGGCGACATCGGGTGCGATACAACTAAGGCTTTGTGCGGCGTCCGGACTCGAGTCAATTCGTCAGTATCGCCACCACAACCGTCGAATATGGCATGAGTAGAGTGTATATTTCCTTTTTCCCCCAGGTCAGAGCGTATGGTAGAAGTAGTCAAATCCGGCGGCTGGTTAATGGCGCCGATCATTCTCTGTGCGATTATCGCAACAGGAATAATCCTGGAGCGCTTCTGGACACTGCAACAGAAGCGTGTGATCCCTGAGGACCTCACCAGCAAGGTCTGGGGTTGGGTCAAGAAGGACCAGCTGGACCAGAAGCAGATTCAGATCCTGCACCAGGGGTCAGCGCTCGGGCAGATACTGGCGGCTGGCCTGATCAATCGCGACCGCGAACGCAGCATCATGAAAGACAGTATCGAAGACACGGGGCGACACGTCGTACATGAACTCGAACGCTACCTGGAAACGCTGGGCACGATTGCCGCGATTTCACCGTTACTTGGCCTCCTCGGTACTGTGATTGGCATGGTCCAGGTGTTTGCTGCTATTACGACTTATGGAGTTGGTGACCCTTCGGTACTGGCAGGGGGTATCGCGCAGGCCTTGATCACGACGGCCGCAGGACTCACTGTTGCGATTCCCGCTTTGATCGGTTATCGCTACTACCGGAATCGCGTCGATACACTGGTGGTCGAAATGGAAAAAGAGGCGATCAAACTGGTTGAAGCACTGCACCGGCGACAGGAAAAAGGCTGAGACATGCGGCTTAACCTGCGGCCACGCACGGCGCCCGAGGTCAATCTCACGTCCCTGATCGACGTTGTTTTTTTGTTGCTGATTTTTTTGATGGTCTCGACGAGCTTCGTCAAGCAGTCTCGGATTACGATCAACCTGCCCGAAGCCGAGAATTCGGCTCCTGTGGAAGAAACCCCTGCTCAGATCGACATCATGATTTCCGGGACCGGTATCTATATGGTGAACGGCAGGGAACTCATCAACAGCCGCCCCGAGACGATCCGCAATGCGTTGCAAAAAGTCTCCAATGGCGACTACAGTTTGCCGTTGACCATCAGCGCGGATGCCAATGCCCGCCATCAGGATGTGGTCACAGCAATGGACGTGGCGGGCCGACTCGGTTTTGTGCGCATCAGTATCGCTACGGTGAATGAGCCCGATGGCGAGCAACGCGGATTTGACTAGCAAATCGCTGTGACCAAAGAAATCGACCCGCAGTCTGCCCGGACATTTCGTCGCCTGTGGCAATTCGTCCTGCCTTACAAACTGGCAGGCGCAATCAGTGTGGTAGGCATGGCCGGCACGGCGCTGGTTGAAGGCGGTATGGTCTATTTGCTTGAGCCGATGACCGATGAGGCGCTGGTTGCACAAAATCTTGAAACTGCGCGCTGGATTCCGCTCGCATTCATCGGCATTTTCGTTTTGCGTGGCATATTCGGTGTTGCCACAGAATATTCGCTGGGCTGGATAGGCCGGAACGTCATCAGCGCATTGCGTCGAACCGTGTTTTGCAAGTTCCTGACCTTGCCGACGCGATTCTTCGAGGAGCGTACTGCAGGTCCACTGCTGTCACGTATAACCTACAATGTGGAAATGATTGCGGAATCGGTGACCACGGTCGTAACAGTCGCCATCCGCGATATCCTGACGGTCATCGCCGCGATCACGGTGATGTACTTGCAGAGCCCGACCCTGCTGTTGTTTGTTGCCATCGTGATTCCGGTCGTGGCGCTGATTGTGCGGGTCCTGGGCCACGTTTTTCGTCGCTACAGCGGCCGAATACAGGATTCGGTCGGTGAAGTCATGCAGGTTACTGAGGAAATCGTTCGCGGTAATCGAGTGGTGAAAATTTTTGGCGGTTATGAATACGAGTCCGAGCGACTCGATGAAGTCGATGACCGTAACAAGAAGCAGAATCTGAAGTTGATTCGGGTGCGATCGATTGGCGTGGCTACAACGCAAGTCATCTTCGGTATCGGCGTTGCCGGCGTGGTCTATATGGCCGGTAGTGAATCGCTGAACGGCAACCTGACGCCGGGCCAGTTCATTTCCTTTTTCAGCGCCATGATGCTGACCTTGCAACCGGTGCGGCGCATCACCAACGTTAATGCAGTCATTCAGCGCGGTGTCGCGGCTGGCCAGAGCCTGTTCGAGGTTATTGATGAACCCGACGAGGCAGACACGGGCAGCATCGTGCTCGACAAAGTGCGTGGACACGTTGAGTACCGCAATGTCAGCTTTGCCTACGGGGAGAACAATAATGCGGTGCTCACCGACGTTTCTGTAACGGTTGAACCGGGCGCGACGCTGGCCATTGTCGGCCACTCGGGCGGCGGAAAATCGACCATGGTTAGTCTGTTGCCGCGATTCTATGACATTAATGACGGCCTGATCCTGCTCGATGGAACACCCATTGGTGAACTTTCGCTCAAGAGTCTGCGTGACAATATCAGCCTGGTCAGCCAGGACGTGGTGCTGTTCAACGACACGATTGCCAACAACCTGAGCTATGGGCAATTACGCTGGCATTCGCGCGAGGAAATCGTCGCTGCTGCCGAGGCCGCACACGTGATGGAGTTTGCAAAAGACATGCCGGATGGGCTTGAAACGATGGTTGGCGATCGCGGTGTTTTGCTCTCTGGTGGACAACGGCAACGTATTGCCATCGGCCGCGCGCTGCTTAAAGATGCTCCCGTGCTGATTCTTGACGAGGCGACCTCGTCGCTCGATACGCAATCCGAGCGCCGCATCCAGGAAGCGCTGAATGAGCTGATGAAAAATCGCACCACGCTGGTGATTGCGCATCGCTTGTCAACGGTCGAGAAAGCCGATTGCATCATCGTGCTGGATGCCGGCCGAATCGTCGAGTCCGGTAGCCACCAGCAACTGTTGAGCCAGGATGGCCAATACGCGGCACTGTATCGAATGCAATTCACTGAAGAGTAGACCTTAGGATGTACCACTGGCTACATCGCATCTGGTATGAAGGGGCGGGATCGTATCGGCTGCTGCTGCCGCTCACCGCGCTGTACTGGTTGCTGGTCATGGTACGTCGCTGGCTGTATGAATTCGGCATCCTCGGCAGCTGGCAGGCGGCTGCGCCGGTCATCGTGGTTGGTAACATCACAGCGGGTGGCACGGGTAAAACACCGGTAACCGTCTGGCTGGCTCGCGAGCTCATGGCGCGTGGATTCGCCCCGGGCATTGTGAGTCGCGGTTATGGTGGCAGCAAGTCACCGTCGTCGATGCGCGTCGACGTGGCCAGTGACCCGGCGGTTGTTGGCGATGAGCCGGTATTGCTGGCAAGGCTGACGGGATGCCCGATCGTGGTCGATGCCAACCGATCTCGTGCCGCCGAGATGCTGGTGGCCGACGGCGCCGATGTCATCATTGCGGATGACGGCTTACAGCACTATCGCCTCGCGCGAGCGTACGAAATATGCGTCATCGATGGCGCGCGCGGTGTCGGCAATGGACACTTGCTACCGGCCGGACCATTGCGCGAGACCCTGGCACGGCTGAACGAGGTCGATCAGGTGTTGCTGAACGGCGTGTTACGAAAGCGTACCGCCGAACTTTCGGCAGTTGAGCAACACGCACTGGTCTTCGAACTCGCCGCCAGCGAGGTGTGCCGCCTGAACGGCTCGCTGTCCCGGCCGATTGAACGATTCCGCGGTACCACGGTGCACGGCGTTGCGGCCATCGGCAATCCGCAACGTTTCTTTGATTTGTTGCGCGCGCATGGCATGCAGGTCATCGAGCATGCATTTCCGGATCACGCGCAAATCAGCCTGCCAGAACTTCGCTTCGGCGACCATTTCGAAATCCTCATGACGGAGAAGGATGCCGTGAAGCTGGGTCGTGCGGTCGACGACAAGCTATGGTCGGTGCCGGTGAGCCTGAAGATGGATCCACTGAAGTCCGGTCCGTGGCTTGCGCAGATCGAGTCGCGGATCAAAAGCGAGCAGGCCAGGCGATGAGTGATTTTGCTGTCGTCATCCCGGCGCGGTTCGCCTCGGTTCGGCTGCCAGGCAAACCGTTACGAGACATCCTCGGAAAAACCATGATCCAGCATGTTTACGAGCGTGCGATCGCGAGCGCGGCCATGGAGGTCGTTGTTGCGACCGATGATTCGCGCATTGCAGTTGCAGCCGAAAGTTTTGGCGCAACTGTCTGCATGACCGGCACGCAACACAACTCGGGCAGCGAACGCATCGCAGAAGTCTGCGACATTATGGATTGGCCTGATGATCGCATCGTTGTCAACCTGCAGGGCGATGAGCCCACCATGCCGCCCGAGCTGATTGATCAATGTGCGGCATTGCTCGACGATCCTTCGGCCGACATCGGCACGTTGGCCTCGCCGATTGCGAGCAAAGAGGACCTGCAGAACCCGAATGTCGTCAAGACTGTTGCCGATGCGGACGGCAACGCGATCTATTTCCGGCGTGCATTGATGTCACCCGGCGATGCGGCTCGTGCTTTGCATCACCACGGTATTTACTCCTATCGTTGCGGTGTTTTGCGCCGGCTCGTGGCAGCTCCGCCTTGCGCCATCGAACTCAGCGAACGCCTCGAGCAGCTGCGCGCGCTGGGACTCGGCATGACGATCAGGATTGCTGTGCCCGTGGTTCGCCCCGGTGCCGGCGTGGATACGGAGGAGGACCTGGCGGTAGCCGCCATGGCATTGAAGCGCTGAAACTGACCGACAAGCAACTTGGCATGCATCGTGCGATCTCGCGCCGCGATTTTATTAATGGCGTGGCGGCGGTCTCGGCGCTGCCGGCTAGCTCTTTTGCCGTGGACGGCCAGCGAACAGCAGCCGACTACCCGCCGTTGCGCACGGGTCCGCGCGGCAGCCACCCCGGGTCTTTCGAAGTTGCGCATGAATTGATGTGGCAGGGCCGGACCGATTGGGGCGATGTGCTCGACACCAGCGAGCACTACGACCTGATCGTCGTCGGGGCCGGTATCAGCGGTCTTGCGGCGGCGCATTTCTATCGCCGCGAGAACCGCGATGCCCGCATCCTGATTCTCGACAATCATGACGATTTCGGCGGCCATGCCAAGCGCAATGAATTCGAACTCGACGGCAGGACCATCATTGGCTATGGCGGCAGCCAGACTTTGGAAAACCCCGGGTCTTATTCCCGTGTCGTCAAGAACCTGTTTCGCGACGTCGGTATCGACGTCCGGCGCTTCGAACAGGTCTACGATCAGGAGTTCTTTCGCCGCTTCGGTTTGCGTGGCACGACGTTTTTCGATGAGCAAACCTTCGGCGAAGACAAGCTGGTGGATTATTGCCTGCTCGATCCGACCACTTTCCTGCCGGTCGCAGATTCGAAACTCAGCGCACGCGAGGCGGTCGCGCAAATGCCGCTGGCCGCGGCTGCGCGCGAGGATTTGCTGCGTCTGCTCGAGGCGAACGGCGACCGTTTGCATGGCATTCCGGCCGACGAGCAGTGGGACTACCTCGAGGGCATCAGCTATCGCGAATTTCTCGAGAAGCACATCGGCATACAAAGCCGCGGGGTTTTCGACCTGTACCAGGGCCTGACGCTGGATACGGGAGCCAGTATTGAGCGGAGTTCGGCGGCTGATCTCATCGGTTATCTGGGTCTGCCCGGACTGCAGGCGACGGCGCTCATCGATGAAGAGGATGACTCCGATCCTTACATTCATCATTTCCCTGACGGCAATGCCTCGATTGCACGATTGCTTGTACGCCAGATGATTCCCGAGGTCGCGGCGGGCTCGACCATGGACGATGTGGTGCTCACCGATTTTGATTACGCCAAACTCGATCGGCCGAATGCACCCGTCCGGTTGCGCCTGAACAGCACCGTGGTCAATGTCACGCATCTGGGCGCGGCGTCTGAGGCGCGCGAGGTCGAAGCGACCTATGTCACGCGTGGCGAGGCCCGCCGCGTGCGTGGCAAGCATTGCGTCATGGCGGGCTACAACGCGATGGTGCCGAAGATTTGCCCCGGTTTGCCGGACGTACAGAAACAGGCACTGGCGCTGGCCATCAAGTCACCGATTATCTATACGAGCGTGTTGCTCCGAAATTGGCGTGCTGTACAAAAGCTTGGCGTTGGCTACATGGCCGCGCCGGGCAGTTACTACGGCATGGCCATGCTGGACTTTCCGGTCAGTATGGGCGGTTACACGTTTTCCAGGAACCCCGACGAGCCGATCGTGATGCACATGGAGCGCTTCTGCAAAGGCAGCGATCACGAGGCCAGCCCTCGCCAGCAGATACTCAACGGCCGGCGTGAGTTGTACGCGACGCCGTTCGAGACCATCGAGCGCGAAACCCGCCGGCAACTGGCTGGCGCACTGGCGGGCGGGGGCTTCGATCCGGCCGAAGACATTGCGGCGATCACGGTCAATCGCTGGGCACATGGTTACGCCTTTCCCGGTGTTGATCCCTTCGATCCGGTCTATGTGGAAGGCGAAAAGCCGATTGTCGTCGGCAGGCGGCGCTTCGGGCGTATTGCGATCGCGAATTCCGATGCCGGAGGCCAGGCCTATATTGGTGCGGCGATCGAGCAGGCGCACCGCGCCGTGTCCGAGCTCATCAACACTTAAAAGGACGGGCGTAGGAGGCCGAACCTGCTCCGGTAGGCCCTGCTGTGGTGAACCTGCTGTGGGAGGGGGGCATGCCCGCGACCCGCCCACCGCCGATCGCTATCGGGCGATGATCAAGGACAGTTCCGCCGGTGTTGTTTTTAGTGGTTGGGACCTGGAAGGGGCGGGCGGCTGATGTGCGAGGATATTGCGGCGCTGTTCGGCCTGGTACTCGCATTTTCCTTTGTGTCGCTGTTACTGTAATCACGCGTTGCTTTGGAAAATGTGCACGTCTCGCTGCGGAAACGGGATGGATATGCCTTCTTCGTCGAATCGTTTCTTGATGGCTTCGGTCAGTCCGAATTTGACGTTCCAGAAATCTGCAGTGGCGCACCAAGGCCGCACCACGAAGTCGACGCTGCTGTCGCCAAGTTCCGATACGGCAATCTGGCATTCGGGTTCGCGCAATATGCGCGCGTCTGCATCGGCCACTTCCTTTATGACCTTGCGAACCTTGTCGATGTCGTCACCGTAACTGACGCCTATGACCAGATCGACGCGCCGCGTCGCATTGGCGTTGTAATTGGTGATGATGTTGTTCATCACCTGGCCATTGGGAATGATGATCTGTTTGTTGTCTGCTGTTTGCAGCAGCGTTGTCAGTACCTGCACCTGGAGTACGGAACCTGCAACTCCGGCTGCTTCGACCCAATCGCCAACCTTGTAAGGCCGGAAAAGCACAATCAGTACGCCGGCAGCAAAGTTTGCCAGCGAGCCTTGCAGCGCCAGACCGACCGCCAGGCCGGCGGCACCGATCAATGCAACGAGAGACGCGGTCTGTACACCAAGCTTGGTAATCGCGGCGATGATGACAAAGGCCATCAGTGCCCATTGCACCAGGCTGGTGACAAAAGTCACAAGAATCGCATCGACGGACTGACTCTCCATCAACTTGCGCAAACCTTTGGTAGCTATACGCGCGATGATGCGGCCGATGTAAAAGATCACCGCTGCCGCGAGCAGGTTCAGTCCCAGATCAAGACCGGTGGTCTGGAGTTCGCCAAACATTTTGGCCCAGTCGATATTGACGCCGGGTATTTTAATTTCATTCATCAGGTCATTCCTTCATTTTGTACCTTTTTTAGGGCGTTGCCTGGTTGATAACGCAAGACCATTGCCGGCGAAAATCAACACCAGGCCGACGACGGCGGGAGCCGTCGACTGATAATCCTCTATAAAAGTCGAAAGGGTCAGTGCAACGGGCGGGAATAATACATGAAGTATAGGCTGCCCGAGCAGATCCAATGCTTCGAATCAACGCGAGATAACAGCCGAACGCGATAGCCGAGCCGAAAATCGAGAGGTAAAGAAGAGACCAGAGGTAGCCGGTATCGGTGCTGAAGGAGAATTCGAAACCGCGTAGCAGGGCAACAACGGCGGACGCCAAGGCACCCCGGAACATGCCATGTGCATTAACGGCCGAGGATAGATCGTATAAAGCACCTTTTCGCTGGCGGGTGCCCGCTGCTCGCCGAGGCTGGCCCAGGTCTCCATCAGTTCTCTGTCGAGCTCGCCCAGATCGAGGACGTTCTCG
>CAZHLE010000069.1:0-453 GCA_964533065.1 uncultured Woeseiaceae bacterium | reverse complement strand
CCCGCTCCTCGCCGACGCGGGCACCTGCGTGCAGCGTTCGCTCACGAGGAGCTCGCGGGCGAGAACTACGGCGTGACCTTCCCGATGAGCGCGAAACTCGAGGTGAACGGCGCCGCTCGCCACCCGCTCTACGCCTGGCTCACGCATCCCGCCAACGGCCACCACGGCGACATCGAGTGGAATTTCGAGAAGTTCCTGATCGGCCGCGACGGACAGGTGCGGGCGCGCTACCCGTCCGGCACGCGACCCGACGACAAGGGCCTGCTGGCGGACATTGCCGCTGCGCTGTGAGCGGGGCGACGCCCGCCAGTAAATTACTTTAATTGAATAAAAGACTTCTCAGAACCTACATGTAGGTTCTATTGTCATTATTATCAACACAGTCAAATCGGTCGACCTATGGCCCGACGACCAGGTCGTACTCGGCATTTACGCTGGCATTGAACTTCATCT
>CAZHLE010000068.1:0-13696 GCA_964533065.1 uncultured Woeseiaceae bacterium | reverse complement strand
GTCTGCGAGTCGGTATGGCGTCCGCCGAGACGTTTGATCGTTATGGCCTGGACCGCCCGGTTTTTTTGCAAAACATCCAGTTTCAAATTCGTCACAGTGGCCGCGAAGATGGCAATGTCGTCGAAATTCGATCCGTAAACCCGGTCACTGAGCCGTTCGTCACCTTCCTTGTGGAAGCGAGCTGGGCACGTGGTCGATTGCTGCGTGAATATACCTTGCTGCTCGACCCACCGACGTTTGCCCCGGCCGCCGCCGCACAGTCAACGCCGGCAGTGACCGCACCGACACGCAGCGCGCCTGCCGATAGTGGCCGCATTGATCGGTCCGAACCGGCCGCCGCAACGCGTGCACCGGATCCCGAACCCGTGCGCACCAGTCCGCCGCGTGTCGCGCCACAAGCTGTGGTTGATGACCAGCCTTACGTTGCAACATCCGGGGACAGCTACCAGGTTGTGCGTAATGAGACCCTCTGGGGCATTGCGTCAAGGACCCGACCGGACAGTCGCCTGACGATGAATCAGACAATGCTGGCGATATTCGAAGCGAACCAAGAGGCATTCGGTGGCAATATCAATATTCTGCGTGCGGGCGCGACGCTGCGCATTCCCAGTGCCGATGAGATTTATCGGATTGGTCGCGATGACGCACTGAGCGAGGTTCAGCGGCAGCACGCTGCCTGGAATCCGGCCTATCGGCCGCTTCCGGTACCGAGTGTTGCTGATACGACACCGCAAAGTGATCTGACGCTGGTGCCACCCGACGAAGATTACCTGAGCGATACGGCGACGGACGATGTCTACGAGGACGGCGCCATCGAGGAGGATCTGAGCCGCGAGCAGGAAATCGAGCGCCGCATATTCGATCTCGAAAATGCTGATGTGCCTGTGCAACGTTCGCTGATAGAAATTCGTGACAACGAACTGGCGGCACTTCGCGAAGAACTCGCGCAAATACGGGGTGAAGTCTACGAACCCGAGGCCGATGATCCGTTCGTCGACGAAGACTATGTCGACGAGCCGATTGCGGACATGGAGGCGGACGATACTGCCGTTGTCGTCGATGATACAGCCGTCGAGGCAGACGCCGAACCGACGCCGGCCGTTCGGCCGACGCGCCGCGCCGAGCCCGGACTGGTCGAGAAGATTCTGGACGCGCTGAGCAGCTGGTGGATACCCATCGTCGGTGTGCTGGTCGCAGTGGGCGGCCTGTTGTTCTGGTTCATGCGCCGCAGCGATGATGAGGACAACGAGCCGGACACCTGGCGCTCGCTCGACGCCGATGACGGTAGCCTGGGTCCGACAGAGAGCATGCGCGCACCGAAAATAGAAGACTCGTTCATGGTGGTCGAACAGGAGTCCGGCATTCGCGACATCGAGTCCTCAGCCGAACGGCGCAAACCCAAATTTTCGCAAACGGCGAGCTTTGAATCGCCCGGTGCGCGTGCCGGCGGCGATACCGGGGAGTTTGATTCCCTCGAGGACACTTTCAGCAGCGATACTGCGATCAACCTGGACCAGTCTGATCCGATTGCCGAGGCCGATTTTCACATGGCTTACGGTCTCTACGATCAGGCAGCGGACCTGATCAATGGCGCGTTGAGCGTTGAGCCGAGCCGGCCGGATTTGCTGTCGAAGCTTTGCGAAATCTATTTCGTCTGGGGCAATCGGGACGCCTTTATTGACGCGGCCGGCCGACTGAAGGCGGTTGTGAGCAGCGACGGCAATCCTGAGTGGGACAAGATCGTTATCATGGGCCAGCAGATTGCAGGTGATGCGGAGATGTTTGCCGGTGCCGGTGTTGCAGCCGCAACCAGGGCTGTCGATATGACCTTCGATTCCGATACAGAAGGTACCGGTGCGCTCGACATGGAGTTCGGTGCCGACAACGATGCTGACGCCGATATTTTTGACCTTGGTGATGTGGCAAATGACGCTGCCGGCAATGATGGCGGGCTGGATTTTGCATTTACTGAGAGTGATGCCAAGTCCGATCCGCAGCGGACCGACTATGACCTGACGGCAGAAATGCCGACCCAGGAATCGACGCTGGAATCGCCGACAATCGAACAGCAGTTTGACGGGCTTGGAGGCCGTGCTCAGGCATCCGATGCTACCGCGGAGATCAATCTGGACGATCTGGGACTGGATCTCGGGGATCTTGAGCGGACCGAACTCGCTTCGCTGGACGAACTCGACGCCACGGGCGAACTGCCGTTACTGAACGATCCGGCCGAGGTCACCGGCAAAAACCTGGAGATTGACCCGGATTCGACCGGCCTGCAGGCAACTCTCGGCAACGACGATACCGGCATCAATGAAGCGATCGATATTGATTCGACCTACAGCGGCAGTGGCATGGATGTGTCGTTGCTCGACGCCACCGGGGAGACCCAGGTGCTGCCGGACGATTTTGCCGTTGCCACGATGTCGGACATTGAAAGGCAACTGGGCGATGCCGATGCCACCATGCTGGCATCGAGTTACAGCGACGAAGAGGCCAGGGTTGCCATCGGCGATGATCAGGCCACTCTGCTGGCAAACCTCGATGATGATGACGACATTGCGGAATTCGACTTCGCAAAGACCGAGGCCTTGCCGCCCAGTGCGTTTACCAGAAACTCCAGCCTGGATGAAACCGGGGAATTGCCGGCCATTGCGACCACGGATTTCGATCTTGACCTCGATGACCTGACCGCTGCTCTGCAAGTCAGCGAGATAGGCGACACGATCGAGCAGGTGCGTGATGACGCGACGGTTGAACAGCGGCGCCCGCGAATGCGAGGCAATGACGACGATGTTTCGCCGACCATTGCGCTGGAACCTGGCGAACTGAGCGACGATTTGTACGATGCGCGAACCATGACCGAGGTCGGCACCAAACTGGACCTGGCGCGCGCCTACGTGGACATGGGCGACCCGTCGGGCGCACGTTCTATCCTCGAGGAAGTCCTTGACGAAGGCGACGCGGCGCAACGGCAACAGGCACAGCAGCTGCTGAATTCGCTACCGTCCTGACCCGCGCTTGATTGCGAATCGCTATCGGCATCGAGTACGACGGTACTGCGTACAATGGCTGGCAACGGCAACGCGTTGGTGAGGGTGTTCAGGCTTGCGTAGAAGCCGCGCTGGCGGCAGTTGCTGACGAGGCGGTGGAAGTTTGCTGCGCCGGTCGAACGGATACCGGTGTGCATGCGAGCGGCCAGGTCGCACATTTCGATACACGAAGTCAGCGCAGCGAGCGCAGTTGGTTGCTGGGCGCGAACTCCAATCTCCCGGCCGATGTCGCCATACGCTGGGTCAAACCTGTGTCAGATGAATTTCACGCACGGTACTCCGCCACAGCCCGCACGTACCGATATGTCATTCTTAACCAACTCGTCCGAGCACCGCTTAGCCGAAACCGTGCCTGGTGGGTGCATCAGCCGCTCGATGCCGGACGCATGCACGAGGTTGCCCAACAGCTGCTTGGCAGCCACGATTTTTCGGCCTTTCGTGCTTCTGGCTGCCAGGCATCAACACCGGTCCGGGACTTGAGCTCGATCGAGGTCGTGCGTAACGACGACTGGATTGTTCTAACGGTAACGGCGAACGCGTTTTTGCAGCATATGGTGCGCAATATCACCGGGACACTGGTCCTCATCGGCGCCGGGGATACCCGAATTGGCACGGTGCCGGAAATCCTTGCAAGCAGGGATCGGACCAGGGCCGGGCCAGCTGCACCGCCACACGGGCTCACGCTGATTAATGTCGCCTACCCGGTTGATTTGCGATTACCCTCGGGGTCGGGTCCCCTGCAGGCGCTTCGGCCATTGTAACCACTGTCATCCATTGTGGATTTGGATAAACTGCCAACATGAGCTATTTCGAGAAATTGCTGCCGTCGCGTATCAGCACCGAAAATCGTACGCGGTCTGTGCCTGAGGGCGTCTGGATCAAGTGCCCGAAATGTGATGCGCAATTGTATCGCAATGAGCTCGAGCGCAATCTTCAGGTGTGTCCGAAGTGCGACCATCACCTGCGCATTGGCGCGCGCCAGCGGCTGGGTTTTTTCGTTGATCCGGATACGCAGCAAGAGATTGCAGCCAATCTCGAGGCGGTCGATCCGCTCAAATTTCGCGACACCAAACGCTACCGTGATCGAATCAGCCAGGCGCAAAAACAGACGGGCGAGAAGGACGCGCTGATTTCAGTGACGGGCAAGCTCAAGGGTCGCTCGGTGGTTGTCGCCGCGTTCGAATTCTCGTTTATGGGCGGCTCCATGGGTTCCGTGGTAGGCGAAAAATTCGCGCTCGCCGTGGAGCATGCGGCGCAGAACAAGGTTCCCCTGATTTCTTTTGCTGCGAGTGGTGGCGCTCGCATGCAGGAAGCACTGTTTTCGCTGCTGCAGATGGCAAAGACATCGGCAGCCTTGGCGCGGCTGGCCGCAAAAAAAGTGCCCTATATTTCGGTAATGACGGACCCGACGACAGGCGGCGTATCCGCAAGTCTTGCGATGCTGGGCGACGTCAACATCGCCGAGCCCAGGGCATTGATCGGTTTCGCCGGCCAGCGCGTGATCGAGCAGACTGTTCGGCAGACATTGCCGGAGGGATTTCAGCGCAGTGAGTTTTTGCTCGATCACGGCGCCATCGACATGATTATCGATCGTCGCAAGATGCGTGACGAGATCGCCGAGCTGCTCGCCAAATTCGAACACCGGCCCAGCCCAACCACAGAGTAACGATGCCAAACGAGGATTGGCCACTGTCCAGGTGGTTGGCGCTACTCGAGACGCTTTCACCACAGGAAATTGTTCTCGGCCTTGAGCGCGTTGAGAGCATGCTGCAGCGCCTTAAGTTACGCATGCCGGAAACCATATTCCTTGTAGCGGGTACCAACGGCAAGGGATCGAGCGTCGCAATGCTCGAGGCGCTATTGCGCGAAACAGGACGCCGCGTCGGCTGCTATACATCGCCGCATCTGCGGCGCTACAACGAGCGTATTCGCGTTGACAGTGTTGATGCAGCCGATGCGGAGATCATAACGGCATTTGCTGGCATCGAAGCATTACGCGACGGCTTGCCGCTGACCTATTTCGAATTCGGTACGCTCGCGGCCCTGCATGTGTTCGCGCGTTCAAAGGTCGAGATAGCGATTCTTGAGGTCGGTATGGGAGGACGCCTTGATGCAGTAAATGCCGTCGAGCCAACGGCGAGCCTGATTACCAGTATCGCGCTCGATCATTGCGCGTGGTTGGGCGATACGATCGAAGCGATAGCCGCCGAAAAAGCCGGCATCATGCGCGCCAACAAGCCGGTCGTGTTCGGTGCAGCGGAGCTGCCGCAGGCCATTGCGGCTCACGCAAACGCTTTGAGCGCGGTACTGCTTGTGGCGCAGCGAGACTATACATGGTCCGTGCTGGGCGATCGCTGGCGCTGGCGCGGTACCGGTTGCGAGCTGAACGATCTCGACTGGCCATCGCTGCCGGGCGAAATGCAAATCCAGAACGCCGCCGGCGTGCTTGCCCTGCTTGAAGCCGCCGGCTTTGAGGCCCTGCTCGACGAGGTCATCGTCAGGCGGGCGTTTTCACGCCTGCGCGTGCCGGGTCGCATGCAGGAGATCGGTGACAACTGGATTCTCGATGTTGCGCACAATCCGGCCGCCGCGAAGGCACTCGCAGCGACGCTTGCGGCGCGCGAATGTCGCGGTCGCACCGTCGTCATCCTTGGCATGCTCGATGACAAGGACGTAGAAGGGTTTGTTGCGTCATTTGCGGAGCTGGCGGATGTGTGGATTGCAGTGACTGCGCTCAGTCCGCGCGCAATCCCCGCTGAAGATCTGGCGCGACGGGTCACAAACGCATCGCACAAGACCTGCCAGGTTGCGACAGGGCTCGATGCTGCGATTGAACGCGCCACGCAATTGGCCGGCGACGACGATCGTATCCTCGTGACCGGCTCGTTCTATGTGGTTGGCGCGGCGCTGGAGGCGCTGCGTCCGGGCGCCTGATGGCGCCGCCAGATGCGTTATACTCGCGGCGCCGAGGCAGCCTTATGGATAGAGCATTGAAAGAGCGAATTATTGGGGCGATCGTACTCGTCCTGTTTGTCGTGATTGTCGTCCCGATATTTCTCGACGGTCCGGACAACGACGGCATGATCGTGAGTGAACAGGTACCCTTGCCGGGCCAGGCGGGCGTGGAGAATCGAACGATTGTGCTCGAGCGTGACCGGACCGAGCCCGTGCCGACGGCCAATAACAACAGCCTGCCCGCCGAAAAACCACGAGAGACAGAACAACTGCCGCCGGCGGTTCGCCAGGCACCCGCGCCGGTCGTGGCCGAAGCAAAATCGCTGCTGCCCGCGACGTCGCCGCCGCCGCAGGCCAGTCCACCGCCTGCATCCGCGACCGGCATGTGGGCCGTGCAATTGGGAAGTTTTGGCAGCCAGGAAAACGCGGACAAGCTGGCAGCAGAGCTCAGGAAGCAGGGATTTGCAGCGTTCCTGAGCCAGATGAGCACGGAATCCGGTGAACTTCACCGGGTAAGAATCGGGCCGCAGAAGGATCGTGAAAGCGCGGAGGCGATGGCCGAGCGCCTGCGAAAGGCGGGCCACAAAGGACAAGTGGTACCGCATCCTTGATCTGGTAGAATCCGGAGCCACCTGACCCCCCGAAGCAGACTAACCGACATCTCCGATGCCGATTATTGACATCCTCATAGCCGTTACCCTGCTCATTTCCATCGTGGTGGGCATCTTCCGTGGCTTTATCAGGGAAGCTATATCCATCGCTGCATTGCTGGTCGCAATTTGGGCGGCGTTGTACTTTGGTCCGGCCATTGGTGAGGTATCCGACAGCTGGATCAGTTCAAGCGAAATGCAGACCTGGTTCGGGCGCATCCTCGTGTTCGCGGTCATCCTCGTGCTCGGAGGCCTGATCGGCTGGGGCCTTTCCAAACTCGTCCACCTGTCCGTCCTGAGTGGCATTGACCGGATGGTTGGCGCCATCTTTGGTGTCGCGCGCGGTGTCCTGCTGGTAGCCTTGTTTATTATCGGCGGCCAGTTCGCCGGCTTCGACAACGATTCCTGGTGGCGGGCTTCGAAGATCATTCCGCATTTCGAAAAGGTTGCAGAATGGATCAAGGTCATGGCGCCGCAAGGATACGACCTGATTATCCCGGATGCGCCGGCGACGTCGTCGCCAATCGAGCTCGACTGATGTGTGGCATTGCGGGAATAGTCAGTTACCGCAGCGTCAGCCAGGCACTCTATGATGCGCTGACGGTCATGCAGCATCGCGGTCAGGATGCTGCAGGCATCGTTACCTGGGGCAAGGATGGCCTGCGCCAGCGCAAGAGTAACGGGCTCGTCCGCGACGTATTCAAACAGAAACACATGGACAAGCTGACCGGCAATATCGGCATCGGGCATATCCGCTATCCGACCGCCGGCGGCGCTCGCGCGGCCGAGGCGCAACCGTTCTATGTCAATTCGCCATTCGGGATTGTGCTCGGTCACAACGGCAACCTGACCAACACGGACGAACTCGCCGATCTCCTGATCAAGGCAGATCGTCGCCACCTCAATACGGGCTCGGATTCTGAGGTGCTATTGAACGTATTCGCTCACGAGCTGCAGCTTCGTGTCAATGGCAGGCCGACTCCGGAACAGATCTTTGACGCTGTTGAGGCCGTGCATCGGCGCTGCCGTGGTGGCTACGCGGTGGTTGCGTTGATAGTCGGCGTCGGCCTGGTTGCATTTCGAGATCCAAACGGCATTCGACCATTGGTACTCGGCAAACGTGAACAAGGATCGGGAACCGAATTCATGGTCGCATCGGAAAGCGTGGCACTCGATATCCTGCAATTCGAACGCGTGCGGGACGTCAAGGCGGGCGAAGCCGTGTTCATTGAAAACGCCGGCACCCTACACAGCCGCAAGACTGCAGGCGCGGTGCGGCACACGCCATGCATTTTCGAATTCGTGTATTTCGCGCGGCCTGATTCGATCATCGATAATCTGTCGGTCTACAAGGCGCGCCTGCGCATGGGCGAAGAACTAGCCGGGAAGATCGTCCGCGAGTTCCGGGAGCACGATATCGATGTTGTCATTCCGATTCCCGATACCAGCCGCACGGCAGCCGGGCAGGTGGCCTATCATCTTGGTGCAAAGTATCGCGAGGGATTCATAAAAAATCGCTACATTGGCCGTACATTCATCATGCCGGGCCAACAAGAACGCATGCAATCCGTGCGTCGAAAATTGAATGCGATCGACCTGGAGTTTCGCGGCAAGAACGTGTTGCTCATAGATGATTCGATCGTGCGCGGTACAACCTCGCAACAGATCATCAGGCTGGCGCGCGAAGCGGGTGCACGCAAGGTGTACTTTGCATCCGCAGCGCCGCCAGTGCGCTATCCCAACGTCTACGGCATCGATATGCCTGCGGCGTCAGAATTGATCGCCAATGGCCGCACAGTGGAAGAGATACAACAATTGATCGGCGCGGATCGACTGATCTACCAGGATCTGCATGGCCTGATCCGGTCTGTGCGGCACGGCAATTCGTCGATCACGGAATTTGATACTTCCTGTTTCTCCGGCGAATATGTGACCGGAGATATTACCGAAGACTATTTGCATGAGTTGGAGCGACGTCGTAACGACACGGCCAAGCGCAAGCATGAAGGCAAGCGACCGGATTTTGTCGCTGGCGGCGACCTCCATGGCAGGCCGGGCGCTGTCGTCGGCATGTAGCCTCCGGCCCGATTCGGGCCGAATTTCATGACCGTCAAATTCATGATCATCGATGGTCAACCCGACTTTCGAAAGCTGCTCATGCATCACCTGACGGTGCACTGGCCGGATGCAATCATCTCGGAGTTCGACCCAACTACGGCGGGCTACCTGCCGGGTGAGTTTTCGGGCGCGGGAAACGACATGATTTTGCTCGGCAACCTGCTCGGCGAGCGAGAAGGTACCGAGGTGTTGAAGCAATTCCTGAGAATTCCGGGGTTCCCGGCCGTTGTATATTTTGGGTCGAAGGATGAGGAGGCCGAAGTTGCGAAACTTGGCGCCGACTTTTTTTTTCTGCGTGATGACCTGCGCCACAAGCAATTGATCGTTCGTCTTAGCGATATCCTGCATGCGCGACAACGGGTGGCGTCGACGGGATCGCTATTCGTCGGTGACCAACGAACCGGTATTCACCCTCTGATTCGCGGCTACCGCTTCATCAAAAAGCTCAATGCATCGAATCATTCGTCCATCTACCTCGCAGAGAAGGAATCGACCGGACGTGAAATGATTCTGAAAGTGCTGCGTCAGGTACCGGATGTGGCCGATAGCATCGGTGCATTCGATCGTTTCCTGCAGGAATATGAGCTAATCGCGGGGATCGATCATCCCAATATCGTGAAAATTCATGACCTCGGCGTCGGTGACGATCATGCGCATATAGCGATGGAGTTCCTGGACGGTGGCGATTTGAAGCAGCGCATCGCTGGCGGGATTAGTGAGCTTGATGCAGTGCGTTACCTGCGGCAGATCGCTAGTGCGCTGGCGCGCGTGCATTCGGTCGGCATACTGCATCGCGATTTGAAACCGGGTAACGTGATGTTGCGACGCGACGACTCGGTGGCGCTGATCGACTTTGGACTGGCCAAGCGCATGCGTCTCGAGATGGAGATTACCGACAGCGGTGAGATTTTCGGTACGCCTTACTACATGAGTCCCGAGCAAGGCCACGGCAATGACGTCGATCTGCGTAGTGATATCTATAGTCTTGGCGTCATTTTTTTCGAGATGTTAACCGGGAGGAAACCGTTCAGGGCGGACTCGGCAATGGGCATCATTTACCTGCATGCGAAGGCGCCAGTGCCATTGTTGCCGCCGCGCTTCGCGAAGTACCAGGCGTTGCTGAACATGATGCTGGCCAAGCAACCCGAGGATCGGCTGCAAAACGCCGCGGAAGTGGAAGAATGGCTTTAGTGCCGGCAACGATTAGCGGGTTCCTTGCGGCGGCGACCCCGGACGCATGGATCGAGGCGGCACGGTCACGCGTGCCAGAGCTGCTCTTGGACCATGCGAATTGCGAGCTCAAGGCGGCATCCACAGCGCTCGGTTTCCTGTATCGCTACCCGGATCGCCCGGCATTCGTGCAGTGCATGTCGCGCCTGGCGCGCGAAGAACTTAGGCATTTCGAACAAGTACGATCAATCATGAGCGACATGGGTGTGGCGTTCGAGCGATTGAGTGCATCTCGCTACGCGGGCGAATTACGCAACGCAGTTCGGCCACATGAGCCGGACAGGCTACTGGACCTGCTGCTGGTCGGGGCGCTGATCGAGGCGCGTTCCTGTGAACGTTTTGCACAACTGGTGCCACACCTGCCGCCGCGGCTTGGGAGGTTTTATGACGGCCTGCTTGCCTCGGAAGCGCGCCACTTCGAGCATTACCTCGCACTCGCCAGCAGCGAGTGTGATGAAAACCCTGAAGATATCGAGCGGCGGCTCGATGAGTTACGACAACTGGAGGCAAGACTGATTACGGAGCCGGACCCGAATTTTCGATTTCACTCAGGGGCCCCGTCGTAGTAGGCCGCCATGCGGGCGACCTATTTACGGCCTGGGCATCTCGCGAAGTTTCGGACCACGTAAATCCCACCGAACCACGCTGCCTTGCTTGTACCAGTCACCGAGCACAATGCGCTGCGCCTTGCGATTGCCGAGATCGACGTTGTGCACACCGGGCCGGTGCGTATGGCCATGCAGCAGGACGTCGACACCATGTTCGGCGATGACGCGTCGGACCTCATCCTGATTGACGTCCATAATGTCCATGGACAGGTTCAGGGTTTGCTCAAGACTTTGGCGGCGAGCCTCTTCGGCGATCCGCAGTCTCTCCTTGAGCGGCTTGGCCAGTATCGATGCCTGCCAGTCCGGGTCGCGGGTCATCAGTCGAACTCGCTGATATTGCTTGTCGTCAGTACATAGAGCATCGCCGTGAGTGAGCAGCGCTTTTTGCCCGTACATGTCAACCGGGTAAGGGTCTTTGAGAATTTCGACCCCGGTTTCGTTCGCAAAGCGCCGGCCGATCATGAAATCGCGGTTACCGTGCATGAAATATACAGGCACGCCCTTGTCGACGACTTTGCGGATCGCCATTTTAATTTTCGCGTAGTACGTGTTGGGATCGTCATCGCCAACCCAGGCTTCGAACAGGTCCCCAAGGATGTACAGCTCATCGGCCTCCAGCGCTTCGGACTTGAGGAATTCGATGAACTGATTGCCGATGTCGGGACGTTCGGCCTCGAGATGCAGGTCGGAGACAAATAATGTACTCATAGCAGCTACTCGAATGTATAGCGTGACATTTTCTTTATCACGATCGGGATAACCGGCACATCCGACGCAAAGCTACCTTGTGGGCCTGTCGGTGTGTTCACGATCTGGTCGACGACATCCATACCCTGGATGACGCTGCCAAACACAGTGTAGCCCCAGCTGCCACCGCCAGGTTTTTTGCCGGGATCAAGCCGGGAGTTATCCTCAACATTAATAAAAAATTGCGAATTGGCTGAGTGTGGCTCGCTGGTGCGAGCCATCGCGACCGTGCCGCGAACATTGCTCAGCCCGTTGCCGGACTCATTCGGGATGCTGCGCGCGTCCTCTTTTAACTTCAGGTCAGGCGTGTGGCCGCCCGTCTGTGCCATGAAACCCGGAATGACGCGATGAAAAATCACGCCGTTATAAAAACCTGAGTCCACGAGCTGCAGGAAGTGCCCGACGGTCAGCGGTGCCTGTCGTCCGTCGAGTTCCAGTATGATCGTTCCCATAGAGGTTACGATTTCGACGTACGGGTGTGCCGGTACCTCGTCCGCGGCGACTGTTGTAACACTTCCCAGGCCCAGCAGCAGTGAAAGCAGTATTTTTTTCATGCCGCCACGATAGCAAGAACCATCGCGGGCGGCCATGCCTGTGGGAGATGGCCATGCCGGCGACTCGCCTGAATTGACTATCCTCTTGTAGGAGGCGGCCATGCCGGCGACCCGCCTAAATTGACTACCTTTGGGGCCGGCCTTATCATCGTGCCCCGCGAGACCCGGCCCGCCCGGATTTTGCAGGACCGGTAGTTTAGGTGTCGGGGCATGGCGCAGCCTGGTAGCGCATCTGCTTTGGGAGCAGAGGGTCGGGAGTTCGAATCTCTCTGCCCCGACCAATTTCCAGCGTAAGGATTCCGCTTTCCCTTGAGCAGTATCGTCGATCGGCTGACCGAACTCGTAGCAGAGAGGGGCGTCCTGACGGGCGCCGATGTTGCGAGTCGCGCGAGTTCCTACTGGGATGCGTCCCCGACGCAGGCCAAAGCCCTGGTTCGACCAGGATCGACTCAGCAGCTCAGCGACATTCTGCGGCTCTGTCACCAGCATGGGCAGACTGTTGTCGTACAGGGCGGACGCACGGGCGTCGTGGCCGGTGCGGTCTCATCGAAGGACGATGTCATCATCACGCTCGAACGCATGCAGGCGATCGAGTCCGTGGATGAGATGGACGGAGTAGCCGTGGTGCAGGCGGGTGCAATCTTGCAAGCAGTGCAGGAACAACTCGCGGCGCGCGGATTCCTGTTGCCACTCGACCTCGGTGCCCGCGGCAGCTGCACGATCGGTGGCACCGTTGCGACCAATGCGGGCGGTATCAATGTGCTGCGTTACGGCATGATGCGCAACCTCGTGCTCGGCCTGGAAGTCGTGCTTGCGGATGGCACGATCATTTCGTCCATGAACCAGATGCTGAAGAACAACGCGGGTTACGATCTGAAGCAGTTGTTCATTGGCAGTGAAGGCACTCTCGGCATCGTAACGCGCGTGGTCATGCGGCTGTTTCCGTTGCCCAAAAGTCGCCAGACGGCGATGTTCGCGGCCGGGTCGTTTGACGCCGTCGTGCGCATGCTGAAAGCGATGCAGTCCGATTTGGCCGGCACGCTGAGCGCCTACGAGGTTATGTGGGGCGAGTATTTTTCAGCGGTGACCGCCAAGTCAGGACATCCCGCACCAATGACCAGGGCATTTCCGTTCTACGTGCTGGCAGAGGCGGAAGGCGCGGATCCGGATTCGGACGCAGATCGATTCCAGGCAATCCTTGAGCATGGCCTGCAATGCGGCGACATCATCGATGCGGTGCTGCCGAAGTCCGAGTCGGAGCGCGCCGCCTTGTGGCTGGTGCGTGAAAACTTCGAGCCCGTGCTGCCAGCATTTTTGTACGATGTCAGTTTGCCGATCCGTGCCATGAGCGCCTACGTTGAGCGACTGAAATCGGAGCTCAAGAAATGGCGTGCGAATGCAGTCTGCCTGGTGTTCGGCCATATCGCAGACGGCAACCTGCACATTTTTGTCAGGCCCTACGATGCGGGCATGGCACATGATGAATGCGATGCAATCGTTTATGGCTGTCTCGCTGGCCTGTCGGGCTCAATATCGGCGGAGCATGGTATCGGCATCGAGAAGAAGCGCTGGCTGGCCGAAAGCCGATCCGCCGCGGAGATCACCTTGATGCGCGAGGTGAAGCGGCTGCTCGACCCGAAGAATCTACTGAATCCCGGTAAAGTCGTCGACCTGGCGGCGCCAAGCCGTTGACGCAGTTCGCGAAACGCCGCAGAATCCACGCCTGAAACCCCGGCCAACACAGGGCTTTGTTGTTTGCGCCCGTAGCTCAACCGGACAGA
>CAZHLE010000067.1:0-13858 GCA_964533065.1 uncultured Woeseiaceae bacterium | reverse complement strand
CAAGCGACCAATCACCGCGGTAACCGCCATCGCAATAGCGCCCCAGAACGTGACCCGGGCCGCACCGATGAGGATCGGCGCCCCGCCGGCGCGTGCAGCGAGACTGCCGAGCAGAGCAAGAAACACCAGCGACGATGCGGCGACCAGGCTGATCAATCGTGGACCAGGTACGGCCCATGCCACCAACAAGGGCAACGACGCGCCAACAAAAAAAGAACCCGCCGAAGATAAAGCAGCCTGCGTCGGTTGGGCAGCAAAAGTTTGGGAAATTCCGATCTCATCCCTGGCATGCGCACCAAGCGCATCGTGTTCCATGAGCTGCGCCGCAACCTGCTGGGCCAGCGCCGGCTCCAGTCCGCGATTCTCGTAGATCTCCGCCAGTTCGGCGACTTCAGATTCATAATTCACCTTCAGTGACTGCCTTTCTATTTCAAGATCGGCTGCTTCCGTGTCCGCCTGCGAGCTGACGGATACGTATTCGCCTGCGGCCATCGACATGGCGCCCGCGACCAGGCCGGCGATGCCCGCAAGCATGATATTGCCCTGCGTCGCGCCAGCAGCCGCAACACCGATAATCAGGCTCGAGGTCGAGACGATGCCATCGTTGGCGCCCAGCACCCCGGCTCGAAGCCAGCCGACCCGATGTGCCCTGTGTTGTTCGTGGTGCGTCATGCATTCACTCTCCGGATTTCACATAGACACATTCTATATACTGGTCGCCGGATTCCACAGGGGAGATTTGTCATGGCCGGAGTTGCCGGGCGCGTCGCGCTGGTCACGGGTGCAGGTCGCGGCATCGGCCTGGCCGCAGCGCAGACACTTTCCGCCCGCGGTGCAAGAGTCATGTGCGTCGCACGCAGCCAGCATGAACTCGAGGCGACGGGACTCGATTATGCTGTGGCCGATCTCGGTGAAGCCGAGGGATGTGCGCAGGCGGTGGCCGACGTTGAACAACGTCTTGGGCCAATCGAGATCCTGATTTGCAATCACGGTATTGGTTCGGCAGACGAACGCGTCGTCTGGGAACAAGATGCGGCGGTCTGGAACGAGACCATGCGCATCAACCTCGACGGGCCGTTCCATCTGTCGCGACTCGTCATGCAAGGCATGGTTAAGCGCCGCTACGGACGCATCGTCTACACGAGTTCCACCGCTGGATTACTGGCGGAACCCGCTGGCAGCGCCTACACGAGTTCGAAACACGGCCTGCTTGGCTTGATGCGTTCCGTCGCCGAGGACGGCGGTGAGCACGGCATCACCGCGAATGCCGTGTTGCCGGGCTGGGTGCGCACAGCGATGGCGGAACGTTCAGCGCAGGCTGAGGCTGAAAGGCGCAGCGTTTCGGCCGATGAAATCTGGCGGGAACGCGCCGCCTTGTATCGTGCCAATCGCGTCGTGACCTGCCAGGAGGTTGCGGAAGTGATCGCCTTTCTCGCAAGCCAGGAGTCGAGTGGCGTCAGCGGCGAAGCGATCAGGGTCGCCCTCGGTAGCGTCTGGTAGCGTTTCCGAGAATCTGACATGGACTGGATGCATACTTTTGCAGGATTTCTCGTTGGCACCGTGGTCGGTCTCACCGGTGTCGGAGGTGGCGCGCTGATGACGCCGATCCTGGTCTTGCTCTTTGGCGTCTCACCGGCGCTTGCGGTCGGCACGGATCTGTGGTTCGCCGCGCTCACCAAGACCGTGGGCGGCTTCATCCACCAGCAACGCGGCAGCGTCGACTGGCAGATATTGCGCCAGCTCTGTCTTGGCAGCCTGCCAACGTCGGTGATCACACTGAGCTGGTTAAATTTCAACGGCATCGAGAAATATGAACAGGGCCTGATCATGACCGCGCTCGGCTGCGTGCTGCTGCTGACGGCCGTAGCCATTATCTTTCGCAACCAAACGCAGTCCGTCGGCGCGAGGATGCGCACCCTCGCACCGGAGCGTTTCAAGCGGGCGCAGCCAGTCTTGACCGTGGCCGCGGGCAGTGTCCTGGGATTCCTGGTCACGCTGACGTCGGTCGGCGGCGGCGCGCTCGGCATCGTCGTGCTGTTGTTTCTCTACCCGTTTCGCATGACGCCGGCGAAACTGGTCGGCACCGATATCGTGCATGCCATACCGCTGACACTGATCGCCGGCAGCGGCTATCTCTTGATGGGCAGCGTGGACCTGTCGTTGCTCGGAAAACTGCTGCTGGGTTCGGTGCCCGGCGTCATCCTTGGCTCCCTGCTCAGTGCAAGAGTTACCGAACGTCCGTTGCGAATGACGATCGCCGTTATTTTGTCGCTCGTCGGTATCAAGTTGCTGCTGTAAACGAAGTCTCAGAATCGAATGCTCACCTGCAGTCCGCCGCCGTCGGGAACGAGTAGCGGCAAAACCCGCACTGGAGATTTGCCACCCGAGTTGGACTGCTCAATTGTCCGCGCAGCGGCATAAGCAAGCCACCAGCCCATGAACACCTGTGAGAAGTAATGCTTGTCCTCATAGACCCTGGCCAGCGCCGGCAGGGTGGAAGTTACGTAGAGCGAATTCCGCAGCCAGCGCCGGTCGGTCAGTTTTGCGGCAGTTATGATTGGCACGGCGCCGAAAAATGCATGGCCACTGACGCCATTGTTGTCGTCGAACGGATCCCAGCCGGGTTCACCTTCCTCGGGTCGCTGGCTGCCGGAAACGAATGCCAGCGTTACGAACTCCGGTGAACCAACCAGCACAGCGCGCAGGGTATTTGCGCCCCATCGTGCCGCCGCTGTTTCAGCCTCGCCGTTGTAATTGCCAAGCCACATCGCGCCAAAGTAGATC
Source organism: uncultured Woeseiaceae bacterium (assembly GCA_964533065.1). GTDB lineage: Bacteria > Pseudomonadota > Gammaproteobacteria > Steroidobacterales > Woeseiaceae > UBA1847. The sequence continues at coordinate 11,074 of CAZHLE010000067.1, read as the reverse complement.
GGCATGGAATACAGGGGCTGGGCAAGGTCGCCAACGTCGGTGAACAGATCGGCCAGGTCATCACCGGTCTGGTTTTGCAGTTCGTCCTGGAAATACTCCCGGATTTCTGCATCGGCATTACTGTTTGCGAGCAATGCCGAAATGCCAAACCCGATTGCGACCTCGGTCAATGGTTTCGCGCTGTAGTGATAACGAAAATCGGCACGGATCTGGTCGGCGAGGCGTTCAGCCAGGCTTTCATCGCCGTTGTTCGCCTCTGCCGACGCGAACACCGGCAGCGACAACACCAATACGCAAATCATACCGATGCGATCCAGGGTCCGTAAGCCGCAGTGACAACAGTGACCAGCAATGAACATGACCTGCCCCCCTTCAGCTTGTGCCTGTCATTGTATGCCGCAGCCAAAACCAATACACAGGCAGTCTATGTAGTTTCACGAATAGACGCGGCCTGCAGCCAGTCGTAAAAACTCCCTGATATCAAAGGCATTTTTGGGAGATTGTCGTGCCGATGAGTTCGCGGGAGCGGGTATTGACTGCAGTTCATCACGAGCAGCCCGATCGCGTGCCGCTGGTGATTGGCATCAGTAACGCTACCGGCATCAAGATGAAACCCTACCGGGACATCAAGAAAATCATCGGCGTTCACGCGCCGGACAGTTACATCTATGACTGGCCGGAGCTTGGCACAGCCGAGATCGACGAGGCCACGCTGTGCCGACTGCACAGCGATGTGCGGGGCGTACTCGATCTCGAACCCGAGTCCGTACGTCGGCGCAATCGCGAGCGCGATCCGCACAGCGACTATGTTGACTCCTGGGGCAGCGGGCAACGGGAGATTGCAAAAGACGACTGGTTCCCCTGCGTGCACCCGATTCCGGATGCGAAAACGATTGCGGACCTTGATGCCTACACGGGGTGGCCCGACATGCGCGACCCGACCCGGATCGCGCATGTGCGCGAGCGTGCCCGGCAACTCGCGGTGGACAACCAATACGCGATCATGGCAACGCCGTGGCTGTTGTTTCCGTTTGAACGCGCCTACGCGATGCAGGGCATGGAGACGTTTCTGCTCAACATGGCCATGGACCCGGATTTCGCGCATGCATTAATGGAGCGCATCGCGGTCTATTGCAAGCAGCTTATGGGTCGCTTCCTCGCAGAGCTGGGCGACAACGTCGATATCATCAAGATCGGCGACGATCTCGGCACGCAGGCAAGCCTGATGATTTCACCACAAATGTATCGCAAGCTCCTGAAACCGATTCACGCCGATTTCATCAGCTTCATCAAGGCCAGGACCCACGCCAAAGTGCTGTTCCATTCGGACGGCGACGTCGCCACGCTGATTGATGACTTTATTGAAATCGGCGTCGATATCCTGAATCCGATCCAGTCCTCGGCCGGGACCATGTCCGACCTGCCCGCGCTCAAGAAACGCTGCCGCAACAAGATCGTGCTCTGCGGCGGCATCGACACCCAACGCATACTGCCTTTTGGCACACCGACTGAAGTGCGTGACGAAGTGCGTCGTGTTATCAACATCCTCGGACCAGGCGGCGGCTACCTGCTGGGCGGCGTGCACACGATCATGAACGATGTACCCGCCGAAAATGTGCTCGCCATGGTCGATGCTGCGGAGGAATTCGGCCGCTACCCGTTACGCCTGCGCGTCGCGTAACAGGGGCGATACAGGCCTGAGCGCACTCGAATAGGAGGAGTAGATGCTCGACGACTCTGCGAGCCAATGAGACAGGAAGGCCCCGTAGCTCCGATCGACATAGATTTCGAAATTCTCAGACGCATCAACAGTAATGACGGCGGCGACCTGGGCAAGCCGGGTCCTGCAACAGCTGCCAGGCAGGAATGAGTCGGGGCGCAGGTCGATTCCGGTTCCGGTCGCGAGAAGTTGTCGTGCCCCGCAGCCTGCGAGCCGAAACACGGCGAGCCCGGCCGAGTAATCGACCGCATTGTGGAGAACGCCGGCAAGCGCCTGCTCGCACGAATCGATAATGACACCCGCTGCCGTCGTGTCGCTGACCAGCAACCAGCGGTCAGGACCGAGCCACAGGCTCCGCGGCTCACTGCCCGATGCCTGCAGCGGCCCTGCCAGATTCATGCATTCACGCGCCGCGTCAATCGAGTTCCGCGCAACTTTCAGGGCAACGATCGAGCGCTTTTCAATGCGATCAGCCACGCATGCGCTCCCCGTTCGGATCGTAAAATGAGGCATCGACGATGCGAGCTTTCACCAACCTTCCCTGATCGAATACTTCAACATCTTCGCCGCATCGCCCGAATCCTCGCTCAAGCAGGCCGAGTCCAATTGTCTTGTCGAGCGTCGGACTATGGCAGGCCGACGTTACAAAGCCTTCACTGCGCCGGGCGGCACCAATGCCCGATACGAAGTGGGCTCCGGCAAGAACCGTGGCACTCGTATCCTGTGTTTCGAAACCGATAAGTTGCCGGCGGTCACTGCGCCGGTCTTCGGCACGTTGCAAAGACCTTGTGCCGATGAAATCGCCCTGCTTGTTCTCGACCACCTGGCCAAATCCGGCGTCGAATGGATTGCTCGTTGTGTCGGTATCACCGCCGACATGCAGGAAGCCTTTTTCGAGGCGCAAGACCATCAGGCTCTCCACGCCGAACAATCCCATGCCGAATGGCAGGCCCGCGTTCCAGATGCGCTCAAAGTAATCTGTGGCGAGATCGGCGGGCACGCTGAGCTCGTAACTTATCTCGCCGGTGAAACTCACACGCTGAATTCGATACGGCGTACCGTCACCGAATACTCCGCTCGCGAAGCTCATATGCGGAAACTTCTCAGTCGATAACCCGATCATGCCGGGCAGGCTCTGCAACACCTCGCGCGCCTTCGGTCCCGCCACGGTCACGACAGCCCACTGCGAAGTCACGGGGCTCAGCACGAGTTCCATCCCCGACCACTCGCACTGGTGCCACTCCTCGAGCCAGGCCGCGATGCGATCGGCATTTCCCGAGGTCGTGTTGAGCAGGAAGTGATTGTCGGCCAAGCGGATAAAAACACCATCGTCGATGATGATGCCGTTCTCATTCAGCATGAGGCCGTAGCGAACTTTGCCTGGCTTTAAGGTTGGCACGGTGTTGATGTAGATGCGATTCAGGAATTCAGCCGCATCGGGTCCCTTGATCTCGATTTTGCCGAGTGGTGATGCATCGAAGAGCCCAACGGCTTCGCGGACCAGCATTGTCTCCCGACGGATACTGGCATCGCGGTCAATGCCGTAACACGCAGGACGATCCCAGCCGCCGTAGTCTTCGAACACGGCGCCCCTCGCCGCGTGCCAGTCATGCGCCGGGAGGCGCTTCGCCGGCGCATAGAATCCTCCGCGCCTGACGCCAGCAATCGCGCCCATCGTCACGGGCATGAACATCGGGCGAAACGTGGTTGTGCCGACGTCCCCCGGACTGCGCCCGGTCAGATCACCGAGCAGTGTCAACGCGTTCAGGTTACTCGTCTTGCCCTGATCAGCTGCCATGCCCGTGGTCGTGTAGCGCTTGACGTGTTCAACCGAGCGCAGGTTCTCGCGGCACGCGAGCTCGATATCCGAGGCCGTTACGTCGTGCAGAAAGTCGACCCACTGCACACTGCTTTTCGCGGCGGATGGCTTGCGCGAACCGATGTTATACGTATCCGGCGTCGCAAACCCGCCGTTTGCGGCGCCCACGACCGCAACTTCCTGCCGGCACTCCCGCGGCAGGAAACACGCCAGATTCTCGTCATAACGCAGTCGGCCACCGGCCTGCGAGTACAGGTGCAGGGTCGGGCTCAAACCACCCGACATCGCGATCGCATCACAGGCGATGCTGCGCGTGCGCCCGTCGTTATCGCGAAACTCTATTTTTCTGACGGCGATCGAACCGGCAGCCGCCAACGGGCTCGCTCCGGGAAACACGGCTATGCCGTGCGCGCGCGCCTCGTCGAGCAACGCGTCGTCAATGCTGTTGCGACTGTCGATGATCGCAGCAAGCTCGATGCCCGCCGAAGGTAATGCCAGCACAGAGCGCCAGGCAAGATCGTTGTTCACGACGGCCGCAACGCGCGTGCCGCAGCGCACGGCGTAGCGCCCGGCATACTTTTGTATCGCGCCGGCGAGCATGATGCCAGGCAGTTCATTGTTGCCGAACAGAAGCGGCTGCTCGATAGCGCCGGTCGCGAGCACAACGCGGCCGGCACGCACTTTCCAGAACACTTCGATCGGGTCATCGCGCCGGTAAGCAGCGACGCGATCGTGAATCGTCAGGACGTTGCAGTCGTAGTAGCCGGCAACGGTCGCCAGCGTCAGGATTCTGACATTGTCGGCGGCGCGCAATTCCGCAAGCGTCACGGCAAGCCAGGCGGCTGGCGTTTGTCCATCGATCCCGCTCGAGTCATGCAGCAGCGAGCCACCGGGCTCGTGATCCTGCTCGACGAGTAGCACATCGTCGCCAGCACGGGCCGCCTGCAACGCGGCACTGAGCCCCGCCGGGCCAGTGCCCACGACGAGCACATCGCAGTGCGCATTCATGTGGCAGAAGCGGGCCGGACTTACGGTGTCCGGCAAACGGCCCAGTCCGGCGGCACGCCGGATCGCCCATTCGTATGCGTGCCAATTCGGCCATTTGAATACCTTGTTGTAAAAACCGGCCGGCCAAAGCGAACGTGTGACATCAAAAACGCGCAGCAAATCGAAGGTCAGTGACGGAAAGCAGTTCTGCGACTCAGCGCTGAGGCCATCGACAAGTGGCATTTGCGTGGCGCGCACGACGGGCTGCATTCCCGTACCGTGGTCGACCGCAAGTATCCCGCCCGACTCTTCCACGCCGGCCGACACAATGCCGCGCGGCCGATGAAACTTGAAACTGCGGCTGACCATGCGCACGCCGTTCGCGAGCAGCGCGGATGCCAGCGTGTCGCCCGCGTAACCCTGCATGGCCCTGCCGTTGAAAACGAAATCGAGTGGCTTCGACCGGTCGATACGACCACCCTCTCCATTGCGAAACGCCTGCTTCATCGATATCGCTCGGGCGCCGCTACACCCATACGGTAGACGGCGTGGATTTCGTGCGTCAGCGTATCGCGGGCCACGTTGAACCATTGCCCACAGCCAAAGACGTGGCACCAGCGCTCAAGTATCACTCCCTTGGGGTTGTCGTGGTTGAACAGGTAGTCGGCCCAGATCGCATCACTCACGTCCTGGCCCGGCCGTTCGACATGCGCGTCACCACCACAGCGAAATTCAGGCTCGTCGCGCGTGCCGCAATACGGGCAGTCAATCCGCAGCATTAATGTGCAACTCCGGAGGCCGCGCCCTCTTCGATCAGCGCGCCGCGCTCGAACCGATCGAGGCCGAAATCTTTGATGAGCGGATGCGGCTCGTCGTTGGCAATCGTATACGCCATCGTGTCGCCGCCCGCCGGGATCGCCTTGTAGCCACCGGTCCCCCAGCCGCCGCTGATATACAGATTTCTTACCGGCGTCCTGCCCATGATCGGCGTGGTATCCGGGGTGATATCCGTAATGCCGGCCCACTGGCGCATCAGCCGCAGCGAACTGAACGCCGGCAAGAGCTCGAGCACTGCGGCGACGTTTTCTTCGACGACCGGAATCCCGCCGCGCTGCGCATAGCTCGTGTACGCGTCAGCGCCACCGCCCAGCACAATCTCGCCGCGATCCGACTGGCTCACATACATATGTATCAGCGCCGAACTCAGCATCGTGTTGAGGCAGGGTTTTACGGGTTCACTGACCATCGCCTGCAGGGCCATGCTGACTATCGGTACACGAAACCCGGCCATGCCGGCGAGCACGCTCGTGTTGCCGGCCACCGCGATGCACACTTTGCCGGCGCTGATGTTGCCGCGCGTGGTCTGAACGCCGCTTACGACGCCATCCGCGATATCGAGACCCGTCACCTCGCACTGCTGGATGATATCGACGCCAAGTGCATTGGCCGCGCGCGCAAAGCCCCAGACGACGGCATCGTGGCGCGAAATACCCGCACGACGCTGCATGTAACCGCCGATCACGGGGTAGCGTGAGTTCAGATTAATGAGCGGCACGATTCGCTTGATATCCGTGGGCGCCAGCAACTCGGAGTCGATTCCATTAATCCGGATCGCGTTGGTCCAGCGCCGCATCATCTCGATGTCATGTTGGCTGTGCGCCACGGTCAGCACACCACGTTGACTCAACATGATGTTGAAATTGAGATCGAGGCCCAGCTTTTCGTAGAGTTTTAGGGAATGATCGAAAAACGCGGCGCTCTGCGGCCAGAAATAATTCGAGCGCGTGACCTGGGTGTTGCGACCTGAATTACCGCCGCCGAGGAACCCTTTTTCGAGCACGGCGACATCACGCACGCCGTGCTTGCTGGCGAGATAATAGGCGGTCGCAAGGCCATGACCGCCAGCGCCGATGATCACGATATCGTAGGATTTCCGGGGCTCGGGATTGCGCCATAATGGCTTCCAGTGCCGATGACCTTGTAGCGCATTGCGGATGAGTGAAAACGCGGAATAGCCTTTCATAGACGGGGATCGTACGCTAGGCAGAGGCACGACTCCAACCCCCGGCTATCGTTATCTATAGGTAAACCATTGAGCAGGAATCCCCGCTACGACATTCTCTTCGAACCGGTCAGGATCGGACCTGTGACCGCGCCGAACCGTTTCTATTGCACACCGCATGCGATTGGTGCCGGCAACCAGATGCCGCACACACGCGCCGCGATGCGCGAGGTACGCGCTGAAGGTGGCTGGGGCGTCGTCAACACGGGTTACTGCTCGATCCACCCGAGCTCCGACGATTCGCCGTTGCCCTATGGCCGCTTGTGGGACGACGAAGACATCAAGGCACACGCGCCGATGGTCGACGCAGTGCATCGCCATGGTGCGCTCGCGGGAGTCGAGTTGTGGCACGGTGGTGCCGGCTCCGGCAATCGCATGACACGCATGCCGCCGATGTCGGCATCTGGTATTGGCGGCGAATCGACCTACCCGGGATGGATCAACCTGGCGAAGTCGCGCGTGATGGACAAGCGGGACATTCAGGACCTTCGACGCTGGCACGTCGATGCGGCAAAGCGCGCGCAGTCGGCCGGTTTCGACATTGTGTACATATACTCGGGCATGAATTTCGGCCCGTATCAGTTCCTGCTGCCGTCCATTAACAAACGAACCGACGAGTACGGCGGCAGTCTCGAAAATCGTGTCAGGCTGACTCGCGAAATCCTCGAAGACATGAAAGAGGCGGTCGGCGACACCTGTGCGGTTGCCCTCCGGTTCAGCACCGACGAATTGCTCAAGGTGCCCGGCGCGCACATGGAGTCGGAGGCACACGAGATCGTCTCGATGCTGGCTGACCTGCCGGACCTCTGGGACCTGAAGTCGTCGAGCTGGGTGGTCGAAACCGCGTCGGCACGCTTCAGCGAGCAGGGTGCACACGAACCCTGGGTACGTTTCGCAAAAAAGCTGACCTCGAAACCGGTGGTTGGCGTCGGCCGCTTTACATCTCCTGACGCGATGGTCAGCCAGATCAAACGCGGCATTCTCGACCTGATCGGTGCAGCGCGCCCGTCAATCGCCGACCCATTCCTGCCCAGCAAGATCAACGAAGGCCGCGAGGATGAAATTCGCGAGTGCATTGGCTGCAATATCTGTGTGTCGGGCTATCACGATGGCGTACCGGTTCGATGTACGCAAAACCCGACCATGGGCGAAGAGTGGCGACGTGGCTGGCACCCGGAACGCATACCACCCGGCAATTCCGGCACCCGTGTCCTCGTCGTTGGCGCCGGACCGGCAGGACTTGAGTGCACGCGCGCGCTGGGCCAACGCGGTTTTGCAGTGACGCTCGCCGAGGCTGGCGAGGAACTGGGCGGTCGCGTAATTGTCGAGTCGAAGCTGCCGGGTCTCGCCACCTGGGGACGTGTGCGGGATTACCGCACGAACCTGATCACTAAAATGCGCAACGTAGACGTCTATTGCGGCAACCGGCTGTCGGCCCGGGACCTGCTCGACTTCGACTGCGATCATGCGATCATCGCGACCGGGGCGAGATGGACGACGGACATTCTCGACGGCAAGGGATATCCGTCCGCGGGATTCGATAACGATGCCGTATTTACACCCGACGACGTCATGGCCGGCCGGGCGCTCGATGGCCCGGTCGTCATTTACGATTTCGACCACTATTACATGGGCAGTTGTCTCGCCGAACTGCTGCGAAACAATGGCCACGAGGTCACCATCGTCAGCAACGCTAACGCGGTGTCCGCCTGGACCTTCATGAACAACGAGCTGGCCGAGATCCGTTCGCGCATGATTGAGCTTGGAATACGCACCGAGCTCGAGAAAACGGTAAGCGGATTCGAAAGCGGGGTCGTCGAGCTGACCAGCATCTACCGAGACAAGTCGGTCAGCACAGTCGAATGCGGCTCACTGGTCGTGGTCGGAATGAGGAAACCGAACGATGATCTGTACCGCGAATTGACGTCGAATGCCGGTGCACTGGCCGATGCCGGCATCGCCAGCGTGCGCAGCATCGGTGACTGCCGCGCGCCAGGCGCAATTGTGCACGCCGTATATTCGGGACACGAATGTGCGCGGACCATTGATGCCGGTGACACGATCGAGCCAGTCGCGCGCGAGCGGCCAAGGCTTTTCTAGCCTAGATTCAGGTATGCCACTGATTCGCTCGGGTATTGCGACAACGTTCGCGGATCCAAGGCGCTTGAATTAGTCCGTCTTCGGATACTTTTCCACTTCCGAAAAATCGTAGCCAAATCGTTCGATCAGGTAACTATCTTTGTCGGCAACCAGAGCCTCGAGTTCTGGACCGTAGCTTCCGACAAACGTAGCCGGACGCGGACTCCAGTTCATCGGCTTGGCGGAACCCAAATACCTGCTAACCCCATCGGTAACCGGCGTACCGGTTTCCTCGAACAGTCGCAGTGCGTCGCTTCGCAGGTTCTCGAAACGGCCCAGGTGCACCTCGTGCTCGTGCTCGGTGTCGAACATCAGCTGAAACAACCATGTGTAGTAGCCAATGCCCGCCGGGTATCTGTCGAAATGTTCCGATCGCAATCCTGGCAGCTGATTGCGCTGTGGTCTTTGTGCATTGATGATTCTTGGCGCAACCCTTGTGAGCTGCTGCAGCAAGCTCCGGCTCAGGTCGCTATCGTCGCCGAGCTTGAGAAACCGCGTGACCGTCGCTTCGAAATCAAGCGTGCCGCGATCGGAGAGAATCTGAAAAACGAATTGTCCCTTGCGCTTGTAGTCGCAATACATGGATACGTACCAATCCCATGGATTGCGCACGAATCCGATGACGGGCAATTGTGAATACCGTGCGGGCAGGTCGCGCAGGTGACCATGATACTGGAGCATTCGCGCGCCCGGCACCTGCTCCAGGATCAGCTTATTGAGAAAGGTTCCTGCAGTACGCGAGACGTGAATATAAACAAAATGATCAGTGACAATCATTTCGTAACTCGACATACAACAACGTAAGCCTTGTCGTTTGCGTGCTCATGCCTACTCGCCGAATAGATTGGAATTTCGACCAGCTTCGGCTGCGTTATCATCCCATCGCTCACCCCGGCCGCGAGTTTTGCGTCAAAGCCAGCCTGCTCGTAGTGCGCGGTTCGGACGCCGATTGCGACCAATGCACCGGGCGCAGCAACCCGCCACAATTCGTCGAACGCCTCCGGTCCGACGTGACCTAGTGTGAATGTTCCCGCGCTGATCAAAGCCGCATACTGATCTGAGGCCATCTCGAGCTTGCCCGTCAGATCCGCCGCGATCAAGTGCCGATAGACGGGACCGCCTGAAGCGCTGCGCTTGTCGCCTGCCTCCGCCAACATGGGCTCAGAAATATCTATTCCGTCGATCGTCTCGACGCCGGCCTTTCTTAACTCGACGCCGACGATGCCGGTGCCGCAGCCGATATCCAGAACGGCTCCATGTATTTGGGATTGCTGCTGCAGAAGGACCCGGACAACCTGTTGGTAGAGTACGTAGCCGGTCGCAGCAACAAACCCATTGTCGTAGGTACTGGCCCACTCACCGTACAGTCGAATACTGTCAGCTGGTGTCTGAAGGCTGTAGGCATCATCAACAGTAAGCGGTTTTTTCTCAGCCACAACGGCTATCCCTCAATCAACGACGGCCTTTCGGCCGGAGACGTGACTTTTACGATCCGGGCGCCGTATAAACCATTGTAGTGAGTCCGTCCTCCTATGTTAAGGGTCGAGGCTTCGGCGCACTGATCGATCAGGTATGCTGGCATTTCGACAACAATACAATGAGTGGGGGCATCTCCCCATTTTCGCAACTCACATCACCTGACGGTAAGTAACCATGACTGACATGTTCGACCTCACAGGAAAAATCGCGGTCATCACTGGCGGCTCACGCGGAATCGGCAAAATGATCACCGAGGAGTTCGTCAAACGCGGCGTACGCACCTATATCACAGCACGCAAGGCCGAGTCCTGCGAAGAAACAGCGAAAGAGCTGTCTGCGTATGGCGAATGCATAGCCCTGCCCTGCGATCTCTCAACGGTCGACAACATCAGGAAGTTCGTCGCAGATATCTCTGGTCGCGAAAAGCAGTTGGACATTCTGATCAATAACGCCGGCGCTGCCTGGGGCGAAGAATTCGACAAGTTTTCCGAAAGCGGCTGGGACAAAGTCATGGATCTCAATGTGAAGTCGCTGTTTTTCCTCACGCAGCAGTTCGCACCACTGCTGCGCGCCAGCGCCAGTGCCGCTACGCCCGCAAAAGTCGTCAACATCGCGTCGATCGACGGCATTTACAATGCGCTTCCTGAAACCTATTCCTACTCCGCCAGCAAAGCGGCCGTCATCCATTTGACCCGACGGCTTGCCAAACGGCTCGCGCCTGAACACATTCTCGTCAATGCGATCGCACCGGGTGCTTTCGCGAGCAACATGAACGTCTGGGCTCGAGACGAGCCGGAAAAGGTTGCGCAACGCATTCCGACCGGACGTATCGGAAAACCTTCGGATATTGCCGGAACCGCGGTCTATA